>CAIXLG010000001.1 GCA_903920215.1 uncultured Chlorobiaceae bacterium
AGTGAGCAGTTCTGTTTTCTGGTGAGTAATCGAAGAAGAACGTCGAGTATCATTGATGCACTTGGCCAGCATGGTGATGAGCCCAAGCTTTAATTCGGTTTCTCTCAGGAGTAACACACCGGCATCGCTTGTGATATTGCCTCCTTGGAAATCAAGAGCAACTTTTTTGCCCTTTACTGAGGCAACGGCTGAAGCAGCATTGTATGAAAATAATGTTTGTTGTATACTCTCCGGAGTGACTATATTCTGATGAAGGGGTTGCATAAATATCGCGTCTTATTAGCTGACTTTAACTACCAGTAATATAACGATTTGCGATATTTTTTGCCCCCCTTTTTTTTGTTTATTGATGAATAATTCAGGTTAAGTATCGACAGGAGTGCGCCGAAAAGTGATGAAATAATAATGCCTGAAAGCACCAGAACGAGAACTGAATCATGGCTGCGGCCGATTGTTTTACTGATGCTGACAGCGATCAGGACAGCCGTGATGCCGCCTGCAAAAGAGAAGAGCTGTATGCCTGCTACCGGTAATGAGAGCAGAATTGCCAGTGACGCACCAAACCCGGCGCCTGAACTGACGCCAAGGATATCGGGACTTACCATCGGGTTGCGGAACATCCCCTGATAGGCTGCTCCAGACATCGCGAGTGCCCCGCCGGGCGCTATTGCGCCTATGAGCCGAGGCAGGCGAATGTTGAACAGGATAACCGGAAGATTGTCATCACTGCAATGCCCGGTGCTTAGTCATGAAAATAAGGCTCCTGGCGAAACGGGATATCTCCCTATGCCGATGGAAAAGAGACTTACTATCGAGAGAATCAGCAGACAAATCAGAATCAGTGAAAGACCTTTCATTATCAAATCATCGTTAACCTTTATAGCTGTTATAATGAAACGTTATTTACATTGCTCCATCGGTTTTGATGTCTCAACTGGTTTTGATGTGTTCACTTTTGAAACCTCTATAGCGTTGACCCATTTGACATGATGGGGGCCGGTAACCTTGTCTTTTGCACTGAAAACAACAAACCGGCCATCTTTATCAATTGACTTCCCGTTCTCCTCAAAAATAAGCCAGGTGCTGTCACCTGCTGTCCCGGAATAAATTTCGTTATAAGAAAAAAGGACATTGTAATTGTCTATTGAACGGATAAGAACAAAGTATTCCCCGCGCTGATGAGGATCAGCTATCACAACTTTTGCTGAAT
Organism: uncultured Chlorobiaceae bacterium; assembly: GCA_903920215.1. Lineage (GTDB taxonomy): Bacteria > Bacteroidota > Chlorobiia > Chlorobiales > Chlorobiaceae > Chlorobium. Next base: position 1,211 of record CAIXLG010000001.1, read on the forward strand.
CAAGAATGTCACGAAGAAGGACACCCTTGTATGTTTTCAAGGTTTTGCGGGTTTCACCAGTACCGCAGACTATCGCAGCATTTTCACCTTCAGCTATCTTCAACTTCTTTACTGAAGATGTTGTGATAGAAAACGGGTTTTTCACAAGTCCGGAAACCTTCACTGTTGCAGATCCCTGATTATCACCCTTTGCCTCGGCAGCGAATGGAACAACTGTGATGGCGGCGACAATCAAAAGCCTCGAATAGCCTGATAATCTCTTGTTTCTCATGGTTGGTTTTTGATTTAGTTACAACGAGTACGCAATCGAAAGCACATATTGACGGCCAGTTTCAGGATATCCTTCCAGAACCGCATAGTTCCGATCAAAGACATTTTCAACTGACGCCTGAAGCGAACAAGAACTGATCAGGGTGGTACTTGCCCTCAAATTGAGCAGTCCATAACCTCCTGCTGTATACTTCCCGTCGCTGATGCTGTAGCGCTTGGAATTGTATTCAGTTTCAAGCATTGCCCAGGTACTTTTATTCAGGACAAACTGGAGATATCCTGAAATTTTATTTTTCGGTACATCGGTGAAATAAAGCGTTGGATCACTATCGTTTTTCCGGTCGATATAGCTGTACCCGGCAAATGCTTTGAGCCACGACGCCGGCTTCCAGTCTGCGGAACATTCAAAACCGGTGAACGTTGCCTTGCCTGTATTCTGCTCTTGATAAACCCAGATGTTGTTGACATAGGCAATATTATTGACCTGCTGGATAACATCAACAAGCTTGCTTTGGTATACTGAAGCCTGCAATTTCAGTTGCTCATACGGTGTTATGGTATAGTCTAAACCATAATTGCAACTATGTTCAGGCTTCAATTCCGGGTTTGGAAGTGCGTTGCCAAGCTTATAGGAGTAGCGGTCTTTCAGGGTTGGAAACCTTGTTGTTTTGGCTATATATGCCGTGACGTCCTGATACCGGTCAAGATGATCGACTACGGCCAATTGGTAGTTTGTTGCGGAATTATCATCAAGTGGAAACGAAGAGATCTTGTTGTTCTGCAGATCTTCAGCTTTTATTGTATTGCGGAAATCCTGCCGGACACCTGCAATCACATTGAGATTATCTGCCGCCGCCCAGGTATTCTCGGCAGCAAAGGATAGTGTGTTGTCTTCAAACTCCTTTGGTGTCTGACCGACATTGAATTCCCTGTGCATATCGTACTTGTCATGAATGGCAAGTTTCAGGGTATTGTGCTTTATCAGCTCTGTACCGTATTCAACCGATCCGCCAAAAGTTTTGTCATTGTAGACACTGGTAAACGCCTTTTTGGAGGTTTGTGTTGTATAGCTGGCGTTATCATAACTGTCGATAACATTAAAGTAGTTATCATAATAGGCCTTGGTTTTCAGATAACTGGTGCTGCTGAGGGCTTCCTTACCGATGAAATAAAAGCTCGATTTATCCCAGTCTGTAAATTTCCAGTATCTGACAGGACTTGTTGGATTCGATCCTGCATAAACCGGAACACCTTTATTTGAGTGCTGACCGATAGCCGTAATGGAGTATTCGTCAGTACTGTTCGGTGTATACCCGATTTTAACCGACCCCTTTAAATCTTTTGCGGCCGAATTGTCCCGTTCACCACCATTTTCATTAGAATTTGGCACATATGATCCTGCCAGCGGCCAGAACTTGCTGTCAAGGAGGGAAAGGGCGCTCTGAACATACCATGTACCCTGGTTGGAGCCAAGATTCAGAGAAGATAATTTTGAGGCAATCTGACCATTTCCAACGGTAATTCCCTCCTTCAAGCTTCCCTCAAATGTCCCTTCCGGTTTGCGGCTTACCATATTTATAGCTCCGCCCAATGTATTCGGACCAAACAATACCGAGGAATACCCTTTTGAAACCACGATTTCCGACAGATCAAATGTTGTAAACCTGTTCGGATCGATGTAACCGTCGTAGGGGACATAGAGTGGTATACCATCCACATAAAGAGGAACCTGGCGCATGTCAAATCCCCTGACATAGATCATACCCTCATTCCTTGCCCCGGCATTACCCAGATTGACCCCTGGAAGGAGATTAACTGCCTGGGCAATATTTTTCTTGTCAAGGTTCGCCATATTATCGGCAGAAACCGCATTCTTTGCACTCTCCCTTTCTCCAGTTACCGTTACTTCCCCTGCTGTAAACACCTTTGTCCCGACAGTCGGGGAATCTAACGGCACATCAGCAGCAAATGCTGTTTCAGACATGGCAAGCAAAAAAGCAAGAAGAACTACTTTTTTCATAAGGATTTCAAAGGTTTCGTTATATCCATTTAGATATAACGGTATTTAAAAAAATTACAGTTCAGAACATTCCGAGAGAAACATTCAGGAAAGGTTTGATCTCAGGTTGTAAAGTTCTCAGCGCAAAGGTCGTTATATACGTAATATTATAACGCACTGCAAAAAATACAAACAACTTTTCTGTTTTAATGCCAATACTGTTAAATATTTAAGGCTAATCATATATTTAACCTAATATTATGACGATTTTTGTTCGATTAAGAACGTAATAATAAAATTTTGTGCGTAACCGTTCAATGTCCACTCGATTTTTCACTTCAACACTGGCTGCATAGCAAATTTGAAGTGGCTGAAGCGCGTCCATCAAAAGGCAAATCACTTGCAGCATAAGTCACTAATAAATAAATACTTAATTCATTTCGGGACGATTTTTACATGCTGTTTGGCATGGAACGTTTCCATGAGTTGAAGAGCTTTTCAAAATCTTGGCACGCGCTTTGCATTTAATGAGTAGTGAGGATCAGGACAAAGACAATTAACGGCAAGCTCTTAACCGGCGCATTCACTCTCATTAAAACTATCGCTATGAAAAAAATTGCTTTTTACGGAAAAGGTGGGATCGGCAAATCCACCACACAGCAAAACACCGCTGCTGCAATGGCTCACTTTTACGACCAGAAGGTTTTCATTCACGGTTGCGACCCGAAAGCTGATTCTACCCGCATGATTCTCGGGGGAATGAACCAGGCTACCATCATGGATGTGCTTCGTGATGAAGGTGCCGAAAAAATAACATCGTCAATGGTTAAGGCTGGATTCAAAGGCATCCGTTGTGTTGAGTCGGGCGGTCCTGAGCCAGGTGTAGGATGTGCCGGTCGTGGTGTCATCACGGCAATTGACCTGATGGAAGAAAATGGTTCCTACACTGAAGATCTTGACTATGTGTTTTATGATGTTCTTGGTGACGTTGTATGCGGCGGGTTTGCCATGCCGATCAGGGATGGAAAGGCACAGGAGGTTTACATCGTGGCTTCGGGGGAAATGATGGCAGTTTATGCTGCAAACAACATTTGCAAAGGGCTTGTGAAATATGCCAAACAGAGCGGTGTTCGGTTAGGTGGCATCATCTGCAACAGCCGAAAAGTTGACAAGGAGCGAGAGTTTATCGAAGAATTTGCTGCAGCAATTGGCACCCAGATGATTCACTTTGTCCCTCGTGACAACGTTGTTCAGAAAGCCGAATTCAACAGAAAAACCGTGATTGAATTTGCCCCGGATTCTGATCAGGCGCAAGAGTATGGTGAGTTGGCTCGCAAGATTATTCATAATGAAATGTTTGTGATCCCCAAACCTCTTACTATGCCTGAGCTTGAAGAGATGGTACTTAAATACGGCCTTCTTGATTAATACAAATACAAAGGAACAAGAGTTATGAAAATGATAAGAGCAATGGTACGCCCTGAGGCTGCCGACATAATAACAGAAGGACTGGCTGAAGGTGGTTTTTTTTCACTGACGAAAATGCATGTTTTTGGCCGAGGCAAACAGAAAGGGATCAAAATTGGAGATGTTCATTACGATGAGCTGCCTAAAGTCATGATCATGCTGGTGGTGAAGGAAGATGCAGTGGACGAAGTGGTCGATCTCATCAAAGTAAATGCTTATACCGGTAATTTTGGTGACGGTAAAATTTTTGTAACCCCTGTTGATGCCACGTACACTGTTCGTACCGGCGAAACCGGCATATAAGGAGAGCTATAGCGATGAAGGAAATAATGGCAATCATCCGCCCCAAAAAAGTAAGCAAGACAAAGGATGTGCTCGATAAACTGGGATATCCGGCGTTCACTGCAGTATCAGTCATGGGGCGGGGAAAACAGCGTGGCATTGCCGGCGAGGTCAATTGTGAACTGCCGGCGGATATTCTGAAGAGAAGTGGAGGGATGAAATACATCCCCAAGCGGCTTATCTCGTTAACAGTGCATGACGCTGATGTTGAGCTGATTGTGAAGGCAATCATCAAGGTTAATCATACTGGTCAGATAGGGGATGGCAGGATTTTTGTCTCTCCGGTTGATAATGTAGTGAGGGTAAGAACCAGTGAAGAGGGTGACCAGGCCATCGCGTAAGAGAATCAACTAAAAATGTAGAGGAGTAATTATGCCATATCATGAGTTTGAATGCAGCAAATGTATTCCTGAAAGGAAACAGCATGCTGTTATAAAAGGTCCCGGCGAGGATTTGACCCATGCCCTTCCCCTTGGACATCTCAATACGATTCCAGGTTCGATTTCCGAGCGCGGTTGTGCTTACTGCGGGGCCAAGCATGTGATCGGGACACCGATGAAAGATGTTATCCATCTCAGTCATGGACCAACCGGCTGCACCTACGACACCTGGCAGACCAAACGCTATATCAGTGATAACGATAACTTTCAGCTCAAGTATACCTTTGCCTCGGATGTAAAGGAGAAGCACATCGTTTTCGGTGCTGAAAAAGTGCTCAAGCAAAACATCATTGAGGCCTTTAAGGCATTCCCTGATATTAAACGGATGACTATCTACCAGACCTGTGCTACAGCGTTGATCGGTGATGATGTTGACGCGATTGCTGAAGAGGTTATGGAGGAGATGCCCGAGGTTGACATCTTCGTCTGCAACTCTCCGGGATTTGCGGGTCCAAGCCAGTCGGGCGGGCATCATAAAATCAATATTGCCTGGATCAAGAAAAAGGTGGGAACGGTTGAACCGAAAATCACCAGCGACTATGTCATCAACTATGTCGGTGAGTACAACATTCAGGGCGATCAGGAAGTCATGCTCGACTATTTCAAGCGAATGGGCGTTCAGGTACTTTCGACCTTTACCGGCAATGGCTCCTACGACGAACTGAGGGGTATGCACCGTGCACATCTTAACGTGCTTGAATGCGCCCGATCAGCCGAGTATATATGCAACGAACTGAAAGTGAAATACGGAATACCACGTCTGGACATCGAAGGGTTTGGCTTTGAACCACTGTCGTCATCACTGAGGAAAATCGGCTTGTTTTTCGGCATCGAAGAGAGGGCCCAGGCTATCATCGATGAAGAGACTGCGAGATGGAAACCTGAACTCGACTGGTACAAGGAGCGCCTGAAAGGTAAAAAGGTCTGCCTCTGGCCGGGTGGGTCGAAGCTCTGGCACTGGGCGCATGTTATCCATGAAGAGATGGGAGTTGAGGTTGTTTCGGTCTATACGAAATTCGGTCATCAGGGTGACATGGAGAAAGGTATTGCCCGTTGTGAGGAAGGTGCACTTGCCGTTGATGATCCGAACGAGCTCGAAGGGCTGGAAGCGATGATGACACTGAAACCGGATGTCATCTTTACCGGCAAACGACCCGGTGAGGTTGCCAAAAAGATCAGGGTTCCTTATCTCAATGCCCATGCCTATCACAATGGCCCCTATAAAGGGTATGAGGGATGGGTAAGGTTTGCGCGTGACATTTACAATGCGATCTATTCACCGATCCATCAGCTCGCTCATCTGGATATCAGTAAGGATGAAATACCTGCAGGCGCAGGATTTCAAACGGCTAAAATGCTCTCTGACCTGAATTTAAGCGAAGAGGTGGTTTCTTCAAGCACTCTGCGGCAGTATACGGGCAAATATGACAGCGTTTCCAGTTTGCGCACGAAAACATATCCAGAATTTAAAAAGAAAGAGAGGAGCGAATAGTATGGAAGAAAAGAAAGAGAGAATTGCCCAGCTCGAGGATTATATCATGAAAAAATGTCTCTGGCAGTTTCATTCAAGGGCCTGGGACAGAAAAACTCAAAACGAAAATATCCTTAAGAAAGCTACACAGTTGTTATGCGATGAGCCTGTTGAGCTTGAAACGCCGCTGGATCGTTGTTACTGGGCGGATGCCTTGAGTTTGACAGAGGGTTTCCGAAGCAATTACAAGTGGCTGGCTGCACTGAGTAAAGAGGAGATTAAAGAACTGATGGGGGACCTGAAGGAGAGGATAGATTTCGTGACCATTACGGGCTCTCTCAATGCCGAGCTTACTGACCCTCGCTATTGATTACTGAACCGTTTCAGCCGATGTATAACCTAAAAACGTAAAGATTATGAGTTGTGAATTAAAACAAAAGGAGCGCGTCGGCACGATCAACCCGATATTTACCTGTCAGCCTGCCGGTGCCCAGTATGTGAGCATAGGAGTAAAGGATTGTATTGGTATTGTTCATGGTGGCCAAGGGTGCGTGATGTTTGTCCGCCTGCTGATTTCCCAGCATCTGAAGGAGAGTTTCGAAATAGCTTCTTCATCGCTCCATGAGGATGCTGCTGTATTCGGGGCACTGAGTCGAGTGGAAGCAGCAGTCGATGTGCTCTTGATGCGGTACCCGCATGTAAAAGTAATACCAATCATTACCACCTGCTCGACAGAAGTCATCGGCGATGATGTCGATGGAGTGGTCATCAAGCTTAATGAAGGGCTGCTGCAGGAGAAATACGCAGGCAGGGAAGTCCATCTTATTCCCATTCATACACCAAGCTTTGTGGGAAGCATGGTGAGTGGCTATGATGTTGCTGTGAGGGATTTTGTCCGCTACTTTGCCAGAAAAGACAAAACAAGCGTGAAGATCAACCTGATTACCGGGTGGGTTAACCCTGGGGACGTCACTGCACTGAAGCACCTGTTGACAGAAATGCAGATTGAGGCGAATGTCCTGTTCGAAATCGAAAGTTTTGATTCTCCTCTCATGCCGGATGGAAACTCCGTCTCCTACGGAAATACGACGATCGATGATCTGACACAAACGGGAAATGCCCTTGGAACGATTGCGCTGAACCGGTATGAAGGTGGCAAGGCAGCTGCATTTCTTGAAAAGGAGTTTGATATCCCTGCCATTATCGGGCCGACTCCTATCGGCATCCGGAACACGGATACCTTTTTGCAGAATCTGAAAAAAATGACAGGAAAATCAATACCTGAATCGCTTGTCCGTGAACGGGGTATTGCCATTGATGCATTGACCGATTTGACACATTTGTTCTTTGCTGATAAAAAAGTTGCGATTTACGGCAATCCTGATCTTGTTATCGGCCTGTCGGAGTTCTGTCTTGATTTGGAGATGAAGCCGGTGCTGCTGCTTCTTGGCGATGACAACATCTCCTACCCTGACGATCCTCGTATTCAGGCACTGAAGGAAAAGGTCGATTACGAGATGGAGATTATTACCAATGCTGATTTCTGGGAGCTTGAAAACAGGATCAAGAACGAGGGGCTTGAACTTGATCTTATTCTGGGTCATTCCAAGGGCCGGTTTATTGCCATTGACAACGATATTCCAATGGTGCGTGTAGGCTTTCCGACGTACGACCGCGCCGGTCTCTACCGTCACCCGATTGTTGGTTACGCAGGCGCTATATGGCTCGCTGAAGAGATTACAAACACGCTCTTTACCGATATGGAGCACAAGCATAACAAGGAGTGGATTCTGAACGTCTGGTAAAGGGATGTATGGTATCCGGCAGTATCAAAAACAATTATCACCAGGGAAAAAACAATGCATGCAACTTCTGAAAGTCAATCTCATGGATCAATGCGCCGCAAAGAGCGCGAGATTTCGAGCCGCCAGGATATCGATGTGATCATCCGTTCCGCAACAGTCCTGCATCTCGCTCTCGCGGACAACAATATCCCGTTTCTCGTTCCTGTGTTCTATGCGTACGACGGTTCCGTCCTTTATTTCCATTCAGCCCAGGTCGGCAGCAAAATTGAAATCTTAAAGCGGAACAATACCGTCTGTTTCGAGATTTCGGTTGATCAGGGTGTTATCGAAAACGATCTGGCCTGCGACTTTGAAGCCAGGCACCGCACGGTTATCGGTTTGGGCAAGGCCTCGTTTATAGAAGATGAAGCTGAAAAAATCAACATCCTCGATTTAATTGTCGGAAGGTTTTCGGATAAAAAATTTGAGTACCCGAAAGCGAATCTGGTTCATACGGCCGTCATCCGCATTGCTATTGAATCGATCAAGGGAAAAACACACGGCTATTAATCTGTTATAAATATGAAAATAGAAAACCATCCCTGTTTCAATGATGCGTCCCGGCACACGTTTGGACGTATTCATCTCCCTATTGCTCCGAAATGCAACATCCAGTGCAACTACTGCAACCGGAAGTTTGACTGCATGAACGAAAACCGCCCTGGTGTTACCAGCAAAATTCTGTCGCCGAAGCAAGCGATGCACTATCTTGATCAGGCAATGGCTCTTTCTCCAAATATTGCTGTTGTTGGTATTGCCGGACCGGGCGATCCGTTCGCCAACCCGGATGAGACTATGGAAACGCTCCGGCTTGTTCGGGCAAAATATCCTGAAATGCTGCTCTGCGTGGCGACAAACGGGCTTGACCTGCTGCCCTATATTGATGAACTGGCCGCCCTGCAGGTCAGCCATGTGACGCTTACCATCAATGCCATCGATCCTGAGATTGGCGCAGAGATCTATTCGTGGGCCCGGTATAACAAGAAAATGTACCGAGGAATTCATGCTGCAATGTTGCTGATCGCTAACCAGCTTGAGTCGCTTAAAAAACTTAAGGAGGCGGGAGTTACGGCAAAAGTGAACTCCATCATTATTCCCGGTATCAACGACAGTCATGTGATTGAAGTTGCCAGGAAAGCAGCTGAACTTGGGGCCGATATCCTGAACTGTATGTCCTATTACAGCACCACAGAGACCTATTTTGAAAACATACCCGAGCCATCTCCGGAAATGGTCGCAGAAATCCAGAAAGCCACAGGGGTTTATCTGCCGCAGATGATGCACTGCAGCCGTTGCCGTGCCGATGCAGTCGGTATTATCGGTGAAATAAACTCTCCAGAGATGATGCAGAAACTTGCCGAGTCTGCAGCATTGCCGAAAAACCCGGAAGAGAAGCGTCCCTATATTGCCGTCGGCAGTCTTGAAGGCGTGATGATCAACCAGCACCTCGGTGAAGCCGAACGCTTTCTTATCTACGCAGTAGAGAGCAATAATGGTGAATATGTTCTTGTTGACTCAAGGAAAGCACCTTCGGCAGGTGGAGGCAAGGGACGGTGGGAAACACTGGCAGCAACATTGATTGACTGCAGGGCAGTGCTGGTCAATGGTGCCGGCGGATCACCCATCAAAGTGCTGAATGCTCACGGCATCGATGTTATGGTTCTGGAGGGCTCCATAGAGAAAGCGGTGAACGCTTGTTTTGGCAAAGAGGAGCTGAGTGACAGCATAAAAATCAATCCCGCCAATGCCTGCGGGCCAAGCTGCAGCAAGTTCGCCGCTCCGGAGCTGAAGGGCAGCTGCGGATGAAGCAGATCACGGTTTTGAAGTTATTTCAGGGTGCAGGACTACTCCAAAGAAAACGCTTCTGTTGATTTCCGGACAAAGTTCAAAAAATATTCTGACGCACCCATCCAGCCATCCCACTTCAAGCAATGCCTCTTCTGAGAACCCCTTCTCACCACTGACCACAAAAAACCAATCGCTATTGTCGAAAGCGAAAAAACCGCCATCACCGCCACTATATTTATTCCCGACGACCTCCTTGATTTACACAATCCGGCATTATGAGCACAAAAACCGGTAATTCTTTTGCTTATCTGCAATTAATGCCGTATTTTGGTAATGAATTCATGATAGACAAGAATGCAGACGGGCACTATTGGCCCGACTTGTTGAAGGATGCCAGAGTAGCAATAATCAGGTATCTGCGCATGTACCTCCCAGTCAGACATTTTCAGCGGCAGTTACACTCTTGGTGATATTGTGGACTCCTTCAAGGAGCAGATGTGGATTGATAAGGTCATACCTTCAACAAGAGCGGATGAGGTTTTAATTGATCTTGTGTTGAGTTAGGCAATTCTGTCTGAACAATGTTAGGCATAAATACAGGAAAATATTCGAAATGCCAATCATATCAATGTTTTACGGAATCATTATCCGTTTGTATCTTCTCGATAACAAACATCACAATACCCCGCACTTCCATGCGAGATACGCGGAATTTGAAGCTTCTTTGGGTATCGAGGATGGAGAAATTTTGGCTGGTAATCTGCCTCGCAAGCAACTGCGGCTTGTGCAAGCATGGATCGAATTACATCGCGATGAATTAATGGCTGATTGGGAGTTAGCGGTTAATGGAGAAGAACCATATAAAATTACACCACTGTGAGGTCTTGTATGTATTGGGATGCAAAAGTTGTCAAACCGTTACCTGATTATCGCATTTATGTTGAAATCGAAGATGGTCGCCAGGGTGTCTTTGATATGAAGCCTTACCTTGATCGCGGTGTTTTCCATGAACTTAAGGATGAGCATTATTTCAATAAGGTGGGTATTCTTTTTGGCGCTGTTACCTGGCCGCACGAACAAGATATTGCGCCAGATACTTTGATTGAAGATATGGTGCCGGTTGAATACATGCCTCCTTTCCCATAATAATCTTGTTGATAAGATGTAGCTAACAGGCTACATTGAGGCTATGATGGAAATTCGTAAAACTTGTAAATCGTTATCGGTACTTTCTATAATTGATACCGAACTGCTGCATTTTCAAGCTCAGCACCCTGCGAGTCAGGCCTAATTTCTCGGCAGCATGAGATATATGCCCTTTTTGACTCGACAGGGCTTCTATAATCATTTCGTATTCAATGGTGTCCAGTTTTGCATGAAGACTTTTTTGAGTATCCGTAGTCGAAAGAACGGGAGTTTGCAGCGACAAGGGGATGTCGTCCGCATGGATGACCCTGTCTTCTGAAAGAATGACAGCTCTTTCAATGACGTTTTCAAGCTCCCGGATATTGCCTGGCCATGAATAAGCAAGCAGCATCTCCTGTACGGCCGTTGCAATTCGTTTGGTTTCTTTACCGAATTTTTTGACAAAATGGGCAGCAAAATACTCGGCAAGGGTGATAATGTCGCCTTTTCTTTCACGCAATGGGGGAATGATTATCGGAAAGACGTTTAACCGATAGTAGAGATCTTCCCTGAATGTTCCGGCTTCCACCATCTTGGTCAAATCGCGGTTTGTGGCGGCTATGACTCGAATATCCACCGTAATCGGCTTGTTGCCGCCGACATGCTCAAAGGTTCTTTCCTGTAAAACCCGTAGTAACTTTGCCTGCATGGGCAAGGTCAGTTCGCCGACTTCATCCAGAAAAATGGTTCCACCGTCGGCGTCTTCAAATCGGCCTCTTCTTGCCCTGTCTGCTCCCGTAAAAGCGCCTTTTTCGTGACCAAAGAGTTCGCTTTCTATAACGCTTTCAGGTAAGGCGGCACAATTGAATTTTACAAAAGGCTCATTTGCTTCGGGGCTGTTGTAATGAATAGCACTGGCAACAAGCTCTTTGCCGACACCGCTCTCCCCCAGAATCAATACTGTTGAGCGTGTTTTGGTGATTTTATTGATCAGTGCGTAAACTTCGAGCATGGGTTTTGAATTGCCTATGATATTTGATGGATGAAACTTTTCCTTCAAGGCATTCCGCAAGCGCTCATTTTCAATTTTCAGGAAGTTTTTATCCTCATTCTCAAGCAGATAGAGTTCAACGGCTTGAGCTATCATTGCAGCAATAACTCCAAGTATCTCAACATCGTAATGCAGTAATTCAGGCTGATCAGAAATCCGCTCCACACTGATGGCGCCCAATACTTTTCTCCCCCGTACAATCGGGATGCAGACAAAAGAGCGTTCTGCATAGTGATGTTTGGACAAGCTTCTGGTTCTGTTGAGAAAATTTGGCTCTTCGCTGATCAGCGGAACGACTATTTTCTCTCCGGTTTCCACAACTTTACCGATAATTCCTTCGCCAATAGAGTAGACTCCACGTGTCTTTTCTTCCTTGGTAAGACCGACACTGTCATGAATAAATATCTTTCCGGTTCGGCTGTTGAAGAGGCTTACCGTTCCTCTTTCCACCCCCATATCCTCTTTCATTATTTTCAATAGAATTGAGAGTGTGTCCGACAGGTTCTCGCTTTCAGTAACAACTTTACTCATTTGAAATAATGGAGTCAGTATTTCTGAACGGCACAGAGCAGTTGATTGTAATGGCTCACCGGTCAAGGCAAATTTTTTTATCGAACAGAAGCGCCTTGATGGTTCTATATTTCTAATCATCATGATTTCGTTCGATATGTTTTCAATGTTATAACGAATAGTAAAAAAAATGGCTGTCCGCCACTATATTTTCATCCGCATTTTTTTCCCGTGCCACTGCAGTTTGAACTGCCGGTGTGGATCTGGCTTCTTTTCATCAGCTCTTGCAGTTCCTGTCCGGAAAAAATGCCACCGACAATCTCTTTGATAACTCCTTCAAGAACAACCACCTCAATCCCATGACTATTGAGCACTTTTTTTGGTGAGTTGCCCACACCGCTGACCAACACTGTGCGGCAGTCTTTCAAGGTTTCAGCCAACGTTTTCCACCGTTGTTCTCCCCCTCCTGCTTGAGGTGCTTCTCTAACACTGACAAGAAGAGACTTTCCGTTATCATTCATGCCGTATATCAGGAAGCGCTCAGCTTCGCCGAGATGCTGGTTGATCATAACCCCCTCCAGACTGCCGACAGCAATGTATTGCCGATAGTCCACTGTTTTTTCAGGCAATGCTGTCGATCTGCTCAAAACATAGTGTTTCATCTTCGGTATAAATTTGCTGGTTGCATCCTGTATCTCCTTGACCATCTCTGCCGATGGTTCTTTGAGATTTTCAAAGACTATCTCTTTCGTGTGATAAAAGGGGATACATTGCAGGATGTCGGCCCCAAGTTCAGCAACCTTTGACGCGACAGTGATTACGTGGATGTCATTAATACCCGGAATAATGGTTGAGTTGACCTTGACGGTAACCCCGGCCTCCTTCAGCCGCGTTAGCGACTCAAGCTGTTTTTTGATCAGCACTCTGGCGGCATCGACATCCCTGTACATTTTCTTGTTATATCGGACCCATGAATAGATCTCTGCGCCGATTTTCGGGTCAATAGCGTTAATCGTTAGTGTGACATGGCTGATTTGCAATCGGGCAAGCTCATCAATGTTAGGGAGGAGATCAAGCCCGTTGGTAGAAACGTAAAGCGGCATTTCGGGATATTTCGCCCGAACCATTCTGAGAGTTTCCATGGTCTCATCCGGATTGGCGAATGGATCCCCGGGGCCGGTAATGCCGACAACAGCAATGTTCGGGGAGCGTGTGATGGCCTGTTCGAGGTAGAAAAGCGCCTGTGTTGGCGAAAGCACCTCACTTGTTACCTCTGGGCGGTTTTCGTTCAGACAGTCAAATTTGTGATTGCAGTAGTTACACTGGATATTGCATTTTGGTGCAACGGGCAGATTTATCTGCCCGGATTTGTGATGTGATACACCATAGAAACTGGAGTGATTTGCTATGTTAAGAGTCATGGTATTTTCCCTTTTTGCCTTTAGTTAGCGATGCCAAACTCAATAAGAAGGGCTTCAAGCTCTTCGATTTCAAGCGGCTTAGGGATGACAAACATCTTGTTGTCATGAATTTTTTGTGCAAGCGCCCGGTACTCATCAGCCTGTGCATGGGTCGGATCGTACTCGATAACTGTCTTACGGTTAATCTCAGCACGCTGAACAAAGTTGTTGCGAGGTACAAAATGGATCATCTGCGTACCGATCCTTCTTGCAAGCTCCTCAATCATCTGGCGCTCGTTGTCAACATTACGGCTGTTGCAGATAAGACCTCCAAGACGAACTCCACCGGTATCGGCATATTTCAGGATACCTTTACAGATGTTGTTGGCTGCGTACATGGCCATCATCTCACCTGAACAGACGATATAGATCTCTTCAGCTTTACCGTCACGTATCGGCATGGCGAATCCACCGCAGACAACGTCACCGAGAACATCGTAGAATACATAGTCGAGATCCCATTCGTCATCAAAAGCTCCAAGTTGCTCAAGCAGATTGACAGAGGTGATGATACCTCGACCTGCGCAGCCTACACCTGGCTCAGGACCGCCGGATTCTGTGCAGCGGGTGTTTCTGTATCCAGGTTTGATGATATCTTCAAGTTCAACCTCTTCACCCTCCTCACGCAGCGTGTCCAGAACTGTTTTCTGCTGCAGCCCGCCCAGTAAGAGTCGGGTAGAGTCGGCTTTCGGATCACAACCGATAACCATGACATTCTTCCCCATTTCTGCAAGGCCGGCAACAGTGTTCTGTGTCGTGGTTGACTTGCCGATGCCACCTTTTCCGTAAATAGCAACTTTTCTCATTTTCGTACTTTTTTAGGTTTTCATTGTCATCAATATTAGAATTTCAGGATTCCATGATCGATATCCTGAATCATTATCATTATTTGCTACAAAAAGCGCGCCAGGGTTGATCTGTCAGAGCAATTATTATGTCTTGGAAAAGGGAAGACAACTCAAGGCCTTGACACAGACGGGTTTTGGTCTGTTAATACAATGTTATTTTTTTGACAGGGAGGTGGAGAGCCTGTGGACGCAAATAACATCATTACAGTAAATGGCAACATTTCAGAAGAAAAACCTGAAAAAAACTACATAAATGTTCTTCGTATGAGGGGTTCTGCTCAGGCGTCCACCTTGTGCTGGTCAATAAGAGCTGCCTCGCCCGTTAAAGAGCTGTATGCAAACGGGCCAGGCTGATTATAGAGGAAACCCTTACCTGTACTTTTTATAATTGATACTGAACTGCTGCATTTTCAAGCTCAGTACCCTGCCATTTCGTATGCAATGGTGTCCAGTTTTGCAGTAAGATTTTTTTGAGTAACCGTAGCGGAGAGAAGCGGTGTTTGCAGTGACAATGGAAGGTCGTCGGCGTGGATGACCGTATCTTCTGAAAGAGTGACAGCTCTTTCCACCAATGGATTCTTTCCGGTTCTGTTATTGAAGAGGCTTACCTCGTGTGGATGTGGCGATAATTTTTTTTAAAAAAAAGTCTTGGTTTTCAATATCGATATGTAGATTATGTCATAACGAATACAGTTCAATATCTGGATTAACTGAAACAACCATGCACACAACAATGACTCAAGTAATGAAAAAGATCGCCGTATTATGTTTCGCCCTCTTCATGATGGCAGCACCAGTCATGGCCGGAGAACTTAACCTTTCAGTGGCTGCAAGTCTTAAAGAGGTGATCAATGAGCTGACGGCAAGCTACACGGTAAAACATCCGGGCACTGTTTTTCTGAAAAACTTCGGTCCGTCTGGAACTCTCGCCGGTCAGATCGAAAACGGTGGCCCTGCCGATCTGATTATTTCAGCAAACACCGAATGGGTTGATTATCTGAACAACAAAAAAATGGTCGATGCTTCAAGCATCAGGACGTTTACGTACAATTCGCTTGTCTTTGCAGGAACAACGGGTAAAAAAGTGACCTCTATGAAAGACCTTACGAAACTGGATAAGATTGCCATAGGGAGCCCGAAAAGTGTTCCTGCCGGCGAATATGCAATGGCGGCAATGACAAAAGCCGGGTTAGCCAGTCAGCTGACAAGCAAACTTGTCATGGCGAAAGATGTCCGTGAATGCCTTATGTATGCTGAACTTGGTGAAGTTGATGGTTCTTTTGTCTACAAAACAGATGCGCTGCAGGCTCAAAAATCAAAACTGCTCTTTACGGTACCTCAGGAACTCTACCCAAGAGTTGTCTACCCGATGGCGATTACCCTTAAAGGAGCAAAGAACGAGGAAGTAAAAGCTTTCCATGTGTTCCTGCAGGGCGATGAGGCAAAATCGGTTCTCATTAAATACGGTTTTGCCCTCAGGTAGTCGGAACTCCCATTAAGTGGAAATCTCTAAACCAACAGGCTGTCGTTGAACGGTTAGCTTCCTTCGACAGCCCCTGTTTTGCCAGCCAAATTTTCTGAACGTATGAGCAATCTTACCGGTGGAGCAGTGCCTGCATCATTTCCAGCAGCTCGCTTTTCTTGATAGGTTTGGTGATGAAGTAGTCACAGCCTGCGTCTTTGGCTTTTTCCCTCTCCTCTTTGGAGGTAAAGGCTGACTGGGCGATAACGGGCAGTTCAGGGCGCTGTTGTTTGATCAGCTTTGTCGCCTCAAAACCATTCATGATTGGCATTTTAATATCCATAAGGACAAGATTAATTTCCGGGTGATGCTGAACAAGCTCGACTGCTTCCCAGCCGTTTTCAGCACAGAGAGTGGTAATGTTCTCCCCTTTAAGGTTCCTTTTAAGCAGCAAAGTGCTCACATCATCATCTTCGGCTATCAGAATGCAGATACCCGGTGCCTCTTCGGCGGAGTCCGGTATGGCAGCAGAAGAGGCTTCAGCTGTTATGACTGGGGTGTAGGGAAGCGTAAAAGCGAAGGTACTTCCAGCTCCCTCAACAGATTCAACCCGGATTGTGCCTCCCAGCAACTCAACGAATGCTTTGGAGATGCTCAACCCCAGACCCGATCCCTCATAATTGCGAGTCAGGGAGTTATCTGCCTGATGGAAACGCTCAAAAATCTTCTCTTTTTTGTCTGCAGGAATACCTATGCCGGAATCGATCACATAAAACTCCAGCAGGTTTCCTTTTCTGGTGTACCCGATATCAATCCCGCCTTTCGAGGTGAACTTCAGGGCATTCTGAATCAGGTTGGTTAATATCTGAGTCAACTTTGTACTGTCGGTTTCAATAATGCTTTCGCTGTCAGGGAGTCCTGTCGTACAGCTTAACCGCAACCCTCTTATATTGGCTTCAAGCTTCGAAAATGCAAGAAGATTATTCAGGAGCTGATTGATCGAAGTTTCAGAGACGAGAAGTTTTACCTCCCTGGCATCAATTTTGGAGATATCCATGATGTCATTAATCAGATTCAGCATACGTTGACCGCTCTGATGAATAAGGTCGATATACTCGGCCTGTTCTTCTCCTGTGAGTTGAGGGTCTTTGAGCAGTTCTGAAAAGCCCAAAATTCCGTTCATGGGAGTGCGAATTTCATGACTGATATTGGCCAGAAACGCAGCTTTTAAGCGGTCGCTCTCTTCAGCCGCCTGCTTGCGCTCGGTAATGTCATGAATAATAAGATAGATAACCGCTTTGCCTCGTATGGCAATTTTACAGCTGAATGCTTCGACATCACTTACCGAACCATCAGCTTTTCGATGGGTAAAGAGAAAATTGAGTTTATCACTTGTATTCCATTTATCCAGAATTACATCTATTTCTTTAGAAGAAAGTGTATTGATTTCCTGTATGCGCATTTCACAGAGTTCTTCATGGGACCACCCATAAAAGTCCGTAGCCGCACGGTTGGCATCGATGATGTTGCCTGTCGTCGGGTCAAGAAGCATCATAATTGCCGAATGACCTTCAAACAATAACCTGAACCTTTCTTCACTTTCAACTAAAGCGTTTTCTGTCTGCTTTTGGTCGGTGATGTCTTCTGCCACTGATAATAAATTGATGACCTGACCATTGTTATCGAGAATGGATGAAATCACAACAAATTCCCAATAAGGTTCACCGTTTTTCTTTTTGTTGTACAACTCTCCTTTCCACACTTGTCCTGCAAGCACTGTTTCCCAGAGATGGTCATAAACAGCTTGTGGCGTCAGGTCTGACTCAAGGATACTTGGAGTTTTTCCAATGATCTCCTCAGCAGTATATCCGGTAAGTTGGGTAAACCTGTCGTTTACATACTCTACGTGACCCAGCGTATCAGCAATCACAACGCTTGCAGGACTTTGCTCAACAGCTGCACTCAGTTTTTTTAACTCACTCTCGGCCAGCTTGCGTTCTGTGATGTCGATAACCGTACCGATATAACGAACCACTTCGTCTTTGTCGTTGCGTAAAGGCCTTCCACGAGACATTATCCAGTGAACAGATTCATCAGGGTAACAGACGCGATATTCGATATTCACCTCTGTTTCATTACCCGTAGCCGATGTTACGGACTGAATTGTACTATCCCGGTCTTCAGGATGAATTGTATTTTCCCAAAGCTGAAACGTGGGTTTTTCACTTCGCCGTTGTAGACCGTACAACGCCCATAGCTCATCAGACCAGATATTCTCATTTGTGCTCAAGTTCCACTCCCAGACGCCCGCATGTGCAGCCTCCAATGCCTGAGATAATCTTGCATTGCTGGCAATCAGTTCAAGCTCTGCGTGTTCTTTCGACTTCTTGTTTCGCAACATCGTGATTCCGTATGCTACATTGTTCACAAGAGCAGTGAGTAGCTCAGTTTCCTTTGCAGAAAAGGAATCCGGTATATCGGAGTATATGGTAATGGCTCCAAACACTTTTCCAGCCGTGTTCAGCGGTATACTCTGTACTGACGCATATCCTCGCTTCAGTGCCTTATCTAATAATGGCTTGAATTTCGGTTCTTTTCGAATATCGCGCATGATGCAGGACTCAGCTGTGCGAATAGCAGTTCCAGTAGGACCTTGGCCAAGCGCAACATCAGCCCAGGTTATTCTGATGGAATTTATGAAACCATCGTCGTAACCTGCCTGTGCAACCGGGTATATGGTTTTGTCTTTATCATGTTCAGCATAGCCTATCCATGCCATCCTGTAACCGCCGATTTCCACCATGATGTTGCAGATATGACGAAGCAAATCGATTTCATCCGTAGAGTGGATCAGTATCTGATTGCAACTGTTGGTCGCCATGAGTGCTCGATTCAGTCTCTGGAGTTCGCTTTCAGTTTTCTTGTATTCCGTAATATCGGAGAGAATAATCCGGCATCCATGTGAGGTCTCACAGACTGAAGCATCAATGCGAACAGTGTGACCAGAGAGATTCTGGTGCTCCCTGTATGGTTCATCAGCCCCTGTAATAAGCTGCAACTCGCAGCTTCCGGATACTTTTTTGGAAAACACGGTTTCGAGGAGGTCATCAAGCACCTGATAGGCCGCAGGAACGACAAAGGCTATAAAATGCATGCCCAGAAGTCGGGATCGATCAACCCCAAGCAGTTTGGTGGCAGCCAGGTTCGCCTGCAGTATCCTGCCGTCACGCCCCAGAGTCAGATATTCAGAAGGGGCGAAGTCATAGAGTTCAGTATACATACTGAGGCTTTGATCCAGCATCATCCTTGTACGTACCAGTTCCACCTGCTCCATTTCAAGTTCGACCTGGCGAACCTCCAGTTCATGGAGAATTCGTGTCATATCCTGCTCTTCGGCTAAAGATCGTAACTCTGATGAGCTATCCGGATTATTATTTCTTTGCTGTTTTGCCATTTGGGGGCAATCATCTTGTTATGTTCGAAGACTACTTTGTCAACAGAGAGGTGACCAAAGTTGTATTAACAATTGTGCCTGTTTATACCCCACCAATGTATTAATTTTATCGAATAATAATGCTTACCATATCTTGAACCAAAAGGGCTGCACCATTGTTGCTTTTAATCGATTTTTAAGTTTTTATTAATACATTTTTAGGCTTGAATCTCTATGGGATGTATTCCCCGAAGCTTTGCTTCGTGAATGATAATATTCACAGCAGTTCCAACTCTTCTAATACCTCGAAGCTCTGCTTCGAGGATTCTTTATTGTGATAAACTTAATACAATAAGTTGAGCATTCGGTGCAATATTACATATTTCTGCTTATTATGACCAGTCATCGCTTCCACGTTTAATTGACTCTCAGCAAGTTCATGAAGTTTTCTTTTTAGGCGGAAGTGCTCTTTCAGTGGTATGAAGGCTGATCCAGTTTTGTTAGACTGTGTAAAGCATTAACCATTAATTATTTAAGAAGATAAGGTTATGAGTACGCTCAAATTATGTACAAAAAGCATTGCAATAGTTCTTGCAATGGTCATAGGACTAACAATAACTCCGCTGAAATCGTATGCTGAAATAACAGATAATGAACAATCACATACTGCTGGAACTCAAAACTCAACAAACACAGGATTAATCATTGGTGGAGTAGCGGTTGCCGGTTTATTGCTCTATTTCTTTTTGCTGCACGACCAGCATCATAACGCAGCAACAGCAACTGGTGAGGCATGCAGCAATTTTGCCAAAAATTACCCGATTGAAAAAGAGCATGCCAGTCAAAGTATTCTCTTTGAACATGAAAGTCCTGTTTTGTTGACAGCACAGACAAACGCCAGATAAGGTGTAACCCCTTATGCTCCGAAAAGATCACCGACAAGTTTCTCGAAAGGCGAGATTGAAAGCACGCTCGGATGATGCTTAGAAAGTATTAATTATTGCAGCCGACAAGAGTAACCATTTTAAAAGCATTCAGTTGCGGTTATCTCGGCTTGTGAATAATAAAGGCAAGCATTCCCCACACCAGAAAATCATTTTCCTCAGTGATCTTGATCGGCTTGAATTCAGCGTTGGCAGGCATGAGATAGATGCTGTCTTCCTTCAGGGCAAGGCGCTTCAGCGTGAACTCGCCGTCAATAAAGCAGACAGCAATATCCCCGTTTTTCGGCTCCAGCGCCTTGTCGATAATAAGCAGGTCGCCATCTGCAATGCCTGCTTCAATCATAGAACTGCCTTTTACTCTGGCGTAAAACGTGGCTGCAGGGTGCTTGATCAGCTCTTTGTTCAGGCCAAGGGTAATTTCGATGTACTCTTCAGCGGGCGATGGGAAGTCTGCAGAGACGGCAGTACCGGCAAGCGGCAGCTCAAGCTGGGTTGAGAAATCCGGTGTGTAGAAGTCCAGCACGGGGCCGGAATGTATTCTTGAAAGGCGCATTTTCTACTTCTTGATATAGGCGTTGAGGCCGATGGTTACCGGCTTCCCTTCGACCATCACTGATGTGACTGTGTTGCCATGTGTGCTTGCAACAACCAGCGTTTTTCCTGAAGATGATGGTGTCGGCTTTTCCAGATCAATCTCTATGCAGAGCTTGCCGTTTTTGATTTCGACATTCATGGCCATGATGGTACGTTTTTTTGTTTTGTGTATGCATGGGGATCAATATAGCGAAAAGAAACAAGGGGAAATACTCACCATGCATCCCCCGACAAATGTTATCAATTTTTTCATAGTACACGTTGAATTGAAGTACATTATCAAGATGATGTGCTTTTTGTTGAGGGAAAACAATCAATCTGCCGTCTTTTCCAATCAAACTACCCTGTAACGAGTTAATGCAAGAAAAATGAGAGCTATGCCTTTACCGTAAAAAAAGTGGTGAAATACATGATAAAAATATATTCTAAGAAAAAAATACTGTATTTTATATGCATAATAAAAAATTAAATATACGTCTACATATATTTTTCTGACTGAAGGTGATCTGCTCAGAAACCAAAAAACATAAATCGAAAGGCGTTAGGGTACTTGAATCTGAGATGAATTTTACCGTAGCGGTTATGTTGCCGTAAAGGGTTCGCTACCAACTGATTTAATTGCTTTCCTTGCGCCTTGTTTGGCTATCGAACGGGCGTACATACTGTCAGCAACTTGATTTAAAGGTATGCTCAATGTTTCCTGCCAGCAGGAGGATCTTTAAGAGCGGAACGTGCTGTTTATGCCTGATGGCGGGCCGGTGTATGTGAAAAAGATGTTCGATAGGGTTGGGTAATTTAGTTTGATAGCAAGGAGGGAACATGGCTTGGATATACTTGATGGTAGCTGGTCTGTTTGAGATAGGATGGCCATTAGGTCTGAAGTTTTCGCAAACAACAGCGCATAAAGGTGCCTGGATGCTTTTCGCAGTTCTGTCGATGAGTGCCAGTGGTTTATTTCTCTGGCTGGCACAGAAATCAATCCCGATGGGAACCGCTTATGCTGTCTGGACGGGTATCGGCGCTGTCGGGGCGTTTACTTTTGGAATAGTGCTGTTCAAAGATCCTGTAAATTTTTTCAGGTTTCTTTCGTTTACCTTTATCGTCATTGGAATCATTGGATTGAAACTATCGCATCCTTGAGAATCCACGCAAGAATAAAACGTCAGTATCGGGGAGATTTGACATGCGCCTTATTACCGATATTTGGAATTATAGAGTATAATTGTTAAAACAGAAATCCTGAAAACTGATAACTCTGGAGGTAATCATGAGCGGTATAGCCGAAATTTATGCCCAGCAGGTATTTGAGAATCTCAAGCCTCTTCATGCAAACTGGGAACCTGGATATCCCGTTAAACTTGGTGATTATGGTGTTATGCGAGACAAGTTATTTCTTCATCTGGGAAACATTAAAGATTTAGGTATTTCTTATGAAGTACGTAAGGATGATGCTCTTGATGACAAACAATTTTCTTCGAAAGGTCAGGCTGAAATAACTTTTCATGCCAAAGGATCTGTTAATGTCAATGGCGTTGTCAATGTTAAGCCATCTGTAGAGATTAGTTTTAAAAAGGAAAAGGCTGTTTTTTTTAATGCGGCTGATTGTGAATTTTCAACGATAGAAAATAAGGTTTCACTTGGTCAGGCAATAATGGGGCTGCAAAAAGGTGTTTGGAAAAAAGAGTGGGCGGTTGTAACTGACATTGTCAAAGCAGGAGCAACAACGCTCGTGATTTCAGGATCGAATGCATCCAAATTTGTTCTTGAGGCTTCTGGTGATGTAGAGTATATAAATTTTGCCGATGCTTCTATAGGTCTATCCCCAAGTTATTCTTCTAATGTCAGTTATCAGATTGTTGCAAAACCGGGGATAATTCCATTGATTGGATTGTGTAAGATTCAATCTTTATTTCTATTTTCTAACAAAACCTTCCAGCCATTGTCAAAAAGTATGATGGGAAGCACAACATTGCTTTCGACGATACAGGATTATGAAAATATTCAAACAGACGAAAGTGAAGAAGCCCTTGTTTTTCGGCAGCTTGAATGAGTTCCCTCACAGAACACGCTCAAAAATTCAGCGAGATCATAAGATATCGTAATCGTTCTCTGTGATCCGTTTACTGAAAAAAAGTGAAATTCCTGAATTGGGATTCGCTGAATTCATTTTCCTTACGGCGATGATGATGTCGCTGGTCGCACTCTCCGTCGATACCATGTTGCCCGCCCTCTCTGTAATAGGCAGGGATCTCGGTGTCATAGACAACAACAGCTCACAGCTCATCATCTCACTGTTTTTTCTTGGAATGGCTTCCGGACAACTGCTCTACGGTCCGGTGTCGGACAATACTGGACGCAAACCGGCTATTTATATGGGTTACGGACTGTTCATAACCGGATGTCTGCTCTCGCTTGTCGCTACAACCTTTCCTGTAATGCTGGCAGGAAGATTCCTTCAGGGATTCGGAACGGCCGGTCCCCGCATCGTTTCAATTGCAATTGTCCGCGACCGTTACGAGGGTCGTGCCATGGCCCGTGTCATGTCCTTTGTGATGACGGTTTTCATCATTGTTCCCATTATCGCCCCGGCCCTTGGACAGGGTATGCTGTTTCTTGCAGGATGGCGTGCCATCTTCGCTTCATTTCTCATTCTGGCTTTGCTCACGCTTGTCTGGTTTGCCCTCCGTCAGCCCGAAACCCTGTCGATGGAAAAAAGAGTCCCGTTCTCTTATAAACAGATCATCGGCACGGTAATGATAATTTTCAGGAACCGCAGCGCCATCGGCTATACGGCAACCGCCGGTCTTGTCTTCGGCTTTTTTC
Source organism: uncultured Chlorobiaceae bacterium (assembly GCA_903920215.1). Taxonomy (GTDB): domain Bacteria; phylum Bacteroidota; class Chlorobiia; order Chlorobiales; family Chlorobiaceae; genus Chlorobium. The sequence continues at coordinate 25,082 of CAIXLG010000001.1, forward strand.
TCGGCTACCTGAATTCAGCTCAGCAGATTTTCCAGGAAGTGTATGCGCTCGGGGCGGAGTTTCCTTTCTATTTCGCCTTTCTCGCACTCTCCATTGGCGGCGCATCACTATGCAATGCACGGTTTGTGCTTCACCACACCATGCACTCCCTTTCACACCGTGCGCTCATGTCCATCGGCTCACTATCAGCTGGATTCTTTCTTTTCGCGCTATGGAATCATGGACATCCGCCGCTGTGGACGCTCATGGCATACCTCTTTGCAACGTTTTTTAGCACTGGAATACTCTTCGGCAACCTCAACGCACTGGCTATGGAATCTCTCGGAAACATTGCCGGTATCGGAGCCGGTGTTGTAGGTTCGCTGTCAACCTTCATCTCACTCATTACAGGAACCGCAATCGGTCAAAGCTACAACGGCTCCGTCCTGCCTCTCACGGCAGGTTTTTTCATGCTCAGCCTGGCATCGCTCGCCGCTATGCGATGGGCGGAAAATTACAGTTGAGCGCTCACTGAGTATCGAACTATTCAATATCGTTATCACTATACTTGATCTGCTTGTTCCCGACTCCGAAAAATGCTACTGTTTTTCCCTCACGGCTGATCGGAATAACCAGTTCGCGCTTGATGCTGAAAAATGTCGTAGGCGACTTGTTTGGGCTGTCGTGTTCTTGATCCAGCTTAAGGGTTTCAACT
>CAIXLG010000002.1 GCA_903920215.1 uncultured Chlorobiaceae bacterium
TGGCCTGCGGCTCTACCTCCCTATTATCGGTCAAATCGGCCTTGATTACGGCTACGGATTCAATGCCGTTGACAGTGTTGCAAACAAAAAACAGCAGGGATTCAGCTTTACCTTCAGCTTCGGTGGGGCAAACGAATAATTGCGAAAGTAAATCTTAAGAAATAATAAATATATACTGTACGCAAAAGAAATCTTTTTGCATATTGGAATATTTTATTTTGAGAGTTCCGCCACCGAAGGCTCTATGCTGTAAGGAGTTGCCCGAACGGAATAAAGAACCCCGCCGCAAGCAGCGGGGTATTTTGAAGACAACTCTATAATGTCTTTACGCCTCAAGAGGCGGGGAATATGACCCATAGAGATTTAAGATAGAGGGTATGGGTGAGAACAATTGCTCTCAGCATTCAGGAAGGAAAAAGGCTGGCAGGATGAATCTTTTTTCAAAAGAAAAACAGTCCATTGGAGAAAAAACGATGAATAGAGAGATAATCAAAAAATCATGTTATGCTTTGGTGTTGATGAGCATGCTTGGCTTGTCGGGTTGTGCGCTGGGAACTGCTGTTCAGCCTTGGGAGAAAGAGACGCTTGCGAGACCTGAAATGACTTTTGAGGGTGACAAACTTGATAATGCTTTTACTGAACATATCTACAGCAGCAAAGAGGGGGCTTCCGGTGGAGCTGGTGTTGGCGGTGGTGGTTGCGGTTGTAATTGAAATAAACTTCAAAACAGGTTACCTATGGGATCGTTTTCAACAACGACATCAACAGTTCTTGGTGCTGCTTTTGTAACAGCAGCGTTGGCGTTGCCGTCACTCCAGTTTGCCAATGCTGAAGCTCCACCGGAAAGAGGAGTTGTGAGTTTTAAATATCTTCATTATCAAGAGAGTCAGGACATTGTCAGTCAGACAGGAAGCAATACCAATATCATTAATACGGTATCCGGCGCTTCTTCAGTGGCCGCATCTGGATCATCAGGCTCCAGTGGTTCCCAGGACAGGATTGGTGTTAATGCATACTCTGTCGGTGCACTGGTTCCTGTTGCCGGGAAATGGTCTCTAGGAACAACCTACACCTCTGATTCAGTTTCAGGTGCATCGCCGACTTATCACTCTTCTGGTTTGACCTCGATGAAAGATTTAAGGAGAGCCGTCGATGTTCAGCTGACACGTTATTTCTCGAGAGGAAGTGTCAGTTTTGGAACAAGCTACTCTAAAGAGACAGATTATATCTCCCGTGAGTTTTCTGTTCAGGGAAGTTTGTCGACCGAAGATAAGAATACAACGCTTACTCTTGGCGGCAGCTTTAACAATGATTCAATCAATCCGATTAACAGTCCCGCTATAGATGAGACTAAAAAGGTTACAACCGGGTTGATAGGGGTTACAAGGGTGTTAACTCCACAGGATATTGTTCAGCTCAATTTCGGGTACTCCAAGGGAACCGGTTATTACTCGGATCCTTATAAGCTCAACGACAACAGGCCAAGGGAGCGCAATGCGGTAACGGCCTTAGCACGATGGAACCACCATTTTGATGATAATGGTACAGACGGGACTCTCCATCTGTCGTATCGGTATTACTCCGACACTTTTGGTATCAGGGCGAATACATTGGAAGCTGAATACGTTCAGCCATTATATAAAGGATGGACGGTTTCGCCACTGCTCAGGCTCTATACGCAAAGTGAGGCTGATTTTTATGTCTCTGTTGGCAGTGCTGAAACCGCAGATCCAACACAACCTACCCCTCCCCCGGCTAACGCCGTGTATTATTCCGAAGACCAGCGTTTGTCGGCATATGGAGCTGTAACCCTTGGGCTGAAGGTCAGCAAACAAATAAATAAAGATTGGCTGGTAGATGTTAAATATGAGCAGTATGAGCAACGTGCCAAGTGGAGTCTGTATGGCAGTGGAGATAAAGGACTAACTCCATTTAAGGCAAGCAGTATTCAGGTTGGCGTGTCCAGGCAATTTTAACCGGTCGATACGGGATAACGGAAAACTTTATTTAAGCAACGATGAGATCGATTTCAACACGCAGGTCAACCATTCTTGGCAGTGCTCTTGCCGCGGCAGCAATGGCCTTGCCATCACTTCAGTTTGCCAGTGCTGAAGCTCCACCGGATCACGGTGTCGTAAGCTTTAAATACCTTCATTATCAAGACAGTCAGATAGGTGACGGGGTAACTGTTATAAGCGGGGCTTCGTCAGCTGGGTCGTCAAGCCGTATGGGAGTCAATGCATACTCGATGACGGCGTTAGTGCCTGTTGCTGGTGAATGGTCTATAGGAACGACTTACACTTCCGATTCGGTTTCAGGCGCATCGCCCATGTATCATTCGTCGGGATTGACTAAGATGACTGATTTGCGCCGGGCAGTCGATGTGGAGCTTACACGATACTTTTCCACAGGAACCTTGAGCTTAGGAACAAGCTACTCCAAAGAAAGCGATTACCTTTCAAGAGGCTATTCGGTTCAGGGAAGCCTTTCAACGGAGGATAAAAACACCACGTTCACCCTGGGTGGCAGCATGAACAATGATAATATCAATCCGGTTATTCCGCCATACGGCGACTATAAAAAAAAGGTCTATTCCGGAGTTGTTGGTATTACAAGGATTTTTTCAAAAAGTGATATTGTTCAGCTCAACGTTGGGTATTCTAACGGGAACGGGGATTTCTCTGATCCTTATAAGGTCAATGATAACAGGCCAACACTGAAAAACAATGTCACGATTTTAACCCGATGGAACCATCATTTTGACTGGACTGATGGCACGGCAAAGCTTTCATACCGCTATTATTCGGATACTTTCGGTATACGGGCACATACATTTGAGGGTGAATATGTTCAGCCGCTGAGTCATGGCTGGACGCTTACCCCTTTACTTCGGCTTTACAGTCAAAGCGAAGCGGATTTTTATGTTGCGGTTGGTGCTGCTGAAAAAGCTGATCCGACCACACCGACTCCTCCACCAGCAAATGCGATCTATTATTCCGAAGATCAGCGCTTATCTGCTTTTGGTGCAATCACCCTTGGATTGAAGGTCAGTAAACAAATAAATAAAGATTGGCTGGTCGATGTCAACTATGAGGAGTATGAACAGCGTGCTGAGTGGAGCGTGAATGGCAACGGGGATCCAAGCTTGGCTCCGTTCGGGGCAAGAAGCATTCAGGTTGGTTTATCGAGGAAATTTTAAAGGTCAATCCATAAAGACTAATCAGCTAAAATTTCAACCGATGAGACTCCATTGTCAGAGATCGTTATTGCGATAGTAACGGGCTTGTCACAAACCGGACACTCTTCGGTGATCTCCTGATTTCCTTCCTCACAATCCACCTGCAGCTCCATTACTTCACCGCATGATGGACATTGCACTGAGATAGTTTCAAGAATATTCATAGCTTTGGCCGTTTCTGTTCAACATAAACTCGATAGGAGTAAACCATTGTTTAAAAGGAGGTACCACCCTGATGAAACATGCCATGAAACCCCCACATCGCCCCAAACAGCATCGTTACAACTGCCATAACAAGGCTTATAATCATTGAAAAGATGATCAGTGCCGGAATACTGGCCAAGACCAACTTTACCATAAACATAACCATTGACCAGAAGGGCATGCGGATATCGGTAACCACAACCTTCTGTGCATCCTGATAGTTTTTTTCGTCCATTCAGCCTCTTGTTTAGTTTTGCAAAATCTCCCCCCAAACCGGGCATCTGCAAAATTTTATTTCTTCTGGTTTTTCATTTCCTCATGCATTTTCTTCACCATAGCCTCGAGTTCCTTCCTGTTATCGGCAGATGAGCGAAGTGCATTGTAGGAAATAGTTTTTGTATACCCTGCTGGAACCTTGAATAGAGAAGCTTCAAGCCCGTGTTTATCAACTTTAGTCAGTTCTGTCGTGATGTTAGCCTGCCTGTGCCATATTTTAACCGGAAAACCATCAAGACCGGCAGCCTTCATTCTACGAGCCAATTCGGGCATATTCCTTTCACTGGCGCTCTGCATCCGGGCATAGGTGAAATAATCAAGAATCTCTTTTGATACCCACATCTCCATCACTAACTCGCCATGAGTGATTCGAACATGCGTACAGTTGTATCCATTAACAAGTTCCTTGCCGAGATTTTCAATTTTTGCGTTGTTATAACTATCAGACTTTTCAGTCGCAGCCATATCCTTTTTCATGGCATCGGTATCGATAACCGAATATGATTTTTGTGCAGTGTTGATGAGATAGACAAGATTCGGGGTGTCGGAAGGAGAAATAATAACCATCTTTATGTCAGAAGGCATGTTTTTCATGTGTGAAGTGCTTTCGGTACGAACACCCTCTTTGGCGATAAAAAGCCTGGTTTCGGTGGCTCCAGCCTCAGGAATAGTGGTCTGCATGGTAAGAACACCTTCAAATGGCTTGACAGCCGGCAGAATTGAGCCTCCGGAGCTGGCAGTAACTGGGGACGAACCTGTTTCACTTTTTTTGCTGCTGCATGCGCCAAGTGCCAGCATACCAATGAGAACGAGCAGTAAGGGAGAGACAATTTTTCGCATAAGAGTAACGTTACGGTTAACCGGATACACTCCGAAAGTGAAAAAATCCAACCTGTATCAGGGGCGCAAAAATTCCTGATAACTGTACATGAACGCAATGGTTCCTATCTTCTCATTCAGTCCCATAACTGGAACAAGAAAAATATCTTTTCCCTTCTGCACCGGATAGGAGCTCAGCTCTGAAGCGCCAAGGTTCATTCCGGGAAAGAGGCGGGAAAAAGAACTCCCCTGCACCTTGCGATCAGTTGAGACTTTGATGGTACCGGAGGGATCAACCAGCATGAGAATTCCAAACCCTTTCTTTTTGATCAGTTCATTAAAATACTCGTCTATCTGCTCATAATTGAACCGCATCAGCTCTTTGCGCACAGACCAGGCAAGAGGAAGCGCGAAAAGCTTCATCCCCTGGCGCTGCATATCGATATACTGAATCTCGGCACGCTCTGTAAACTGCTGCTGCTTCTGCTCTCCCTGGTAGCGGGTCCAGAAAATCCCTCCAACAAGCGCAGCTATAACCAGGGTAATAGTGATCAGAAGAAAACGATTCCAGATTGAGGACTTTGTGTGTGGAATTTCCTGCAAGTCAGTGCTGCTTTTCATGGATTCAAAAGAATTATGCTGTTTCGGGAGAGAACAGATTGAGATAGAAGGCTTCTTTTTCCTCGATCAGCTTTCGATCGTCAGGAGAGTGATCGTCATAACCAATGAGATGAAGTGCGGAATGGAAGGTAACGCGCAAAAGTTCCTGCTGCAAATCAGTCGAAAACCTGGACGCATTTTCTTTGACAACATCGAGCGAGATATAAAACTCACCATCGATATCACTCCCCTTGTTATAACGGAATGTAATGGTATCGGTTGGATAATCATGCTGCAAAAACTCGCGGTTTATGCGTTGCATCATTTTGTTGCCGCAATAGACTCCGACAACGGACTCCACAGCGCATCCTTCACTTTTCAGCACAAGAAGCACCGCTTTTTCAAGCAGTTGTTCAGGAAGCTCCCTTTTAGTGGTGTTATAAATCTGCAGGGTCATGTTGTAAGCTTTTGTGAGGATGCAATGAGAGCATCAATGTGTTTGAGCTGGTGTTTGTGTACCCTGAAGGTCAGCTCAACCTCTTCATCAATACAGCGCTCATCAATAACTTCGGTGTGCTCGTAGATATAGCTGATGAGTTTATAGTTGGAAACATGAATGCTTATGTGGCGCTCCTGGTAGTCGCGGGCTACATGCTGGCTGATTATCTCTTTGAGGAGTGTAATATTGAGACCACGAACAGCGGATATAAAGACCGCATCGGGATATTTTTCACTGAACGCCCTGAGCAACGAAGGATCTTCAAGGGCATCAATCTTGTTGAATACATCGATGACATGATCATGCATAACCCCGATATCCTTGAGCGTGTCGCGCACAACCTGCATCTGATCCTCAAAGCCAGGATGACTTATGTCTATGATATGAAGCAGAAAATCGGCCTGCAGCACCTCATCAAGGGTTGACTGAAAACTTTCGACAAGGGTGTGCGGCAGTTTGCGGATAAAACCGACCGTATCAGACAAAAGAACAAGCTTGTTGATGTTCAGTTCCAGACGGCGGGTTTTGGTATCCAGCGTGGCAAAGAGCCTGTTTTCGGCAAAGGCCTGGGCCTCCGGGCAGAGCGTGTTCATCAGGGTAGACTTACCGGCATTGGTATAGCCCACAAGAGAGACTCTCGGGACTGTCTGCCGGCCCTGAGTCTGGGTGTCATGCTGCAGGGAAACCTCTTTAAGTTTCTTTTTCAAGAGGGAGATCCTGTTGCGAACCAGTCGGCGGTCGGTCTCTATCTGAGTTTCACCGGGACCTTTGTTGCCAATACCTCCCTTCTGTTTTGACAAGTGAGTCCACTGTCCGGACAGGCGCGGGAGCATGTATTCAAGCTGGGCAAGTTCAACCTGCATTTTTGCCTGAGCCGATTGCGCTCTTATGGCAAAAATCTGCAAAATCAGGGCTGTGCGATCGATAACCTTGCACTGGAGAGTCTTTTCGAGATTTCTTGCCTGGGCTGGAGAAAGATCGTCATCGAAAATTACAAGATCAATTTCATTCTCCTTGACAAACAAAACCAGTTCTTCGACCTTGCCTTTTCCTATACAGTAAGCGGGGTCGCGCAGTTTTTTATCCTGTATGAATTTTTCGACAATATCAGCCCCTGCAGTATCGGCGAGAAAAGCAAGCTCATCAAGATATTCCTCAACAAGGGATCTGGGTATTTCGGGGGGGGAACAGAGACCTATTAAAATGGCCTTTTCCCTTTTGTTTTCAGATTCGACAATATTCAACAGGGCAATAATTGATTAGGTAAGTATTTGAAGCATAATGAACTGTAACTTGTGTTGTTGCTATATTACAACCATTGTTTTATCTTGACAAACTCTTTTTGTTAACGTTGTCACGACCTAAAAAGTTACATATTTCTACTTGCACGGCATTCATTAAAGAGGATAACTGAGCTGTGGTGACCGGAACAGGCTAATATAAGCGCGTATGTCAGATGAATTACAGCTATAATGAGAATACTGCCGGGAAAGAAATAAATAAGCTGATAACGCTTCAAGAAGCTTATAGTTACTGCAGAAATATCTCCAGACATCACGCTAAAACATTTTACCTGGCCAGCCTGTTTCTCCCAAAAAAGCAGCAAAACCCGATTTTTGCAATCTATGCCCTCTTGAGAACGGTTGATGATGTCGTCGATATGGCAGAGGACAAGCTTAAAGATGGCCTGATTACCAGCGAAGAGATCAGCGTGATGCTTGAGAGCTGGAAATTGCGCCTTAAAGCGTGCTATGCCGGAAACGTTGATAATGATCCGATCATGATGGCATGGCAGGATACCCTGAAAAGCTATGCAATCCCGATTGAGCTCCCGCTTGATCTTATGGATGGTGTTGCAATGGATATCGAGTTCAAGCCCTTTGAGACCTTTGAGGAGCTTTACGTATACTGTTACAAGGTCGCTGCGGTGGTCGGGCTGATGACATCTGAAATTTTCGGATACAGCGATAAAAAGGCGCTGGAGCACGCCATTGAGCTTGGAATAGCCATGCAGCTGACCAACATTTTGCGTGATATCGGTGAAGATGTGGACCGTGGAAGAATATACCTTCCACTGGAGGATCTTCGGCGTTTCAACTATTCTCAGGAAGAGTTCATGCAAAAGAGAATAAATAATAACTTCACCAATCTGATAAAGTTTCAGATCGAAAGAGCTCGGAGCTACTACCGCTCTTCGGAAAAAGGGATACCGATGCTTGAGAGGCAAAGCCGCTTTGGTGTATGCATCAGCAGCATAAATTACGGCAATATTTTAAGCGCAATCGAGAAAAACAATTATGATGTTTTTTCAAAAAGGGCATATCGCTCTTTTTATCAGAAAATCAGCACCATTCCTTACGTCTGGTATAGAACCCGTGTGGGCAGCTGAGAAACCGGATAGTCAAGGCTGATCATATTTTTTCACCTACAGAATTCACAGGTATACGACATCATGAGTACAGAGAACGAACAGAACCCGAACAACCCTGAACAACCGACTCAGCCCTCCCTGAATGACCAGATGCTGCGCCGACTGGAAGAAAGGCAACACCTCATTGATGCAGGAGTTAATCCTTACCCTTGCCAGTTCGATGTCAGCCGGTCTTCACATGATATTCTCATCAATTTTCAGGATGATATTCACGAACCAGTGTCGGTTGCGGGAAGAATCATGACCATTAGAAAGATGGGAAAAGCATCGTTTTTCCATCTTCAGGACTCCAGAGGCAGAATCCAGATTTACCTTAAAAAAGATGAGGTTGGGGAAGCTACCTATGACACCTTCAAATTACTTGATATCGGTGATATCGTCGGGGTGAAGGGGTATACGTTCAAAACCAGAACCGGTGAAATATCAGTACATGCTGAACAGCTGGAGCTGCTTACCAAATCTCTGAGACCGATACCGGTTGCCAAGGAAAAAGAGGTCGATGGGGAAAAAGTGATTTTTGACGCTTTCAGCGACAAGGAACTTCGCTATCGCCAGCGATATGTTGATCTGATTGTCAATCCGGAGGTAAAAGAGACTTTTATAAAGCGCTCAGCTGTCGTTTCGTTCATGAGGCAATTTTTTGCCAAACGAGGATGGCTGGAAGTTGAAACTCCTATACTGCAACCGATATACGGTGGTGCGGCCGCTCGGCCTTTCACGACGCATCACAACGCGCTCGACATGCAGCTCTATTTGCGTATTGCAAATGAGCTTTACCTGAAGCGACTGATTGTGGGCGGATTTGACGGGGTATTCGAATTTGGAAAGGATTTCAGAAATGAAGGAATTGACCGTTTCCATAACCCTGAGTTCACCCAGGTTGAGCTTTATGTTGCCTACAAGGATTATAACTGGATGATGAATCTGGTTGAGGAGCTGTTTTACCAAACTGCTCTCGAAGTCAACCAGAGCGATGTTACCACGTTTCTCGGTAACGACATCAATCTGAAACCTCCGTTCAAGCGCCTGAGCATTATCGATGCCATCAGGGAATACACAGACAAGGATATTCGGGGGAAATCGGAAGAGGAGCTTCGCAATACGGCAAAAAATCTTGGACTGTCACTGGATCCAAAAATCAGCAGCGGCAAGATTATCGATGAAATTTTCGGAGAATTGGTTGAGCCAAAGCTTATTCAGCCGACATTTATAACCGATTACCCTACTGAAATGTCGCCCCTGGCAAAGGAACATGCTTCACAACCGGGAATCGTTGAGAGGTTTGAACTTATTGTCGGCGGTAAAGAGGTGTGCAACTCTTTTTCAGAACTGAACGATCCGGTCATACAGCGCGAAAGGCTTGAGTCGCAGGCACGATTAAGACAGAGGGGAGATGAGGAAGCCATGATTGTTGATGAAGACTTCCTTCGGGCAATCGAGTATGGTATGCCGCCATGCGCGGGGCTTGGCATTGGGATTGACCGTCTGGTGATGCTTATTACCGGGCAGGACTCCATCAGGGATGTGATCTTCTTTCCGCATTTGAAACCGGAATAGGAGAGGAGATATAAGTTTTATAGGGCCTATGGTACCTATAGGACTTATAAAAACCTTCAAGAGAATAATGATACGCAACTACTTTACTCTCTACCATGCGGCAATGGAGCTGCATGAACGGCTACAAGGGGGAGTTGTGGCGGAGATATATTCACAGGATAAAAATGAACTGAGACTCAGTTTCATTGACGTTGAAGGACGGCATCTGCAGATTGTCGTTGTTACGCATACTCCCCTGCTCTCTTTTTATATACGAGAAGGTGTCAGCAAAAAAGCTCGCAATTCAGCAAGTCTGATGAACGAGGTCTGCGAAAAAATGGTTTCAGGCGTTGCCATTTCTCCTTATGACCGGGAGATACGCATTGCTCTTGCTGATGAAGCGACAATTGTGATGCAGTTGTTCAGTTCAAAGACAAACGTTTTTCTCGTTAGAGAAAACCTGATTATCGATGCCTTCAAGCAGAAAAACTCTCTGGCAGGTCAACCCTATGATTGCGGAAGTGATGTCGAGGGAGTGTTGAGAGAACTTGAAAAGCTTGCGATGAACAAAACCCTTTTTCTGGAACAATTCAACAGAAGAGATGAAGAAAGCATTGCTGAAAAACTGCGCGCCATGCTTCCTGGTTTTGATCGATCGACAGTAAAAGAGATGCTCAAAATGTCGACTGATGAGCAGAGCCCCGAAGCTCTCTTTATCGCATTCCGGTCTCTTTTTTATGAACTGATTGACGCCAATGGGGGCGTGAGGGAAAAAGAGAATGGCGAACCGGTATTTTCACTTCTGCACATTGCTCAAAAGCAAACACGTTTTTTTAATTCGATTCTTGAAGGACTTTCGTATTACAGCATAAAAATGTGGCAGTTTGTTGAAACACAGGAGGAACTGAAAACAGTTCAAAAAAAAATGAAGCGGGAACTCGAGAAGAAACAAAAAAGTGTTGATGGCTTCAACCCTGAAATACTCGAAGGGTTTGCCCGAAACTATGAAACCTCAGGCCACCTGCTTATAGCTTCCCTTTACCAGCCAAGAACTGAAAGAGAGAGCATTACTGTAAAAAACATTTTTGAGCCAGGGGTACCGGATACAACCATCCGCCTGAAAGAGGCGTTGACGTTGCAGAAAAATGCTGAAGAGTATTTCTCAAAAGCCTCGAAAACAAGAGGGAAACTCAAAGTAATGCGGGAAAGGCTTGCTGGACTTAAGCGGGATAAAAAAGCACTTGAAGAACTTCTTGCTGCAACAGAAACAATTGAAACTCTAAAAGAGGCTCGCAGATTTATTGAAGACCATTCCGACCTGTTGGGTAATACGGGGGCTCGAGCGCCGAAAAATAACCACTCTCTTTTACCGTTCAGAATTATACAACTCTCCCGAAGCGCCTCTTTACTCATCGGCAAAAATGCAGCAAACAATGAGTTACTTACTTTTACCCATGCCCGTCCCAATGATATATGGCTCCATGCACGTGGTTCAGCTGGCTCTCACTGTGTGCTGAAAGGTGCAACATTACAACATCAGAATGAAATCAAAAAAGCCGCAGAAATCGCTGCATGGTATTCTGCTGCAAAACATTCTGAACTCGTACCCGTAATGTATACCCTTAAAAAATATGTCAGGCGTGGGAAAAACCTTCCAACAGGGCAAGTAATTGTTGACCGCGAAGAGGTAGTGATGGTCAGACCGTCAAAAACGGGTGTACCTGATGCATAGGCAATCACAAATCTCATCGCCATTAACAAGTTACTGCAGTATTCGTTACTTCGACGTGATTGAAAAAAAGGAAATTAACGACTGGTTTTGCATAAGGAGTTACCGAAAACATCCCTTAATTTTTTAGTATCAGGAAGAACATAAACCATACCTCCCTTGCCAATAAAATAAGGACTGATGGTATCGGTGTAAAAAGCAGGGGGAACATTAACACACCCAAATGAAATTCTATGATCTTTCGGGTTTGGAGATTGCAAGCGCTCAAACCGACGATCTTTGACTGTACCCTTAACAACGATATGAATAGCTATAGCCATATCAAAATCTACCCATAAGACCTCCTCACCATTGGAATTATAACCCAAAAGTGCATGGAAGCGGCCTGCCGGAGTTGTTCGTTCTTCAACTTTAATCTCTGACATTTGTTTTTGTCCAGTACCGGGGTAGTAATAATCGCCAATGGCTATACCAAGAAGCGCTGGAGCCTCACCAAGAAGCTGGCCATCCTTTTGAAAAGAATAAATTTTTGCCTGCTTCTTATCAAGAATGATAAATGGCATATTTTTATTATCTCCAGTACTCACTATATCCTGAAATATCTGCTGCACTTCTTGTGACGCCTGTGGTGGAGCTAGAGAAACAGTGCTCATGTTTTGCACCCCGGCAAGAGCAGGCCAGGAGAAAAGCGCTAAAAGTGCAAGGATGAAAAGCCCGTTAAAAGTCCATGCCGGGCATGCACGATTATTATTGTTCATCTTTTTATTACAATGAAACAGATGAATAACCAAGTTTGGAGTTCTAATCCAACGAAAGTATTGAAACTTTATTGATCCAGGGAACTGATGAGAGGGAGTTTGCTGTATAGCATATCCCCCCTATAGGCTGCAGATGATTTGCGGTGTCAATGGCTGGTATTGAAACGTATTGGCCGATAGGATAATAACCTGTAAAAAAATTGGTTATTTATCGGAATTACCTGCGCACCATGTCTAAAGATTAAAAAAAATTAACCCCTATCCAAAAAAAATATTACAGTAATACGCTTTATTTACTTGCAACATTGAAAATGCGATTACCTTGAATGGTCTCTGGAAGAACATAGACCACGCCACACTCCTTTGAAAACAATGGACTGATTAATCTGGTATAAAATTCCTGAGGGACATTAACACACCCTAACGAGACCCGGTGCTTTTTGGGAGATTCAGAACAGAGATACAACAATCTCTTTTCTTTGGATTTGCCATCAACAACAGGATGAATGGCTAATGCCATTTCGAAGTCTATCCATAAAACCTCACTACCATTAGAATTTTTGCCCGGGCGTGCTAAAAATCTTCCAGACGGAGTGATACGCTCTTCAGGAAGAATCTTGGAGAGTTCTTTGCTGCCAGTACCAGGAATGGAAACGTCGCCAATTGCCGAACCAAGAAGCACTGGAGAGGAACCAAGAATAACTCCATCCTTGTTATAAGCAAAAAGCAGGGTTCGTTTTTTATCAATCACCAAAAACGGCAGCTTTTGATTATCTCTTGAATTAACTATCCAGTCTACCTGCCCCGTAACCTCGTCTGAAGCCTCTTCTAATGCGAAACACTCCCTGTCGACGCTTTCGACGATAGCCTGATTTTTAGGAAAAAGTATCAAGACGCTGCAAAATGCCCCAGCAGCAAAGGAAGGCGAAGAAGAAACAAGAAGAAGTGCGAAAATAACAATCGCTCTATAAACATGTTGACGAATAAGCGGAAAAACAGCACCCAGGGCTAAGAAAATTCTGAAATTTCGCTTTTTGGTAAATTGCCGGTTCATTGTATTTGTTGATAACGTTGTAATGGGGCACCTTACATACGACGCTGAAAACCAGACGAAAATACTGACGTCAAACAACCCCAAAAGTCACCCATAACAGAAGCAACTCTATAAAAAGCTTTCAGTCGATACCTGTAACAGAGGTTCTTAAATCTCAACGAGAAATAAGCACTGACTGTACATAATCAGCTTCGTTATAACCTCGCAAAGAAGCTGATGAACTATCAGATTAAAGAGTTTTATTCAATGGGAAACGCTCATGGGGGAACGCCTGATCAAATTTAGAGATATTTTTGAATCTTTAAAATAGATGGGACTTTTATTCTTTATTATTGCAAGAAAAAAGCAATTTTTCTTCACTATCAACCAAGATATTTTAACAACTCTATTCAGGTCGCACTCACTATGGAAACCTATAAACTTGTCTTGCCTGAACACCTTAACCATTATGGTTTTCTGTTTGGCGGCAACCTTCTGAAATGGATCGACGAGGTGAGCTACATTACAGTTTCACTGGATTATCCCGGTTGCAACTTTGTCACGGTAGGGATGGATAAGGTGGAGTTCAAAAAAAGCATACGGGGAGGGTCAATTCTTTGTTTTGTAACAGAAAAGACCAGATCAGGTAAGACTTCAGTGGAATACACCGTCCATGTCTATAAAAAAAGTATTGAAACTGGTGAACGGATTCTTGCGTTCAGCACGCATATCACCTTTGTATGCCTTGATGAGAGTGGTGTAAAAAAGGAACTTTGCTGCGGGTATAAAACATCAGGTTCAGATAAAACCTGCCTTTAATGGTATTTTTTTTGAGTTCTTTTACCGCGAAGTATTAAGCACTGAATTGCTTAAACTGACGACAAGAGCAATGCCGATACCGGCCATAACGATATTGGCCAGCCACATGGAGAGAAAGGGGTCGAGGATGCCCCGTTCGGCAATTTTTTCACCGGAAATCATGAGCATCCAATAGAGTACAAAAAAGAACAGTGACATTGCCGCGCCGACTCCAAATCCACCTTGCCTTGCCAGGACACCAAGGGGGGCTCCGACAAGAACAAATATAAAGCAGGCAAGTGAGAGTGAGTATTTCTTGTGATACGCCGCCATATATTTGTTTTTCATCTCCCTGTTTGCATTGATACTTTTGAGTTCTCCGTCAAGAGTATCAATCTGGCGGTCAACATACGCTGCTGCGGTATTGTACCCTGCCGGGTTCATTTGGGCACTGGACTGAGAGTGCCGATGTAAAGAGGAATCAGCACTTGTTTGCGAAATGCTGCTTTGCAGGTTTTCAAGCGGCAGTTGTATGTGCTTTTCAGATACCAATATCCTTTTACTGAATTCATCGACAATAAGCAGGAGTTCCTTTGCAGAGAGTTCGGTATCTCCAGAGCGCACCCTGTCTGCGGTGTTTCGTGAAAAGCCAAAACCGGTTGATTCAAATATAAAACGATGCTTTTTAAAGCTCATGTGTCGGTATGGCTTATGATCAAGCTGACTGATCTGATGAATTTCACCGTTATTAAGCGTCATGACCAGATACTGAAAATCAGGAGTGAAATCTATGCTCCCCTTTTCAGCGCTCACCATAGTATTGTAATCGGGCCTTGTAATATCATAAATGACAATCCCCCTAATCTCTTTGGAGCGGTCATCAGATTTACGGACATAGATTGAATAACCATCAATAAGGTTTGAGAAGGCATTTTCTTTCAATCCAAAGGCAGGTTTTGCCCTTGTAATATCAATCATCAGGGATTTTGCGTAAAAGTTAGCCTCCGGCATGATGACATTATTGAAGCGCTCAACAAGTGCTGAAAGAAAAAGACCAGCAATGAGAACCGGAATCATGACACGGTAAAGCGAGATCCCTGACGCCCTTAAAACGGTCATTTCAGATGTAGTGGTCAGCGACCCGAAAACCATCACAACCGCAATAAGCACCGCCATAGGCGCAGCCAACCCAACCATCCAAGCAGACTGCAGCACAATAAGCTCCACAATAGCAGAAAACTCAATCCCCTTGCCTATAAAACGGTCAGCAAACGTGGCAAAAAACTGCAGGATCAGAACAAAAACAATAGTAATAAAAGCAAACAGGAAAGGACCAAGATGCGATTTCAGGATATAGCGGTCGATAATCTTCATAAAAAATCTTTTGTTCACTCTCCCTCGTTGCAGGAACACTCTTGCTGTACCAAAAGGCTGGAATACTGTTTCAGCTGAAAATATATAATAAAATACCAATGAGAAGGAGGGAGGTGCGATCTGAGGAGCTTAAAAATATAAAAACCCGCTCCGCCTGTTGAGGAGTTGCGGGTTTTTATGGTGCACCGGCGAGTTTTTTGATCCCATCCAAACATCCAGGTGCTACAGTAGATTGGGCCAATTCCCTGCGGGAAAAGAATTATTTACTCACTATCAATTATATTTGCATACGATTTCAGTGGAGTTACTGTTAATCCCATAACCATTGCACAGGAGGTTTGTCATGATCGGCTCAAGAAAAAGATTGCTTTCATTTGCGATGCTCCTTGCAGGATGCCTGGTATGGTACTCTCTGGGCATCGCCCAAGTCACGGATCCTAAAGATTCCGTTGGAAAATTTGTGAAGGATTTTTATGACTGGTATGGTATTGTTTCGCACAAAAACAGCAAGCTTGCTCCCCATCAAAGGGCCATAAAAGAAAAATCGCAAATATTCAGCGCCAAGCTAATCGCGGCATTAAAAGATGATTACGAAGCATCTTCAATGCATCCTGAGGAGATTGTTGGCTTAGATTGGGATCCCTTTTTATGCAGCCAGGATGTTGATGATCGATACGAACCAGTGGGCGTAAAAAAGCAAGGCAAAAATTACCTGGTAGAGGTGTATGGAGTTTCTCGAGGGAAGAGGAACCCAAAACCAAGTGTTATTGCTGAAGTGGAGCAACGCGGCGATCATTGGATATTTGTTAATTTTCATTCGCCACATGGTGATGATTTGCTCAATGATTTGAAAGAGCTCAAGCAGAGCCGAAACAAGTTTCATAAATAGGGCTGCCCAAGAGCGAAGCAGTGAACCGCTCCTCGGAAAAGATCTTATTCATTAATAATAGTCATATTCGGCTGCAAAGTATTATTTTTCTCTCAAAAGTAATGCATTATAATGGGAGAGGTTTATGCCAAAAATCAAATCATGGGAGGTATCTGATTCATTCTGGAATCTGGTTGAACCGCTTATCCCACCACCCGAACGTGACCAAAATAAAGAGTACAAACAAATAGTCTGGTGGCGGACGAAAACCGATGCAATCAAGAAAGATCTTCGAAGGCATTATGTTTGTCCTGCGAACAGGTTGTCAGTGGCAAGCCTTGCCAAAAGAACTTTTTGGCAGTCCCAGTGCCATTTACACCCATTTTGCTCGATGGCAGCGTAAAGGCTTTTTTCATGCCCTCTGGCAGAGGGGGCTGCCAGAATATGATGATATGGAAGGAATAGCATGGAGGTGGCAAAGCATAGCGGGCGCCATGACGAAAGCTCTGCTTGCAGAGGAAACTGTTGGACGAAATCCAACGGACAGGGAAAAAAAACAGCACAAAGCGCCATATAGTGGTGGACGGGTATGGGGGCCCCTCGATAGTCGTAACCGGAGCAAACCGGCACAATGTCAGTCAACAGAAAGCAGTACTTTAAAATATAGTGGTTGATCGTCCAGACAGCGAACAACACCCTTGTGCTGATAAAGGATAGCAAGGAAAGCCCGCCCTTCTGATTATTCTATCTGAACGGTATCTTCCTCATGTAAAACGAGTTAACGAAGAGGTTCAGGAGAAAAGAGAGCCCTCGAATTACAAGGCTCGCAGATGGGTTGCAGAAGCAGCTCACTCATATTTCAATCGGTTCCGAAAGATTTTGGTGAAGTTTGGAAAGCTTAACGAACGAAATGATGCATTGTTGTTCATGGCGGCATCTATCATTGCACTCAGAAAAGTTGGCTTTATTTGCGAATAATCTGAAATCCACTCAACCTGAGATCAGTGACAGATTAGCAGAACTACTCGATGCTGGTAAAAAGATTATCCGATATTTGCTTTTTTCTCCCCGACTTCATACATAAAGGAGTACTGAATGCCCGGAAAGTCAATAAAATCAAGGGGTGTTTTTGATTTTGCCTTCGTAGTGCCTAGCGATAAAATTTACGTAATCCTTTTGCTATCAATTTTTACTTTGGGAAAGTATTTTTCATGATTTAAATTCAGAACAAGTCCATTAATTGTCAGTAACAAAGTAGAAAATCAATACATATTTCAATGATATTACGTACAATATTTAAATCTAAACTTGTTATTTGTGCTTTTTGATTGTCCGTTTATTCCACTTCGTTGTAGTGCCCCATTTTTTTTCTTCCCCTATATAAATAAGCACTTACAGACTTTGATGTATGAAGTCAGGAAGATTATCCGATATTTGCTTTTTTCTCCATACAATCCCTATAAATATTCCGCCTATTCCCAGAAGTACTGCTGTTGAGGGTTCGGGGACAGGGGCTGGGGCTGGAGCCGGATCACCTGATTTGATTTGTAAGGCGTTGACTACTGCGTCAGGATATCCTGTTAGAGCGGAATAATTCACTGAGAGATAGCCTTGTGCAGTCGAATAAGTCGTTATCACCAAATAATTCAAATTGTTAACGTATCCTGTTGTTGAAGTATTGGTTGTAAGCGTACCAGCGTATTGATTTGTATTTGCAGCAGTAGGACTACTCCTGCTATAATAGTTTATTTCTGTTTTGGCACCATTTGTTGAGCTCTGGCTATAAACGTAAATCGTTTATTTGGTGCTTGGAGCTAAATTTGTAAACCAAACACTGTTACCGGCTCCAACGAGACCGCTTGTGGATAGATAACCTTCCAACAAGTTATTAGAAGCAGGAAGAGTTGAATTATGTATGCCTCGAGCATTCCAGTTCACAACCGAGCTACTGGTTGCACCGACCATATCAGAGATGGAACTTGAACCTGGAGTGTCGTTAACATTGACCAACCTGTTGCTTAATGCAGGATTGATTGCGCCTGAAATGGAACCTGGTGTTAATGTTTTACTGAAACTGACAGTGATAACATCAGTGGCGGCTGATGCTCGCTGAGAGGTATTGAGCAGAGCTAAAAGAAAGAATACAAATAGAAATATGTTTTTAATAAACTGCATCACTGGTGTCCGGTTGTTAAAAACAATAGCATCAATATACGAATATAGATTCATATCACTTTATACGTAATAATTACACCATCTTACATTATCCTTAAATATATTTCTGAATATATATATAACACCTTATGTTACGTATCCAATATTGATAGAGTACAACAGGTGGCAATCCTTATTGCAAGTGTCTCGTTATGGATCATAATTATCTGGTTACGAGACAGCTGAAAGACGTATTGTTCGTCGTCTGCATCAAGTCAATCCATTAAGTGCACCTCTATTTATTGCTGAGATAAGAGATGGAAGGCAAACTTTACCTGCAGGGTAAAAAAAGCTATCCTCTCGGGACAATTTTCGTTTTGTTGGTGTTCAGGAATCACCCCAACCTACACAGGGGCACCCAACAACTCCCGATGGTTATTTCTTCACATACCAATCACCCCAAAGCACCCTGCAGAGGCTAAAAACACAAAGGACTTACAAGCGTTAACCTGTAAGTCCTCTGTGTTATATGGTGCGCCCGGGAGGACTCGAACCTCCAACCCATTGATTAAGAGTCAATTGCTCTACCATTGAGCCACAGGCGCATATAATCTTATTTTGCAGGCAACGCTGGAAGCGATGGTGCTGCAGGCAATGTATTACCTGGAGCCGCAGGCGCTGCAGGAATAGTTCTCTGAAGTATGCTTTCCGGCGTGGCTGTTGCAGCCTTTCTGCCAGGAAGAGTAAACTGTGCTATAAAACAAAGCACCATAACGATACCAGCAAGAATACCGGTAGTCTTGCTTAAAAAATCACCAGTCCTTCTTACCCCAAGCGTCTGAACAGTGCCAAGGCCTGACATTCCGCCGGCAAGGCCGCTGCCGCTCTTGGGACTCTGCAGCAAAATTGAGCCAATAAGCAGGATCGATGCAAGTAAACCTACTATGACAATAAAAACATGCATTTACAGCCGCTTTAATAATTTTGCAAATATCGTATCTTCATATGATAATGGCCTTAAGTTAGCAACTTTTAAAAAATATCCAAATCGTGTTTTCTGATGCCGGAAAAATAGTTGTAGTGGCAGGTCTTATAATCGTGGGATTCGGCCTCCTCCTTATGGCTTTTGAGAGTGCAGCTGGAGGACGGTGGTTCAGCTGGCTGGGAAACCTTCCTCTTGACATCAGGATAGAGAAAAGTAACTTCCGGTTTTATTTTCCAATAGGCTCCTCAATAGTGATTTCAGCTCTGGTGAGCTTCGTGCTTTTTCTTATCAACAAATTTATCCGCTAAACAATACACATGCAAGAAAAAGAAAACACTGCACTGCGTACCGCAACGGTAACGAGATCTACAAAAGAGACAGATATAACAGTGACTCTCTCTCTTGACGGTACAGGAGTAAGCTCGATTAATTCAGGAGTAGTGTTTTTCGATCATATGCTGACGAATTTCACCAAACACTCAGGATTTGATCTTGCGCTTGAATGCAAGGGCGATCTTGATGTGGATGACCATCATACCGTTGAAGACATTGCCATTGTGCTTGGCAAGGCCATTACAGATGCTCTTGGAGATAAACGCGGCATAGCACGCTATGGATGGTCAATCATACCCATGGATGAGGCTCTGGCCCGCTGTGCGGTTGATCTAGGTGGGAGAAGTTTTTGTGTGTTTGACGCGAAGTTCAAACGGGCTGTCATCAGAGGATTTTCGACGGAGATGGTGAAGCATTTTTTTGTTTCACTTTCAGAAAGCATGAAAGCCAATATACACCTGTCGATCCTTGAGGGAGAGAATACGCACCACAAAATTGAGGCGATTTTCAAGTCATTTGCGTATGCGATGAAAGCGGCTGTTGCGGTTACGGGGTCAGGGATCCTATCAACCAAGGGAAAGCTTTAAGCTTTCCCTTGCGGGATTGAACGGCTCTTATTTGGCGTAGGCTATTGAGCGTTTTTCTCGAACAATAGATACTTTGATTTGACCGGGATACTGCGCTTCAGATTCGATTTTGTGGGCGATATCATGGGCAAGAACATCTGCCTGTGAGTCGCTGACATTATCACCTTCGACAATAACCCGGATCTCCCTTCCAGCCTGCAGAGCGTAGGTTTTCAGTACACCGGGAAACCCCTTGGCTATCTCTTCAAGACTTTCCAGACGCTTTACATTGCCATCAGAAGTTACCGCGCCACGGGCACCAGGCCTGGAGAGCGAAATAACATTGGCTGCATCGATAAGATCTGCAATGGGAGTCTCTTTGCCTGCATCACCATGATGAGCTGCAATGGCATTGAGTACCACGGAAGATTCGTTGAATTTTTTCATAAAGGTCATGCCGGTGATTGCATGAGGGTCATCACTTTCAGGCAGGACAAGCCCGATATCGTGGAGAAGACCGGCACGTTTGGCAAGACGGGCATCAAGCTTGAGTTCGGCCGCCATAAGGCCTGCAAGCATGGCAACCTCACGACTGTGCTGCAGAAGGTTCTGACCGTAGACGGTATAGAATTTCATTTTACCGATAAGAGAGATAACCTCGGCAGGCATATCGGAAATCTGCAGTGATGAGAGCGCTTCTTCGCCGGCACTGATAATAACATCGTCAATCTCCTTTTTGGCATCTTCATAGGCTTTTTCAATAGCAACCGGATGAATGATTCCATCAACAAGAAGTTTTTTGAGGGTAAGCTTGGCAAGCTCACGGCGCAGTGGATCAAAGCAGGAAAGAATAACAACCTCGGGAGTGTCGTCAACAATGATATCAACACCGGTCGCGTTTTCAAAGGCTTTAATATTGCGTCCTTCACGTCCGATAATACGACCTTTGAGTTCATCGCTCTGGATATGAACAACTGAGAGTGCGTTTTCGGTAGCCTGCTCGAATGAGATACGCTGGATAGCGGTCAAAAGAGTTTTTTCGGCAAGACGACTGGCCTTCAGTTCTGCTTCTTCATGAATCTGATGGATGGTTTCGGTCGCTTCCTCACGAGCTTTCGCCACCATATTATCAATCAGCATCTGCCTGGCATCCTCAGCCTGCAAGTTACTGATGCTTTCAAGGCGCTGGTTCTGCTCTATAATAGTCCGGTCAAGCTCTTCTGCCCTGTGCTTAACGAGTTCAGTAGTCTGCTCAATCTCCTTACGCTGATCCTGCAGTTTGCGTTCGAGATCGCGAATACCATCACTCTGTTTTTTCAGCTGAGTTTCCTTTTGCTGAGTCTGCTTTTGAAGCTGATTGTACTTGTTGTTTTTGATGACAACTTCCTGATCAAACTCCCTGCGCTTCTTTTTCCACTCCTGATTAACTTCGCTGACTTTCAGTTCCTTGTACTCGTTAGCCTCTTTTTGTGCTTCCTGGACTATCTGCACCGCACGTTCTTCGGCCTCAAGCACTTTGGTGGTTCCCAGCCGTTCGAGAAAAAAACGTCCCACAAAAAAACCTACGCCAAAAAAAACTACCGAAGCAAAAACAATTAAAAACAGGTTTATAACTATTCCCATTAAACTACCTCCATTTTCATGCTCTTATTGCCAGCAACAAGAAGCACCATTTTAAACAAAAAAAATCCGCACCATGTTTTGATGTGTGTAAGATCAAGAACCCGTTGTGCACGGTGGGCGCCTCCTTCAGATTTTTTGCTTCCAATGGAACAGTGTTTCCACTGCTCTTGAATACTGAACGGATAGGTTCAGAAATTCAACAAGGCCTGCAATCAAAAAGAAGAGTCTGGCTCCCTATTCTTTAGTGTTAGTTCTTTTACTTACAAGACACCTAAATCAGCTGGTGCGGATATTTCTTCTCTTTTAATGTAACGGTTTATTACAGATTTTGCCCTATTAAAACATTGAGCCTGGCAAGGGTCTGCTTCAACGACACAATTTCTTCTTCAAGTTCGATTCTTTTTTCTGCAAACGAAATTGCTGCAAGAACTGCCAGCTTTGCAGACTCAAACGTTGGTGCTTTTTCGGCAAATAGCCGCATCACTCCATCAACATCACGAGCTGCTTTTTCGGTCAGTTCCCGTCTCTCGACCCTTAAAGGATAACTGTCGCCATAAACATTTACATCAATTTTTTCCATCTCATTTCGTTACAAGGTCTGATGGTTTCTGAGTTCCATTTCTATTTTCTGCAAAATCATGACCAACTTGTGCTTTACCTGCATTTGTTCAGCATAGGTAAACACGCCTTCGGAACTTCCGCCTGCTTCCATAACTGTTGAACCGACACTTCCGGGCAGCTTACATGACCTCAAAATATTTTGCAGACTTGACAGTTCAGATCGCAATAAATCATTCTCTTTCCGGCACTCGTTCAACCGGGCAATGAGGAGCTGAATATTTTCCTCAAGAAGGTTGACATCAACCTTGATGTTCTGCCCATCGAAATCTTGCATAGAACAAAGAGTATCAGACTTGTCGAATTACCGCACCAAGCTTACTCTCGGCATTACTGCCGACTTTAGAAAGAATATCACTGATTCTTTCGTCCTGCAATGTTCCCGTATAATCAGCAATTTCAAGTGAGAGTGCAACACTGCGCTCTCCCCCATCTTTTTTGGTGCGCTGGAAAAGATCAAACACACTCACATCCCTGATTAAAGAGTCACTTGAACGGACAAGCTCCACAAGTGACTGAACGGTAACAGAGGGCGGAAGAATAAGCGATAAATCCCTCTGAACAACAGGAAATCTGGACGGTGGAACATAGGTAACATCCGGATTGAAACAGGATTCCAGAACTGCCGCATTAATTTCAGCGACAAAAACGTCCTGGGCTATATCAAAAGCATCCAAGAGGCCGGTATCGACCTGCTGAACCACCCCCACTCTCTCGGAGCGGGTCCTTCCCTTTTCTGCCACCTGAAGATCAACAGTGACAGTTTTTTCATTATAAATATTCACCGCTGATTTATCAAGCAAATTCAGCTTCTCCAAAAGCATCTCTACTGCGCCCATAACATCGTAAAAATCAGCCTTTTCCGGCGGCAGGTTCCATACGCGGGGAAAACGGCTGCCCGTCATGGCGATAACGAGATACTCCTGTTCCTGGCAGCCATCAAGCTGCGACTGACCAACTCTCTCAGCCTCTGGAACTGTCCGGAACCCCCTTGCTACCTCAAAGAACTTTAAATCCCTGTTACCATGCCTGATATTATGGCTGATAACCTTGAGAAACCCAGGAATGAGGCCTGGCCGAAGAACCTCAAGACCTTCACTGATAGGGTTAAGAACACTGACAAGCCGGTCACTGAACAACCCGGCCTCTTCTCTTTTGATGAGTGGGTTGGTAAGAATTTCCCTGAAATTCAAACCGACCATAATGGAACGGAGGAAATCAGGAAAAAACTCCGGATACTTGCGGGACTCCGGGTAGGTTGTAGCCATCTCTGAGGAAGGCTGAATATTGTCGTAACCATAGAGACGGGCAATCTCTTCAACCAGATCTATTTCTCCTGAAACATCAACCCTGAATGACGGGACAATAAAGGTTATCGACTTTTCGTCAGTTCCGTGGACAGAAAAACCGATTCGCTGAAGCATGCCTGCCATATCGGCGGCACTTATGGAACTGCCGAGGAGGGCGTTGACCCTGTCGGGCCTCAGAACTACCTGACGAAGATCATCACAGACACTACCCCACTCGCGGGTATCGTCAACTGTTCCACCGGCAAGCTCGAGAATAAGAGCTACTGCGCATTCGGCAGCCCGCTTGACGTTTCCCGGATCAATCCCTCTTTCAAACCGGTAAGAGGAATCAGAAGAAATACCGGCTTTTTTTGCTGATTTCCGGATCATGGATGGATCGAAATATGCAGCTTCAAGCAGAATATCAGTTGTGGTATCACTGACTGCTGAAGCAAGACCGCCCATGACACCAGCTAGAGCTGCAGGTTTTTCGCTGTCACAGATAACCGGCATTCCCGGTTCAACATGGCATACCTGCTGATTGATCGCTGTAAACTCTCCGCGCATATCACTTCTGACAACGACCCGCTCTCCTGAAAGCTTGCCCAGATCGAAGGCATGGAGTGGCTGGCCAAGCGCATGAAGGATATAGTTGGTAATATCAACGATGTTATTCTTTGGCCGTAGATCAATACTTTCAAGCTTCCGGCAAAGCCACTCTGGTGAAGGGGCAACTTTTATGCCTCGTATGACAACGGCGGTATAATAGGGGCAAGCCTCGGCATCCTTGACATCCACAAGCGGACTGGTTGTTGAAAAGGATAGTGGCGTATGCTTCGGGTAGTGTATTTTTTCCGGTTCTGCTAGCTCTCTGGCAACACCAAGATGGGAAAGAACATCGGGACGGTTAGGTGTTACTGCAATGTCGAGCTGAACATCGCCCTGAAGGTAGCGTGCAAATGGTTCTCCGATGGTGCATGTTGGTTCGAGCTCCATGACGCCTGAGTGGTCACCGGATAATCCAAGCTCATCGGCAGCGCAAATCATTCCGAAAGAGCGCTCGCCACGTATTTTTGATGCCTTTATGGTGATGGTTTGGCCATCAGTGAAGTGAAGCTTCGCTTTTTCAGTAGCAACAGGAACGAGCATTCCCGGTTTTACATTCGGTGCGCCACATACAATCTGAAGGGGTTCATCACGGCCAACAGCAACCTTGCAAATGGTCAGTCTTTCAGCATTGGGATGTGGCAGAACCCCTTCGATTCGGCCGACAACAACGAGATCATCAGGAAGAGTGCGCTCATGAACATCCTCCACTTCAAGACCGAGAAACGTCAGCTTTTCGACAAGTGATGGGATGCTGGAGGAAAAGGCGGGAAGAAAATCTTTGAGCCAGTTGACAGATATTTTCATAAGACGCGGGAAAATCTGCATTCATGAATTAAAAAAAGCCCTGAGCCGGCAACGAACAGAGCTTTACATATAAAGAGTGACCCCAACGGGATTCGAACCCGTCCCGCCACCTTGAAAGGGTGGTGACCTAACCGCTAGTCGATGGGGCCAAAAAACATGGGTGAATGAGGGGACTCGAACCCCCGGCCTCCAGGGCCACAACCTGGCGCTCTAA
>CAIXLG010000003.1 GCA_903920215.1 uncultured Chlorobiaceae bacterium
CGTCCTGCCCGGATATCCTCTCCCGGCTTGACTGCCCTGGAGCAAGGTGCACAACCTATGCTTGGGTACCCGCTGTCATGGAGTGCATTATACGGAACTGAGTTGGTTTTGATATAGTCCCAGACCCAGGCGTCAGAGACTTCCGCCAATGGGTTAATTTTGTAGAGCCCGAACGCCGCATCCCATTCAACGGGTGCAACGGCGGTTCTGGTGACAGACTGCTCGCGGCGAAGTCCACATATCCAAGCTTTCAGTGTCGAAAGTTTTTTGGTAAGCGGCTGCACCTTGCGAATGCGGCAGCACTCTTTGCGAAGTTCAACACTTTCGTAAAAAAGGTTTGCTCCATGGCTGGTCACCATTGTCTCAACGGCGGAGGTTTCGGGAAAAAGCACATCGATATTGATTCCGTAACGTTTCCTCGTTGCATCAAGAACATCGTAGGTTTCCTGGGGCAATCGTCCTGTATCGAGCGTAAAAACAGGCACCTGCAGCTTTTCGTTGTGCAGAATATCGGTAATGACCTGATCTTCGGCACCAAAACTTGATGCAAGTGCAGTGGAAGTTGCTCCAAAAAACTCAACCGCACGACGAATGATCTCTTCCGGGGTTTTGCCGGACAGTTCCAAACTCAGTTTTTCAACCGTTTCCCTGCTCATTCTCTTGTATTCTTATTTAGAAAACCAGTTCAATTATCACTGCCTTTTTTATTTTCTGACAATCACGCTCACGCCATCTCGGCGAGGTTCCACTTTAACAATTCGATGTCCCGAATCCTTGAGTGTCCTTGCAACACGAAGAACAGCCTCCCCCTCATCAACAAGCACTTCAAGCAGTTCACCCGCTTTCAGTGATGCAACTGCAGCCTTGACGCGAACAGCATTGACCGGACATGAAATACCCTGCACATCAAGGGTATGAGCAATTTCATTTTTTGCCAAGAAGCGCCCCCTTTACTTTTTTAAGCCCTATCCGGTCGATCATGTGCCCGAATCGCTCTTTTTTCCGTCCATTCTCCCGATAGCAGGTCACTGCCTTATCGATCAGCTGATACAATTCTTCATCGGTTTCTACTATTTTTTTCAGAACAGAGGCAAAGCGAGGTATTCTCCCCATGGTGCCACCGATATAAAGGGTATACCCTTTTTTGCCTATAACCCATGCATTGGTTGTGCATAGTGAGGTACAGACGCTGCAGTTGATGCACTTTTTCTCGTCGGTGGTATAACTGTATCCATCGTCAGTTTCCTTGCGTTCAATAGCATTGACAGGACAAAGAGTAATACACAACCCGCAATCAGTGCAGACATCCTGAACCCATAGCGGCTCTATGGCTCCCCGGACTCCTATATCGTTTTCGTTTGCCTTGGTACAGTTATTGGAGCAACCAGTGACGGCAAATTTAAATTTGGATGGAGTTTCCTGCTTGAAATACCGGGAATCAAGTTCCCTCGCAATTTTCTTGGTATCGATATTTCCCCAGCGACAGGAGTCATTTCCCGGACAGGCAACAATCACCCTGACCCGAGGACCGCAGGCTCCCATCTCAATGCCTGCTTCCTGAAGCTCAAGCCGTGCTTTTTCAAGATTATCACGATGGACGTAATGAATTTCAACCCCCTGGCGGGTAGAAAGATGAACAAATCCCCTTCCATATTTTTCAGCAACTGAAGCTATGCATGCAAGCTCCGATACTTTAAGGTCGCCGGCAACAGCCTTAAGACGCATAACATAATAATCAGGCTGCTTCTGTCGCATCATTCCTACTCTGCTCAATGCTGCCAAATCAAGCTCATGTTCAGCCATGCTTTCAGGTATTCAAATGTTTTTCAAAAATAATGAATATTCAATAATGATGAGACTGACGGCAGGATGCAACATGACCACTCACCCACATCTCATCTCTCTTTTCCCCGATGACAGCAAAGAAACGGAAAGATTCATGTTTTTCAATAAAACCTTATACGAGCCACATCTCCAAATCAATCGACCAGAAATACCATAAATATGGTATATGGGGCATAATTTTACGTAACGGAAGGGCTGTCGAAGAAAGCTTAACTTTCAACGACAGCCAGTGGGGCTAGATGTTGTCAGGGGATGTTGTTCCTATTTCTGCCAGCCTACTTGAGGGCAAAGCCGTATTTGCTGAGAACTGATTTTGCATCATCGGACTGCAGGAAGGCATGGAAAGCTTTTACCTCGTCGTTCTTTGCCCCTTTTATGGTAGTTGCCATCGGGTAAACAACTCTTGGATAGAGTTCCTGTGGTACCGTAAAGAGCAGCTTGGACTTTTTAGCCTGCAGTGCATCGGTTTTATAGACAAAAGCACCATCAACTTCACCCAGTTCCGCATACATAAGGCACTCCCGGACATCTTTGGCCATAACCAGCTTGTTTGTCAACTGACTGGCCAAGCCGACTTTTGTTATTGCCGCCATTGCATATTCGCCTGCAGGAACACTTTTCGGGCTCCCTATTGCAATCTTATCCAGTTTCGTGAGGTCTTTCATAGATACCACTTTTTTACCCGTGGCACCTGCAAAGACAAGCGAGTTGCAGGTAAAGATCTTGATGCTTGACGCATCGACAAGTTTTTTGTTGTTCAGGTAATCCACCCATTCGTTGTTGGCAGAAATAATCAGATCGGCAGGCCCGCCGTTTTCTATCTGACCGGCAAGTGTTCCTGAAGGGCCAAAGTTTTTCAGAAAAACAGTACCCGGATGTTTTGCCGTGTAGCTCGCAGTCAGCTCATTGATCACCTCTTTGAGACTTGCCGCTACCGAGAGGTTCAGCTCTCCTGCCATAGCTGTCGTGGCTATCATAACGAGAGTAAAACATAAAGCGGTGATCTTCTTCATTGCGTGAGTCATTGTTGTATTCATGGTTGAAATTGTCTTGTAATGCTTTGCCCTTTATTGGCAAAAGCGGTTTTTTTATTCTATACAGGAATCGTTATGCAATAAAATACATATCGATATAAAAAACCAAGACATTTTTTTAAGAATATTCCATAGCGGAGAGTAAGCCCTCTGGGTTCTCGCGCAATGCAGAAAAAACGCGCAGCAAGATGGTGCGAGGGAGAAATGGAGGATTTTCTTTTAGCTATCGGTTGAGCAATACATTTATCAGTTCAAGCAGGTTGTTTTTGTTAATGGGTTTGGTGATAAATCCATCGCATCCCGCTTTTTCGGCTCTTTGCCTCTCTTCTTTTGAGGTAAATGCAGTCTGGACGATAACTGGCAACTCTGGCCGAATCTTTTTGATCAGACTTGTCGCTTCGTAGCCATCCATCAAAGGCATTCTAAGGTCCATGAGGACAAGATTGATTTCCGGATGCTGCTGAGCCATTTCAAGGGCTTCCTCTCCATTACCGGCTAAAAGCGTCGTGATGTTTTCGACGTTAAGGGTCTTTTTAAGCAATAACCTGCTCACAGCGTCATCTTCGGCTATGAGAATTGTTACGAATTGAACTTCAAAGAATGGCGTCTGAATGACGGGAGCAGGAGGCAGTATTTTCTTTGGACTGGCAGGGTTATACGGCAGGGTAAAATAGAATTCACTGCCCCAGTGTTCTTGCGATTCAACACGGATGGTGCCGCCCAGCATTTCAACATAGGCTTTGGAAATGTTCAATCCGAGACCTGATCCCTCCTGGGTTCGGGTCAGCGGGTTATCTACCTGGTGAAAACGATCGAAAATCTTCGTTTTCATTTCGGGCGGAATACCAATGCCGGTATCGATAACATAAAACTCAAGGTTGCCTTTTATAAGGTTGTAACCGAAATCTATTTCTCCCGAGCTGCTGAATTTCAGGGCGTTCTGGATGAGGTTGGTCAAAACCTGAGTCAGCTTTCCACGGTCGGTTTCAATAATGCTTTCGCCGTCTGGCAGAGGTGTGAGACAGTTTAAAAGCAACCCTTTTTTGTTCATTTCAGGCTTGAAAAAAGCATTGAGATCACGCAGCAGTTCGTTGACCGGTGTTTCGGCCATGTGCACAACGGTTTCGCCAGCTTCAATGCGCGAAATATTAATCAGGTTATTAATGAGACTGAGCATGCGGTCGCCACTCTGCTGGATGAGGTCGATATACTCAGCCTGTTCCTCTCCGGAAAGATGAGGGTCTTTAAGAAGTTGTGTAAAGCCAAGAATACCGTTCATTGGAGTACGTATTTCATGGCTGATGTTGGCTAAAAATGCTGATTTTAAACGATCGCTCTCTTCTGCTTTTTGTTTAGCATCATTCAATTCATTCAATGTTCTCTTCTGTTCAGTGATATCGAGTTTTACAGCTACAAAATTGGTTATCACATTCTCTTTATTCCGTATGGCCGAAATAACCGCCTGATCCCAATAGAGTTCACCATTTTTCTTTTTGTTCTGCAATTCTCCGTACCACACATTGCCGGAAAGAATTGTGTCCCAGAGTTCGTCATAAATCACTTTTGGCATCAGCCCGGATTGCAGAATGCGGGGATTTTGCCCTTTTGCCTCTTCAGCAGAATATCCTGTGACAAGAGTAAACATCGGGTTGACGTATTCGATGTTACCCAGAGGATCCGTGATAACAACTATAGCAGGACTCTGCTCAACGATAACACTCAGTTGTTTGAGCTGCTTCACAGCAAGCTTGCGTTCGGTGATGATGGAGCTGGTGCCGATAATTCTGTAAATACGACCACTCTCATTCCGAACCGGGTTCAATACGGTTTCCCACCAGGTCTCTTCGCCAAGAAACGGCAGAGATTCTTCATACTGTATCGAGCGATTTTCTCGAATACAGTTGTCATAGTTACTGGTGATAGCTTTAGCAATTTCAGGTTCAACCAGTTCTTCAGGAGTTTTTCCGGCTATCTCCTCATTACTGATTCCCGTCAATTTTGCATGGAGTGGATTATTGCCCTTATACCGGTATGAGCCGTCCGGCAGAACGTCAACAACAAAAATAGAGTGATTGACCTCATCATAGATACTTTGGAGAAACTGCTGGCTTTCAAGCAACTGCTGTTCATATTTTATACGAATGATCTCATGTTCCTTGTTCTCCGTAATATCACGGATAAACCCGATCATTCCATGGGCCGCAAGATCCTGATAATAGTGTACATGGACTTCTCCATAAACTCGTGGACCGTTTTTTTTCCTGAACCGGAATTCAAAAACCTTATCCGATTCCTTTTGCAACACAATGTCATTGAAGATGACCAACGCTTCCTGAATTTCGTCTTCAGGCAGATATTCAGTAAAGTGATTTCCAATCAGTTCAGCAGGCAAATAGCCGAATATCTTTTCAGATACTGGTGAGGCATAGGTGACGATTCCATTGGAGTCGACAACAACAACTACCTCGGCCATCTGCTCGGCAATGGCTCGAAAGTTTCTCTCACTTTTACGCAGAGCTTCTTCAGACTCCTTGCGCCGGGTAATGTCATCAAACATCGCGACCACGTAGCCCATTTGGGGGCGATATAAAGAGATATCATACCATTTACGCAGCGCTTCGATGTAACACTCAAACTGATCAGGAATTCCAGTTTCGACTACCCTTACATGTTTCTCAAGAAACTCAGGATTTGACTTGGCGATTCCCTTTAGAACTTCAGTAAAACTCCTGCCAACAACATTGGTCAGGCCTGTCAGTTTTTCATAACTTTTGTTGACATCCTCATGAATAAAATCAACACTCTGGTCTTCCTCAATAATCATCCGTGAGTATGCGTATCCAAGCCGCATGGAGTTAATGAGGTTCCGATAGTATGTTTCGCAAGCGATGTCTGACGCCTTTGCCTGCTCAAATTCCTGTCTGCTTGCCATGTTTTCTCTTAATTTCTTTTTGAGCGGCATGGAAATTTAATGTTGGTGTCAATAACTCAATGTAATTGATCACAAAATATTTTCGTTACTTAATAAT
This sequence comes from uncultured Chlorobiaceae bacterium, assembly GCA_903920215.1. Classification (GTDB taxonomy): domain Bacteria; phylum Bacteroidota; class Chlorobiia; order Chlorobiales; family Chlorobiaceae; genus Chlorobium. The sequence goes on from CAIXLG010000003.1 coordinate 5,909, forward strand.
GGTTCCTACGGTAGGTTGCTGAGTGAGGTGATGTAATTTACTATCGCAGTTTCGCTTATATAAGAGCTGAGGATTGGGTAATTTTCGCAGTATGTATATATCGGAAATAAAAAGCAAGACTTTTTTAAAAAGCCTCATTCAGGGATGAGAACTGCGCCCAAGAGAACAATTAAATAAATAACATAAAACAACCAATATCCATTATTTATTAACGTAAATAAATTAAAAACCCTTACTTTTTACAGATAAAACTATTTTTGACGTTTTTTATTAAGGATTTTATTGTATCTTGCTTTCGTTATAAAATGTGTCCTTTTTTGCTCCACGTTATATATGCACTGTTATAATGCTTGTGCGACGTTATTCTTTTATCCAAGCCACTGCGGTGATGTCATACAGAAAATAAAGGAATTCTTTTTTTTGGACGCCGTTATCACTTTTATGATATAACGATTGCCCGGCAACTTATAATCATGATCATCGATACAAAAGAGAGTGAATGGTCAAAAATCAAGTGCTGCCACCCTACAGCTGCCTCCACAAAAACGTACGGCGGTGCCTGAATTTAAAGAACTGACAACCATGCTCGAAGCCGAGCTTCACAAAGGTCTGCGTTACGATGTTTTTCAAAACTGTTAAAGAACAGCTATGAATACTAAAACCGCGAAGCATGTACACTTCTGTACCATAAAAGAGTTTAAGGTATCCCCATTGCATCCAGGAGCGGTATGCCATTCTGAAATACTCTCTCCTTTATTTTCAATGAGTAAAGCAGTTTCTGAGAGTGAAACCCTGTCAGACACACTCTCTATTCTGTTGAAAATAATGAAAGAGGATATGGGGGTGGAAAGAGGAATGCTCAGCCTCTTCAACAGCAGAACAGGAAAAATATTTATTCACGACAGTATTGGGCTTACAAAAGAGGAAGAGACCCGAGGAGTCTACTCCATTGGAGAAGGCATTACCGGAAAAGTTGTGGAAACAGGAGAAAAAATTGTTGTGCCGCTTATCAGCGAAGAGCCTAATTTTCTCAATAGAACCAAAAGTTTGTCCAAACTTCAATATTCAGGCCGCTCTTTCGTCTGCATCCCTATTGTTCGGGGCAAAAAAGTATTGGGAGCCATCAGTGTTGAGCGAATTTCTGATCACCCTCTGTTACTGCATTACGATGTTGAGATACTTGGCGTTATTGCCGCAATGATAGCTCAGGCCGTTGAACTCTACCTGCTTGAGAATGAGGATAAAACACCCCTGAAAATGGAAAATGAGCGATTGCGGAATGTTTTGAAGGAAAAGTTTCATCCCTCAAATATCATAGGCAATTCAAAACCAATGCTCGAAGTCTATGCCCTGATCAATAAAATCACCAAAACCCGCTCAACAGTATTGATTCTTGGGGAGAGCGGTGTCGGCAAAGAACTTGTTGCCAGTGCTATTCATTACAATAGCCCTGAGGCAAATGAACCATTTGTGAAATTCAATTGTGCCGCCTTACCCGAAAGCGTTATAGAAAGCGAGCTTTTTGGTCACGAAAAAGGAGCTTTTACAGGGGCAGACAGAGCAAGAAAAGGGCGATTTGAAGATGCTGACGGGGGGACAATTTTTCTGGATGAAGTCGGGGAGCTGACCTTGCCTATGCAGGCAAAGCTGTTGCGGGTTTTACAGGAAAGAACCTTTGAGCATGTCGGCGGCAACAAGCCGATTACGGTAGATATTCGCGTCATAGCTGCGACTAACCGCGATGTAATCAAGATGGTGGCAGCTGGAACATTCAGGGAAGATCTCTACTATCGGTTAAACGTCTTCCCGATTATCATCCCCCCATTGCGTGAAAGGAAAGGTGACATTATCACCCTTGCCGAGTATTTTGCTGCCCGTTTTGTCAAAAAATTCGGGAAAGAAACCAAAAGGATTGCAACCGCCGTGCAAGAGATGCTGCTTTCTTATTCATGGCCAGGCAATATCCGGGAGCTTGAAAACGTCATTGAAAGAGCTGTTATTCTTTCAGAAGATACAGTCATCCATGCCGATAACCTTCCCTTGTCGTTGCAAACTCCCGTTCTATCGACGACTGTTACGCAAAAAAGTCTACCTGCAAAACTGGATACTATTGAATATGAAATGATAATAGAAGCACTGTCGAGTCAAAAAGGGCACATATCACATGCTGCCGAGAAATTAGGCCTTACCCGAAGGGTACTAAGCTTGAAAATGCAGCAGTTCGGAATAAATTATAGAAAGTACAGATAACGATTTACAAGCGTGTATCGCAAGGCGATGAATAATGGGCCTCGTCGGTGGTCGAACTACACCCAGCAATGGCAACACAAGCGGTGAGCATTGCTGATGCGCTTCAGGCTATTATTTTCGTGGTATGTGCTGCTTCTGCATGCAATTTCAAACCCAGGGCTGTTATTACTTTAAGAATGGTATCGAACCCTGGACTTCTCTCCCCGGAGAGAGCCTTGTACAGACTTTCACGAGACAAACCCGCGTCCCTTGCCACCTGTGTCATTCCTTTTGCCTTTGCGATGTCCCCCAATGCCTTGGTAATAAACGAGGTATCTCCATTTGCTTCTTCAATGCACATCTCCAGATAAGCGGCCATTTCTTCAGGAGTACGAAGGTGCTCGGATACCTCATATTTTGTTGTAACGGTTTTTGCCATAGTGAACGCCTACAAATTTTGTACCAGGTGAAGTGCAGTTTTTATATCTCTGGCTTGGGTGCTTTTATCACCACCAGCCAGCAGAATTATCACTGATCATGTTGGATGAAATAAACCCGATAACCGGGACCATAATCAATACGCATCTCCGAAATCCCTTCACCAACAGGCTTGACATCCCCGGGATTACCTATAGCCAGTCTCTCAATTCTTGCCTGAATGCGTGCACGTGCCCGGATATCTTGCAAGCTGTCGATCCACTTGGCGAAATGGTTGGTTTTACGAATTTCCATCATAGCCTCAATGTAGCCTGTAAACTACATCTTATCAACAAGATTATTATGGGAAACGAAAGATGAAATCACGAAACTAAAGTGGACCCCAACCGGTAGACAAAAAGTGGCTGAGGGTGAGTAGGCCGAGGGAATTTCACCCTCAGCCCCTCGCAAAACCGGACATGAACCTCTCGACTCATCCGGCTTCCATCATCCAACCATTGTAAAGCACCCCACTTTCCAGTGCACAAATA
>CAIXLG010000004.1 GCA_903920215.1 uncultured Chlorobiaceae bacterium
CAGTTGATCAAAAAGCAGATAGACCGTCCCCGCGGCCAGCGCACCTGAAAGCAGCCCCTGAAGGGCGCCTTCAATAACATAGGGAGTACCGATCAACCAGGCCGTAGCGCCGACAAGGCGCATAGTCTTGATTTTTTCCTTTCTTGAATACATCGCCAGACGGATAGTATAGCCAATAAGCACAATTGTTGCCAGTGAAATCAATATCCCTATACCACCGGTAAGCAAGGTAAACAGCCGGGCATTCTTTTCGATCTGACCAAGAAATGACTGATTGTAGCGTATATCAGAATCCGGAGCTATTCTCTTGATTTCCGGTACAATTCGTCCAATACTTTCGGGGGTTGCATAGTCAGGAAGAAACTTAAGCCTGATTGAACGGGGAAGCGGATTTGAACCAAGAATCCTGACAATATCCTCTCCAAAATCATGCGTAAACGTTTGCGCGGCTTCGTCCTTCGAAACATACAATGCCTCCTTCACTCCTCTCAGCCTCTTTATCTGCCCCGCTGTATCGACAGCCTGAGATTCGCTTACAGAGTCCGCAAGAAAAACCTCAAGCTCCACCCTGCTCCGGAGCTCCTGGATAACATCAAAAAAACTGAGGGATACGGTACTGAACAAACCAAGAAGCACAAGAGCAAAAAAACTTACGGCAACAGTAATTGCGGCTGGCAGTTTCGCTCTTCCCATACTTGAAAAGCCTTCCTTGATGACAAACGACAGTGACATAACAGCTTATTTTGCATTATTAACATGTTCCAACAGAAAGAATCAACAAAACAAGTTGCAAAAACAAGTTTTTTTTCTTTTAATTAGAGCTGGCAAACGGGGCTATAGCTCAGTTGGTAGAGCATTTGCATGGCATGCAAAGGGTCAGGAGTTCGAGTCTCCTTAGCTCCACAGAAAAAATACAAAAAGCGCAGTTTATACCTGCGCTTTTTTGTTTTGAACTGAATTGTCTTTACAAGCAGCATCCTTCAGGCCTTTTTTCTGCCCACTTTCGCTATCAGAAAAACTAAGCCGACAATCAGTGATGCAGCAAGACCTGCGCCAATATTGAGCAGGGCTGCAGTCAAAACGACCGGGATGGTCAAGCTGACCACAAAACCAAACGCAGCAGCACTAAAGAGAAAGGTCATGGCGGTAAGGCCGGTAAAGAAAAAACTGGTTGCAATACTTCCTGCAAAAGAAATAAATAGTTTTTCTCCTTTGCCTTCCGAAATATTCTGCCACCTCTCGATCTGTTTCCGGCTTCCCGGTTCGACCATATTTTTAACCATCATGGCTATAAGAGCAAAAACAATCAGCACTCCGGCATGAATGCCATACGAGTTGAAAATCTCACTCCTTGATGGACTGAACAGACCCTGTCCAAGCAGAACAGCAGCATACTTCAGCATAAAAACAGAGGTCGCAAAAAAGACCGTTCCCCAGAGTAGAGTTACCAATACCCAAATCGCAACACCAGGAGGCTTGGGATTTTTATTTGTCGTTGAATACATGAGCTTGATGGATGGTTAGTTTAAAAAGGAGCCGATCATAAACAGATGCATCAGAAAATAATCAAGAGTAAGTGATGCAACGATTATTTTCAATTTACCGTTTGAATAGTTATGTTCATTCGTCTAATTTCTATGCGTTAATGCCCGGTTACGTAACTTTAACATATTATTGCCCATGTGTGGAGTTTTCGGTGTTTTTAATTCAAAAACTCCCGCGGAAGATACCTTCTATGGACTTTACTCACTTCAGCACAGAGGACAAGAAGCCGCAGGCATTGTTGTAGCTGATTACAACAAAGTAAAAAAGAAAACTCTTTTCAAGCAACACAAGGGGATGGGTCTGGTCTCGGAAGTATTCAGAGATGAAGCTATTTTTGAAACCCTTGGCGGTTATGCCGCAATCGGACATAACCGGTATTCTACTACAGGCTCTTCAAAATCCATCAGCAATATTCAACCGTTTTCCCTGACCTACCGCTCTGGCAGTCTGGCGATAGCCCATAACGGAAACCTTACCAATTCCCGTGCGTTACGGCGCGAGCTGACGGAACTCGGTGTCATCTTTCAGGCATCTTCAGATACTGAAATCATTCCGCACCTGGCAGCGCGAAGCCGTGAAAAAGAGCCTTTACACCAGATATACGAAGCTTTAATGCTGGTCCAGGGGGCCTACTCAATCGTTATTCTGGCTAACAACCAGTTGATTGCAGCCAGAGATCCTTATGGGTTCAGGCCGCTTGCCTTAGGCAAGAAGGTGGATCCGCTTACAGGAGAACTTACCTATGTCGTCGCCAGTGAAACCTGCGCCTTTGATATTATCCAGGCAGAGTACATTCGTGATATAGAGCCCGGAGAAATTCTCCTTATAGATCATCTTGCGGTCACAAACGAAAAACCAACATCACTCTTTCTTCCCCCTTCAAAACGAAAGGCCCGCTGTATATTTGAATATGTCTATTTCGCCCGGCCGGACAGTTTTATTTTCCAGCACTCTGTTGACAAGATCAGGAGAAATCTTGGCAAGAACCTTGCCAGAGAGTCGACAACCGAGCATCAACCAGGTGAGAAGGAACTTACCGTTGTGAGCGTTCCTGATTCGTCAAATACTGCCGCACTTGGATTTGTTCGGGAAAGCATGAAAATGGAACGGTCTGCAAGGTTTGAACACGGCCTTATCCGCAACCATTATGTAGGAAGAACCTTCATCCAGCCGGGTATTCATAGCCGTGACATCAAGGTTCGTTCCAAATACAACATTGTTCGCGGTGTAATGCAGGGGCGACCTATCATTCTCATTGACGACTCCATTGTCCGCGGCACCACCGCAAAGATGCTGATTAAACTGATCCGTGAGGCAGATCCAAAGTCGATCAACCTGCACATCAGCTCTCCACCTATTACCAATCCCTGTTTTTACGGCATGGATTTCCCTAACAAACGGCAGTTGCTTACCCACATGTTTGACAACATTGATAGTGATGTGGAGGAAATCGAAAAAATAAGGGAATATATTGGTGTGGATTCGTTGAAATACCTCTCCATGCAAGGATTGATGAACAGCGTACCAACGTTTGAAAATGAAGAGGGCAGCTACTGTACGGCGTGCTTCAGCGGCGACTACCCAATCGAGGTCAGTGATGTGACAACCGACAAGGAAGAAAACGACTGATCATAAAAAAAGGCGTACATACGGTACGCCTTTTTCTGCCAGTAATCTTTGCTATCTGCCAGCCGTTATTTTTTCGTCTGTTTGAATTCAATTCTCACTGAGGTATGCGGTACAGCCTCAAGCCTCTTTTTCGGAATAGGTTTTCCGGACTTGATACAGATACCATACACCTTGTTTCGAATTCTATCAAGAGCCTGATCAATGTAGGTGATATATTTTTCGTCGCGGGCTATAAACATGAAGCGCTGTTCACGATCCATGGTATCCGTACCGTGGTCAGCCATATGCATGGAGTAATTCGAATTAATGGAATCTTCCGCATTCTCATCGGAAATTGATGAGCGGAGAATATCCAGATCACGAAGTACCTCTTCACGGCGTTTAAGCAGCAACTGCTTGAAATGCTCGAGCTCCTCGTCGGTTAAATACGTTTTAGTAAGAACCGGTTCCTCAATAACCTCATTTTCCTTCTTGGAAGCACTGCTATTCTTTTTGGCCATAATCAATCACATTTTCTTAATCACAAAGAAGGCTGTAAAATTACAGAGTTAATAATACGATTAACTTGCATATTTTTCAAGTAATAGCCCGCACTCTTGATCATTTATAAGATAAATTATATCCTTGGGTGGACCAACATACTTTTCAATAGACAGTGCAAGAGTTTCGGCTTTAATATAAGCTTCATTCGATTCAATCGCACGCCAAAGTTTTTCATTCATCGGCCTGACATATATCTTTATCCTGTCGGTAATTTCGAAGCCGCTTTCCTTGCGGAGGGTCTGGATACGACTGACCAGTTCACGGGAAAGTCCGAGCATTTCAAGCTCTTCATTCATCTCCGTATCAAGTGCGACCATGATGCCATTCTGCTCATCGGATGCTACAAGCCAACCCTCGATATCCTCATGCATGATATCTACATCATCACGCGTTATATCGAACACTTTGCCGTCAAGCTCAAGAGAGAGATGACCCTGGTGTTCCAGAAGTGCAATCTGTTTATGGCTCATCATCCTTATGGCTTCAGCAAGCGTTTTCATATCCTTGCCGAAACGCGGGCCGAGGGATTTGAAATTCGGTTTTACCTTTTTACTTATTACCGAGCCATCCTCCTCTATGTATTCAATCTTCTGGACATTGATCTCTTCGAGAATGATATCTCCAACAAGTTCATACTCTTCCCTGGCTGTTGCATCACTGACAGCAAGAAGAATTCGCTTGAGCGGCTGACGAACCTTGAGTGATGCCTTTTCACGCATGGTGCGCACAAGCGAGGTAATAATCTGAGCCTTTTTCATGCGCTGCTCAAGCGGCCGGTCGATAGCTGACATGTCAAGCACCGGAAAATCCGCCAAGTGAACTGATTCACAGGATTCGAGCCCACTGACTCCGTTAAGATTCAAATAAATCCTTTCAGCAAGAAACGGTGTAAACGGGGCGAGCAGTTTTGCAAGCGTCTCGATACAGCTGTAAAGTGTCTGGTAGGCGGCAATCTTATCGGGCCCCATGTCGCTTTTCCAGAAGCGTTTTCGTGAGCGACGGATATACCAGTTAGAAAGATCGTCGACGGTAAAATCGTTTATCAGCCTGACAGCACCGGTAAGGTCATACTGCTCCATACGCATATGGACGCCTCCAACAAGCGTGTTCAGACACGATAATACCCAGCGATCAAGCTCTGAACGCTCCTGCAGAGGGACTGCCGGTTCTGAAAACTTGAAACCATCAACATTGGCGTAAAGCACAAAGAAATTATAGCTGTTGATAAACGCACGGAAAAATTTGCGTTGTTCTTCCTCAATCTCTTCAACGTTGAACGATTTCGGCCTCCAGGGAGGGCTTGTCACCATCAGATACCAGCGAAGCGCATCGGCACCATACCGTTCCATTGTCTCAAAAGGATCAACCACATTCCCTTTTGACTTCGACATTTTCTGGCCGCTTTTATCAAGAATATGGCCGTTTACAATAAGGTTTTTGTATGCTGGTTTATCGAATATCAGCGTTGCAATGGCATGCATGGTATAGAACCAGCCCCTAGTCTGATCAACTCCCTCAGCAATAAAGTCGGCTGGAAAGGTCTGGTCGAAGAGTTCGCGATTTTCAAACGGGTAGTGAAGCTGGGCAAACGGCATTGAGCCACTGTCAAACCAGACATCAACAAGCTCAGGAGTGCGGTTGAAGCGTATTCCATCTCTGATGAAGTATATCCTGTCAACAAACGGCTTGTGAAGATCAAGTGTTACCAGCTCCCGGTCGAGTGCATCTCCGAGGAGAAGCCTGACGCCATCAATATCGATGAATCCCTCGCGTAATTCAGCAATGGAACCAATGGCGAACATTTTTCCTGAAGCCACATCGTCGCCAATAGCAAAAGTCTCAGATACCCACAAAGGAAGCGGGGAGCCCCAGAAACGTTCACGTGAAAGCGCCCAGTCCTTGTTATCCTCAAGCCAGTTACCGAAACGCCCTGTGCCGATTTCAGGAGGACACCAGTTTATGGTTTTATTGAGTTCCACCATACGATCGGCTATGGCAGTAGTCCGGATGTACCAGGATTCCCTTGCGTAATAGATCACCGGCACATCATAACGCCATGAAAACGGATAGGTATGGGTAATGGTCTCCTTGCGGTACAAATTCCCTGCCTCCTTGAGCTGCCGGATGATCAGGGGATCGGTATCCTTGAAAAACATACCGTCATAATCGTTGACCTCGGCAGTAAAACAGCCGTTACGTGCCACCGGCTGTAGCATCGGCAGATCGTATTTTTTTGCAATCTCATAGTCATCAGCACCGAATGCCGGGGCAATATGCACGATACCAGTTCCGTCCTCCGTTGAAACAAATGATCCTGCAGTAACATACCAGCACTTTTTTTCGGGATGCAAATACGTGAATAGCGGCTCATACTCAAGCCCTTCAAGGTAGCGTCCTTTAAGTTCGGCAATAACCTTCCAAAGTGATCCGCCTTCATCATTTTTCTCAAGAAGCACCTGCAGGCGCGACTTGGCAAGAATCAACACTTCACCACTTTCGGCATGTGCAACCTTGACATAGTCAATATCTGAACCAACACAGAGGGCAACATTTGAAATCAACGTCCATGGGGTAGTCGTCCATACGAGAAAAGACTCTTTGGATTCCTTGAGATGGAACTTTACGTAAATACTCGGGTCTTTAACCTCTTTGTAACCTAATGCCAGTTCATGCGAACTCAGCACTGTCTCGGATTTCGGATCCTGCGGTACAATTTTATAGTCCTTGTAGATCAGACCTTTGTCAAAAATAGTTTTCAGAGCCCACCAGACCGACTCGATGTAGTCATTGGTGCAGGTTATGTATGGATGATCCATATCAACCCAGTATCCCATCCGCTCGGTCAGCTTCCCCCATCCTTCGCGATTATCGTCAATGTGATGATAGACAAGTGCCCTTGCCTCGGCATTGAACTCCCCATCGCCATATGCAACAACCTGGGCCTTGTTCTTAAGGCCAAGCTTTTTTTCAACAGAAATTTCTACGGGCAGACCATGGGTATCCCATCCGGCCTTGCGAGGCACCCGGTAGCCCTGCATGGTTTTATAACGACACACAACATCTTTTATAGTACGGCTGAAGACATGGTGAACACCCGGTTTTCCATTAACGGTAGGAGGCCCTTCATAAAAAGAGTATACCCTGTCCCCTGGTTTTTGTTCAAGGCTTTTGCGGAAAATCTCGTGTTCATTCCAATATGTCAACACTTCTGATTCTACAGTACTGTAGGGTACATTCGATGGATACTCAACAAATTTATCGTCCATTGTTCTTCTGTATCATTCAATAAAACAGGCGGGCCGAGCCTGCGATTATAAAAAAATAATATACGAACCGTGCATTAAAACAGTACAGGCAAGCCTTTCAATAACTGAAAAGCTTGCCTGAAACCTTTTATAACAACTACGGCTGCAATATGCCTCTGAAAGGCGCCTAGTTCTTATTGCCGAGAGAGGAGTTGACGCCTTCAAGGATTTGTTTTGCGACTACCGTCAGAGAATCAAGCGCCTGGGAAACTATTTTGCTTAAAGGACCAACGGTACTGTCAATAAGAGTACCTACACCAATCAGGATAGTTGAAAAATCACCTTTTACAACATCACCCTGGGTTTGCCTTTCCTGACCGGAACTTTTAATTTCTTCAGCCATATGATACTGAGATTTAGGTTAATCGCCAAGCCGAACAATACTCTTAGCTTTCAATATAAGGAATCAAATAATCAAAGCAAATCAATAGGGGCGGCCCTGAATCCTTTACTCATTTTTACTGGCGCCCATAGCGGTCTTCAAGACGAACGATATCGTCCTCTCCCAGATAACTGCCCGACTGCACCTCAATCAATTCCAGCGGAGTTTCTCCGGTGTTCTCAAGACGATGCAGTGCTCCAACCGGAATATAGGTTGACTGATCCTCACATAAGGTGATTTCCCTCTCTTCGACTCTTACAAGGGCTGTTCCTTTTACCACGACCCAGTGTTCAGCCCGGTGCTGATGCTTTTGCAACGAGAGGGCTGCTCCCGGCTTTACCGTAATACGTTTGACCTTGAAGCGTTCTGAAAAATCAACAGTTTCATAGGACCCCCAGGGGCGGTAGACCCGGCGATGAATTTCTGCTTCATCGCGTTCTTTTCTTTTCAGCTCTTCGACGAGCATCTTGACGTCCTGAACGGATGAGCGCGAGGCAACAAGCACTGCGTCGGCTGTTTCAACGATAATAATACTATCAAGACCTACAGCAGTAACCAGACGACTTGTTGCGTGAATGTAGCAGTTCTTTACATCCTGCACCAGCACGTCACCTTTTTTTACATTACCCGCTTCATCCCGAAGATGAACATCCCAGAGCGCTGACCATGCGCCTACATCATTCCAGCCGGCATCAAGAGGGACAAGAGCGGCTTTTGCAGTTTTTTCCATCACGGCATAGTCAATGGAGTCGGAGGGTGATGCCGAAAAAGCGTCAACATCAAGTCGTAAAAAATCAAGATCTTTATGCGCTGTCTGCAAAGAGTGGCGGCATGCTGCGACTATTGCAGGCGCATGTGCTTCAAGCTCCTGGAGATAGGCTTCAGCCTTGAAAAGAAAGATGCCGCTATTCCAGAAATAATCTCCGGAAGCAAGATAGAGTTCCGCTGTTACCTTGTCGGGCTTCTCTACAAATTCAAGCACAGGCCAGGCCACATTTTTTTCTTCACTCTTAACCGAAGCCTTGATATAGCCGTATCCGGTTTCAGGAGAGGCCGGAACAATCCCGAATGTGACAAGGTCTCCCTTTTCAGCGGCTGACTTTCCTGTCGCAACAGCAGTACCAAAAGCTGCCGGATCAAGAATAACATGATCTGCCGGAAGTATCAACATAAGGGCACCAGGATGCCTTTCAGCAATGAGCATTGCCGCAACCGCTGCGGCTGGTGCTGTATTGCGTCCTAACGGTTCGAGAATAATCTCCCCGATATCAGTGTTGATTTCATGTAACTGCTCGGCAACAAGAAACCGGTGGCTCTCATTGCAGACACAGTAGACCGGTCCTATCTCATTGGTAGAGACAAGGCGCAGGACGGTATCCTGCAGCATGGTTTTTTCGCCGATCAGCGAAAGCAACTGTTTAGGATATAATGCCCGGGATAGAGGCCAAAGTCTGGTTCCCGAACCGCCACTGAGAATCACAGGGATAATCATAGACAAAAAGGGTTTGTTATAAAGTTACATATTTTTCGTACATCTTCCAGGTCGAAGAGATAAGGGTATCAACATCGCTGTATTTGGGCACCCATCCAAGAAGCTCCCTCGATTTGGCGGATGATGCCACAAGTTCTGATGGATCTCCCGCACGCCTGCCTGTAACCTCAGCAGGAACGGGCCTGCCAGTGATTGAGCGAGCACGTTCAACCATTTCAAAAACACTTATACCGGTCTCACTGCCAAGATTTACCGTCAGGCTTTTGTCATTCTTCAGAATGTATTCAAAGGCGGTGACATGCGCTTCGGCAAGATCGCTGACATGAACATAGTCGCGAATGCAGCTTCCATCACGTGTCGGATAATCGTCGCCAAATATGGAGAGTTTTGGACGAATTCCAGCGGCAACTTCCATAACAATCGGAAGAAGATTCTCAGGATTCAGTTCAAGGCCTTTGATTCGTCCTCGAACATCATATCCAGCGGCATTAAAATAGCGGATTGCGCCGTACCGCATCCCTTTCAGCCGATCATACCACTCCAGCAGGCGCTCTATTTCAAGCTTGGTAAACCCGTAAAAATTTTCCGGCTCCTTCGGGTGATCCTCATCAATCGGAAGATATTGTGGACTGCCATAAACTGCTGCTGAAGAGGAAAAGATAATGCGTGCTATTCCAGCCGCAGATGCCTGGCTGAGAATGTTGATGGTACCGGCAATATTGGCTTCAGAATAGAGTTCAGGCTGCAGCATTGACTGTCCGGCAGCTTTCAGGGCTGCAAGATGAACACAGCCATCAAAACCACCAGCCATCGCTGCTCTCAGCTGTTCGGGACGCATGATATCGCCATGCACAAACGCTGCATCATTAAAGAGATTTTCTCTCAAGCCGGTTTGAAAATTGTCAAACACTGTCACCTCGTAGCCGTGATCAAGAAAAGCTCTTGCAACATGACTGCCGATGTAGCCAGCCCCACCAATCACAAGAATTCGCATAATAGAGTTCCTCTCAGTTCAATGTTTGTATTTCAATTGTGCTTCACCTTTTGCCATACATCTCTTCGTAATAGTGCTGATAATCGCCTGAAGTCACATTATCAAGCCACCCTGTGTTTGACAGATACCAGTCGACTGTCAGTTCAAGCCCTTTTTCAAACGATATTGAAGGGACCCAACCAAGTTCCCGCTGCAGTTTTGATGAATCAATGGCATAGCGAAGGTCGTGCCCGGCCCTGTCGGTAACATAGGTAACCAGTTTTTCAGACTCTCCGGCGGTCCGACCAAGCTTTGTATCCATAATCCGGCAAAGAAGCCTGATGAGATCGATGTTGCTCCATTCATTGTGGCCGCCAATATTATAGGTTTCGCCGTTGCGACCCTTATGAAATATCACATCGATCGCCTGGGCGTGATCAACAACCCAGAGCCAGTCACGAATATTTTCGCCCTTTCCATAGACAGGAAGAGGTTTGTTATGCACGATATTGTTGATAAAAAGAGGAATCAGCTTTTCAGGAAACTGGAAAGATCCGTAATTGTTTGAACAGTTGCTGATAACCACCGGCAGATTAAAGGTATCGTGATAAGCCCGGACAAAATGATCTGACGAAGCCTTTGAGGCAGAATAGGGACTATGGGGATCGTAAGGAGTCTGTTCGGTAAACAGCCCACCGCTGCCAAGCGAACCGTAGACCTCATCAGTTGAAATATGGTAAAACCGCTTTCCTTCAACATCTGACTTCCAGCTTGCTTTTGCTGCATTGAGGAGATTCACTGTGCCGAGCACATTGGTAACGACAAACTCGGTCGGGTTTGCAATTGAACGATCAACATGCGATTCGGCAGCGAGGTGAATTACTCCATCAAAGCGGGAGTCCTGAAACAGACGATGGATAAAGTCCAGATCGGTTATATCCCCTTTTACAAAGCGGTAATTCGGCAGTGTGTCTACATCCTTGAGATTTGCAAGATTGCCTGCATAGGTGAGGCTGTCGAGATTGGTTATCGTGTATGACGGGTAGCTCTTTAAAAAATGCCTCACGACATGCGACCCTATAAAACCGGCTCCTCCGGTGATGAGAATATGCATTGGCGGTTCGAATTATGTATTATGCTTTGGTATGAGTCTGGATCTTTTGGAGTAAACATGACAGTGAATCGCGCCAGTTTGGAATTGCAACTCCCCAGTCGTGCTTGATGGCTGACTTGTTAAGAACGCTGAATTGCGGCCTTGGAGCAACCTGAGGGTAGTCTGCGCTTTCTATCGGGAGTACCTTGCAGGAAAGCCCGGAGATTTCCATAATCGCTGCAGCGAAATCATACCACGAGGCGACTCCTTCATTGGAGTAGTGATAGGTCTCTTGATAGTGCCTGGCGGGATCACAGGTATCAAGAATCGTAACAATGGCTGCAGCAAGATCGGCAGCATAGGTCGGTGTGCCGATCTGGTCGACTACAACGCTCAGCATTTCACGTTCAGCACCAAGTCGAAGCATGGTTTTGACAAAGTTGGCACCGTAGGCTGAGTAGAGCCAAGATGTTCTGATAATCAGCCAGGAGGGGTCAATTTGACGAATCCGCTCCTCACCCTCCCATTTTGACTTCCCGTAAACGCCTCGAGGAGAGGCTGGATCTTTTTCCCTATATGGGGTACAGGACTCTCCATTAAACACATAATCAGTGGAAATATGGATCAGAAGGGCATTGTGCTCTTTAGCACATTCTGCCAGCACAGCTGAACCATCCCTGTTAACACGGTATGCAGTGTCGGCATCAGATTCAGCTTTATCTACGGCGGTATATGCCGCACAATTGACAATCGCGTTTATCCGGTGTTCCCGGCACAAACGATCGACGTGATCATGACTGGTTATATCAAGGTCAGGAAGATCGTAGAAAAAAAACTGCTGACTGCCGCTTTTGGTCGACAACTCCTGCAACTCAGATCCCAGTTGGCCTTTACTGCCGGTAACAAGAATATTCATTTTCATTTTCTCAATAAAGCCCTATATCTGATAATTTTAAAACACTATACCAAAAATAAAAAACATCAAAAATAGCCAAAAATTTACAAATCGCTCAATATTTTCATTTTTTTTGAACCTACCGTATACTTGAGAAATGTTCTGAAAAGTTATTAAAGATAACGAAAAAGAGAGCGTAAACTTTTGATGGGTGAATTTTTCTTTTCTTCTGAAAAGGTGCATTTGACGCCGGTGCGGACATACCGGTCGGCGGTAGCCTCCGGGGTGGCGATTGAGACGGAGTTTCAGATTTTGAATACGCTCTTGGCGAAGAAGGCGGCTCAGCATTCGGTGACGGAGAACCAGTTGTTCAGGATTTTTTGCCGGTGGGAGGGGGTGGATTATGATGCAGCGAATGTGGTGATGACCTATCCGCAGCGGTTTGAGCTCAGGGACCGGCGTGCTGATCTGGACTTTCTGGTGCGGGCGAAGGAGGTGACTGCGAAGATTGGGTCGCCGACGTTGCAGCGGGAGATTGACCGGCAGTTGGCGAGGGTGGTGCTGGAGCGGGATGATGTGCTGGAGGTGGTTGAGGGGGAACTTGCCGGGGGTTGACTCCCCTTTTTTGTAGTATGGGTTTGTTGGTGCTGGCGAGCAGGGTTGTTTTCCGGGCAGATAGGAAGAATCGAAGCAGCGACTGGAAAAAGTAGAGCAAGGAAGCACTCAACAAGAATTTGTTCGGCAATAAAAAGACAAGAAATAGAAAAGATATCCTAAAAAATGCTTTACTTTTTCGACAAGGATTACCGATTGACTGGTTACTGAGAGTTTATAAGAACGAAGATACCTGATGATGTCAGCTCTGCTTCATCCTTCAGCAAGTCGTGCAAGTAGCTCCCGTTTGCATTCTTATCAAGATATTGCTGAAACAGAACAAAAAGAAAGGATTAGCAAAAGAATTACCGGTTTTTGTGCTCATAATGGCGGATTGTGTACGTCGAGGAGGTAGTCGGCGAGGTCGAGGCCTTGGGTTCGGTCGGCTGGTGGCTTATTTTTTTTAATATAGGAGCGCTTTTGGTACAGCAGGGGGCACGCCTTTTTTGGGAGAACCGCCCAAAATCCTTATGATAGGTTTCAATGAAAAGATAAAACTCCTTGCAGTCACATCAAACGGATATGCCACTTTTTTGGATCCCGGGATGTGTGGAGCTTCAACGACATCCTGTTGGGCCTCCGATGCAATTATTAGTTCAGCGAACATAACGGTTTCGCGCCTCAATTTTTACCTCGGCCCACAAAAGTCCTGAAGCCGGATTGTTCGCCAAGTTAGCTTTTCGTCGATCCAACTCCTTCTTTTGCCATTCATATACAGGAACCTCTGACGGGGTCGTCGCCAGATCATCCCAAAGGTCTTCTACCAGTTGAAGCTTCTCTGGTGGACTCAGATCAAACACAGAAACAGTATTTGTATTCATTGTTACCTCATCGGTTCAGCGATGTTAGCTGGTTGATAATATAATCCGCAAGCATGCTGTCCTTCCTTTGTTTGCCTTGTCACAAACACAGCACGATGAAATTATATCAAAATAACCCAAGACCATCAAAAAAAATGCACACACGCATAAGTCACGTTTTTATCCAGATATTCAAATAGGTAAATCCTGCAACAAGTCGGGCCAGTAGCTCCCGTTTGCATTCTTTCAAAGATATTGCTGAAACAGGAGAATAAGAACGGATCAGCAAAGAAATTACGGGTTTTTTGGGGTCGGTGGTGAGGAGGTGTTCTCCAAAGAGGCATTGGTTGAGGCGGTATGGGTGGATGTTGAGGGCGTCCGTTTTTGTTTCGTCAACGCCATTTTGAAGGCTCATCACTGCGAACGTATGCCGTCCGCAATGCCAACCAAGATTAAGAAGCCTGAAAAATTTTGGGATACAGTTTCTCCTGACGATAATCATCATAGGGAAAGCTCTCTACAATGCCAAAAGAGGGTTGTAATGCATCTTTTCCGGAAACCCGGATATCCTCTTCCGGAACCGGCCATTCTATAGCCAAAGCCGGATCATTCCATAACAGACCTGCATCGTGAGAGGGCATATAGTAATTATCACATTTGTAGGCAAAAACAGCCTCTTTGGATAGCACAAGAAACCCGTGCGCAAACCCTTTAGGAACCCAGAGCATATTTTTCCGTTCGGCGTCCAGCACACAAGCGACATGGCGGCCGTACCATGGTGAACCGAGACGTATATCAACAGCTACATCAAGAACACTCCCATATAAGGCCCGCACAAGCTTGGACTGCGTAAAGGGCGGCTTCTGAAAATGAAGACCACGAAGTACCCCGTAACCGGACTTGGACTCATTATCCTGAACAAACGATATATGGCCGACATGCTGCTCAAAGAGATCCTGCCGAAACGACTCAAAAAAATATCCCCGATCATCGCCGAACACTTTCGGTTCAAAAATCAGGACATCTGGAATAGCTGTAGTAATCACTTGCATAATAACTGCATAATAACTTTTGCTAAAAAAACTTACCTCTGTTCATGCAGTCTTACAAGATACTGACCGTACTGGTTTTTCATCATTGGTTTCGATAACCGTAAAAGATCTTCATCGGTGATCCAGCCGTTTCGCCATGCAATTTCTTCGGGACAGGCAATTTTAAGCCCCTGCCTTTTTTCGACCGTTTGTATAAAGCTTCCTGCTTCCTGGAAAGACTCATGGGTTCCGGTATCAAGCCAGGCAAAACCCCGACCAAGAATAGAGCACTTCAACTGGCCCCGAAGCAGATACTCCTCGTTGACGGCTGTAATTTCAAGCTCACCGCGTGGGGAAGGCTTGATCTGTTTAGCTATCTCAATGACAGTATTAGGATAAAAATAAAGACCAACTACTGCGTAATTTGATTTTGGAGAGATCGGCTTTTCAACAATTGAAAGTACATTACCGTCCGAATCAAACTCTGCTACACCATAACGCTCAGGATCACTGACATAGTACCCGAATATATTGGCTTTGCGCTCTTTTTTCACCGTCTGAACCGAAGCCTCAAGCAGTTGCGTGAACGCATAACCGAAAAAAATGTTGTCGCCAAGAATAAGCGTGACATCATCGCTGCCGATAAATGCTTCACCGAGTATGAATGCTTGGGCAAGCCCGTCAGGAGAAGGCTGAACGGTGTAAGAGAGAGAAATACCCCAGTCGCTGCCGTCTCCAAGCAGCTTTTTGAACATCGGCTGGTCTTCAGGTGTCGTTATAATGAGAATATCCCTGATCCCTGCAAGCATCAGCGTTGTCAGTGGGTAATAAATCATAGGCTTATCATAGACCGGCAGAAGCTGTTTTGATATTCCCCTGGTAACAGGATAGAGCCGAGTACCAGAGCCTCCCGCAAGAATAATTCCTTTCATATGAGTTTTTTTGTTGAATTACTAAACAGTTCTGCGATTTCTGAGCTTACCCTGAAACATTTACGGGCAGACTCGATAGCCATAAGCCCCTCATGCTCATTGAAAATTTCCCAGGGAAGCTTGTATGAAAATTCATCACCATATTTAGCCAGCATTTTCTGGTATGAATCATATTTTTCAAGATCAGGAAGAAGCTCGTTAACCAACAGGGCAATATCTTCTGCGACAGTTCCTTCAGAAATAAGCTGGGATAAATGAAGGCCAGGCTTATGAGTAAAAGAAGAAACACCAAACAGCATAAGCACAATAAGCCCGGTATTTTCTATAACTAGTATAGAAGCTGCAACACATGCACGCCATCGATTGAGAGAGTAATCCTGCTCAGCTTCATTCAGAAACCCTCGCGCAAGCTCAAACCTGTACTCGACATTTTGTTTCAATCCCATTACAAGCCTCCTTTAAACATACCTGCATCCAGCAGGCCTGACATTTGATAGATAACCAATCTGATAACTGACACCACACTATTTCAGGCTCATCGACCTGATTATTACCACCCTGAGACAATCCGATCAAAAATTTCATCATTAATCTGGCCAAGGGAAACAAGTATTGCCTGCTGTTGTGCAACATAATTACCTGAATAATAATCAGCAAATCCAACAAATGATTGTGTAAATACCGGAATTTTTTTTACACGATCTGTCATAGTAACATGCACCACAAGTGTAATCCGATTGGTAATGGCCCGCTCTGTTGTGCCTGAAAGCTGACCCGGTACATCAGAAAAGGAGGTGATCGTCCCTTCCAGCAGAGCATCGGCACTGGCAATGGATGGGGTAAAGCGAAGTGGACTTTGTGACTCTATTTTGTCGACCAGAGCCTTTGTACATTCAGATCGTAACTGGGCAATACCTGCACCGGAACTGTCATCGAAAACTGGTATTGCAATGGTTTTGAGGTGCGAAGGGATCGATCCCCCGGTGAAGCTGTAACAGCCCTGAAGGGATACAGCAACAAAAAACAAAAGTAAGACTCTGGCGGCTCCAGTCTTCAGCATGACTGTCCTTTGGATTAGTAGGTTCGACGGTCAATTCTGTTCAGTATTTTACGGAAGGGATAGGTCAGGAGCAACAATTTTTTTCTTCTGCCATTCAAAGCTGATAGATAAACCCCTGTTTTCAAGTCACTCCAACCGGAAGCCAGCTTTACCGCCAAGCGCGCTGCAACGAGAGGCGACTGTGCAAAAATATCCAGAATGGTATTGAACGTCGCCAGTTGACGGGAAAGTTCAGGAGTGGGAGTGTCAGCACTGACCATACCGGTGCGGACCAGACCAGGATGCAGGAGCATGACAGATATCCCGGTATGTCGATACTCTGAAGCAACAGCATAGGTAAACCGGGCAATGGCTGCTTTTGTTGAACCATAAGCGCTGATCCAGGGTGTATTAGATCCCCTGTCCGTTCCGGAACCAGCCATATTTATGATTTTTCCTTTACGCTTTTCTTTGAGATAGTAGTTGATAGCGGCCCGGCACCCGTTGTATGTGCCTTTAAGGTTTGTATCGATTACTCTTCCCCATTCATCAGGATCGCTTTCAGTAATATTGTGAAAGGTATCTGATATTCCTGCATTGTTGATAAATACATCTACTCTGCCGAACCTTTTGACCGTATCCGCAATAAGTTGTTCCATATCAAGAGAGGAGACAACATTACAAACACAGCCGTGTACTGAATCCGGGGGAAATTCCAAGAGTGCCGCCTGAACATTGGCATTCGAAGAAGAGGTTATGACAACTTTGGCTCCTTCCCTGACAAACTCATGGGCTATTGCTTTACCGATCCCTTTGGTGGAACCGGTAATGATGGCAACTTTCTCTTCGAGTATACCCATACTCAGACGTTGTGATTACTTTACCTGCTATTTCGTTTTTCCCTTTGCCCCGTCAACCATTACCTGCAGTTCAGGTCGCCCGGCTGCATAGGTCTCAAGAGGTATGCCCTGTTCAATGGCCTCCCAGGCCTGACGTATAGACGTTGCACCGGCTTTGGGGCCCATTGGATGGCCGAAAATTCCACGTCCGGGAACAAAGCCGAAATCAACACTGCCGACATGGCGGTAAACGGTTTCAAGCGTCAGCGCTGAATCGCTGCCTCCCGGAACGGGCAGTGAGCGTTTAATATGACCGAACTCTTGAAGACATTCCTGGATATTCTCCTTTACTTCTTCTTCAGGAGTCATCATTCTCCCGCCAAATCCGGGCATGATAATAGAATCAAGGCCGGCAAGACGCTGAAGCTTGGTCATTACCCTGGAATGAATACCGTATTTTTCCATTCTGCTGAAAGCAGCAATAAAGGGGAAATGCCCGATAAGAGGAACTTTTGTATGTTTTGCCAGCATCCGGACAGCACTCAGCCCGACAGGCAGGGCATTAACAAGCAAGGCATTGGCCCCATTGCTGACTGCAATATCATGCTGCTCGATCAGGCGGTCAACCTCATCGGTGATATTGGCAAGATAAACTTTCGGCACACCGGTCTCACGTTCCGCCTTTAATCTTACATCTCCAAGAGCATGGGATCGTTCAAGGAGAGTTGACCAATCAACATCGGCAAGCATCTCATCGTCTTTAGCAATATCGAGACCACCCAGCCAGCTCTGGTAGGCAATTTCAGCAAAATGAGCAGGGCTGAGACCGATATTAGGCTTTACCACACCAAAAAATATCGGTCTGTTATAGGCCTGAAGGAGATCGCGAATACCTTCAATACCAAATTTAGGCCCATCAAAGGCAAGAAGATAAGACTCCGGAAAACTGATATCAAGCAGTTTGACCACTGGAACGCCGGGAGTAAAAAAAACGCCTTCGCCACATACTGCTGAGAGCAGATTCGGGAGTTTCGGGCCGAAATTACGATGAGGATGAGCAATAGTGACACGGCAGGCATGAATAGCACCCGATTCTGAATGCCGGACTGGATAGCTGAGCTCCGACAGTTCGCCCTCTACCGTCAGACTGATAACTTTTGCACCAAATTGCGGGCGAAAGTCTTCATCATAATCAACGCGCTTCCACTGTGCAGTGGATTGCTCGCTGCAGAAATGTGCAAGAGCCGTTTCAATATCACCCACACATTCAAGGTAGTAATCAAGCGTCAGGTAGTCAGCCATGTCAAGCTGCTCTTTTGAAGCAAAAAACCCTTTAATATCCTCAGTATTCATAAAAAAATGTTATACCCTTTCCAGCTATCCGAATGCTTCACAAGGGTTCCCATTAAAAAAAATCAACCTGAACAATAATTCCAGGGCAGGCGATAACGCCTGCCCTGGAGATCTGCAACCTGCAGGGGGTTATCCTTCAGCCTTTATGGTATTGAAATATTCGAAAGCATCCTTGGGACTCAACTGCTCATGAACAACCTTGTTAACAGCTTTCATCATGGCAAGCGGGGCATCGCTCTGGAATATATTGCGCCCCATATCAACACCCGATGCTCCACCCTGGATAGCACTCCAGGACATAGTCAACGCTTCGAGTTCAGAGATTTTTTTCCCTCCGGCCATAACAATTGGTACCGGGCATGAGGCCGTGACAGTTTCAAAATCTTCAGGCACATAGTAGGTTTTAACAATCTGTGCACCAAGTTCTGCAGCCATCCTGCAGGCAAGCCTGAAGTATTTGGCATCCCTTACCATATCCTTGCCGACTGCGGTTACCGCCATTGTCGGAATCCCGTAGCGAAGGCCCATATCGACAAGTCGTGTCATATTGTGAATTGATCGGGTCTCATATTCACCGCCAACAAATATCTGGAGGGTTATTGCGGCGACATTCATACGGATCGCATCCTCGATATCGACTGCAAGTTCCTCATCGGAGAGCTCCTTGAGAATACTTGGACCACCGCTGCAACGCATAACTACCGCCCTGGTGAGGCTTGGCGGAACAGTGGTGCGCAGAATGCCACGGGTCAGCATGATGGCATCAGCATAGGGCATCAGCGGGACAATATTGACATCAGGACGTTCCAGGCCTGTTGTCGGGCCCTGAAAGTAACCGTGATCAATAGCGAGCATAACGGTTTTTCCGGTATCAGGCCGGAATATTCTTGACAGGCGGTTTTTCATTCCCCAGTCGAGAGAGTGGGCCCCTTTCAGGAAAAATCCATAGTTATTAACCGGAATATCAAGATGATACTCTTTAGCCTGCTTGTCTTTATCGTATTCCGCCATGATGATACCTCTCCTCTTTTCGGTTATGATTGTTTATGGGTTATTTCTTTATTTTACCGGAGTGCGGCTGCAATATTGCCGCCATCCACCGTTGTAATTGAACCTGTTGTTCTTGTTTCGAGAGCCAGGTGCACGAAGGCCTCTGCAACATCTTCGGCGGTCACCTCCAACTGGAGCAGATTGCCTGCCATGTACTCCTTTTCACTCAGACCACGGGCTGTTGAGCGGGCTTTAATCATCTCTTCGGTAAGAAGGCCGCTGCGTATACGGTCGGCGTTGATACCGTTTGAACGAATGCCGTCGCGTCCGTGATCAAGGGCATATTGACGAACAAGAAACAGTGTCGCAGCTTTAGGCAATCCATAAGGACCGAAGTCGGGACCGGGATTGACGGCCTGTTTGGAAACATTAAATAGCAATACACCGCCCGTACCCTGAAGTTTCATGACCCTTACGGCCTCCTGGGCAATGGACTGGTGTGAAAAGAAGTTAAGCTCGAAGCTTTTGCGGAGCACTTCATCGGAGACTTCGCCGATGCGCCCCTGAATTGCTGCTCCCACATTTGAAACAACAATATCCAGGCCACCGAAACGGCGACAGACAGCATCGAAAGCAGAGCGAACAGCTGCTCGAGAAGTAACGTCACATGGAAGAGCAAGAACATTGCCTCCGATTTCCGCTGCTGCCTGATCGAGTGATTCTGCAGAAAGATCAAGAATAACAAGTTCGGCACCTTTCTGACGGAAAGCTTTTGCTGTTGCAAGGCCAATCCCGCTGGCCGCTCCGGTTACCATGACAACTTTTCCGGCAAAAATATCATGATGAATCTTGTTCATCTTCGCCTGCTCCATATCCCAATACTCTATCTCAAAGGCCTCACGGTCACTGATAGATTCAAATGTACCCAGTGATTCAGCATCCAGAATTCCTGAAGCAGTGCAGGCAGCTATGTCAGCATTGACTGCAGCTGATGCCGAAGTTCTGCCAAGTCCGAACAGTCCAAGACCTGGAACAAGAACCACTCTCGGCAACGGGTCAAGCATGGTTACCTTCATGCCTGAGGCCTGCTGCTGGGCGGTAAAATATTCGGTGTAGTCCTGGCGGTAGCGCTGAACAGCCTCCTGCACAGCACTCTTGAAGCCTGCAAGGTCAGCAGCGTCCGGCGAAGGAAGCACAAGCGGCTTATTTTTAGTCCGGATTATAAAGTCAGGAGTCATAGCGCCTTTCTGGCTCATACGCACAAGATCACTACTATTGACATAGTCAAGAATAACAGCAGAGGTACGGAAATCGAGAATAAACTGGTTGAACTCTCGAGTACCTGGAGACTTTTCATTGACACATGCACCCCTGATAATTGGCGCGGTTACTTCAACCGAAGCTATTGATGCCGGAAGCGTTACTGCCGAAAATGTTTTCCTGCCGGCTGAAGCAATCTTTGCTTCAAGTCTCGTTACGGCATCTATCATTCGAGTGTATGCCTCTTTGGCTGTAGAGCCAAACGTTACCAGACCATGCTTTTGCAGCACAAGCCCATTAATGTCAGGATTTGCCTCATAGACAAGTGCTGCCGAATGGGCAAGGCCGATACCTGGCTTTATATAGGAAACAGAACCAAAACTTTCGCCAAGCGTATCGCGACAAAGCTTCTCGCCATCCGGCTGATTACTGACGGTGAGCAGGGCAAACGAGTGCGTATGCAGAATAAAGCGGTGCGGAAGAAAAGAGTGAAGAAGTGTCTCAATCGAAGGAGTAAGCCTCTGCTCGGTCATATGATCGGTCAGACTGAACATGTTCAGGAGCAGAAGATATTTAAATTCTTTTGTGGAAAATCGCTGAAGCGCTTCTTCGCTTGCCTTGTCGTTCCGGCTGAAGAGCTCTCCGAGCTTCTGGAGCGGACCAAGCCGGAGCGGGGTGTAATCAAGGCAGGTAACTCGACTCAAGTCAATGCCACTGGCTTTAATCAAGAGTACTTCAGAGCGGTTACCAACCATATCGGCCAGTTCGCATTTAACAGAGGTGTTCCCTCCTCCATGCATTACAAGCGAACTTTCACTGCCAAGCAATCGGGATGCATAAACCAGTTCAGCCAATTCAGATGGTATCTCGGGCGAACTGTACTGCTCTTTGACTGAGCGTTGAAGATCAGTGTCATTCCAGAGGTTCTGCATAAGAAATCATACGTCTCACACCGGATCGGCGGCGTGTATTGTTGAAAAATAAAGACAAGCGAAAAAATAAACCCCTGTTCAGCGGTGGTTTTTCTTTTGTTTCCTTTCATGCCAGCCTTCAATAAAAAACCCCGCACTGTAAATAATGAGAAACCCCGGGATAATAGTCCCGAGAAACGTCATTTTATCACTGATTGTCTGAAGCTGACCGGAAGACCAGATCATCCAGACAAGGACATACCAGGCAGGCCCTACAAAGAGAAAAGTGGTATTCCAAAGTCTTTTAAAACTGTATTTCATAGCAGAGTAAACGTCTTGACAGCGAAAGAGAGGATACGTTCAGATTTGACCATCAATGCGAAGTTTACGCTCGTTGAGTTTTTCAAGAATGATCCTGGTCAGATATTGCAATGCATTGATCACATAGGTGAAATAGGCCAGAAAAGCTTCCCATATAAGCACATGTTCAGAGTAGCCAAGGAAGGCCATAATAAAGTAGAGAAGATGGAATACTGATGCTACGGTACTTCCGATATCTTCCCATAGAAACTCTTTTGAGTATACCCATTTATTGAAAATCTCCTTTTCAAAAAACATACCTGTTATGAAAAGAAGAGCAAAAAAGAGGGTTTTGAAAAGAATGGCTATGCTGACCCAGTAAAAATTCGTAACGAAAAGGCCATTTGCATAAAGAGCAGTCGTAGTCACACCGGCAACAAAAAGCAGGAACTGTATCGGCGCAAGAATAATCTGAATATCTGTCCAGATGGAGGCGTTTCGTTTGATCAGCTGTTCGGGTGTATAGCGAGGCATGTGCTTTTACTCTTAACTGATAGTATAATATGCTACAAGTGTCTGGCTTTACCAATCCGGCACGGCCACGATTAAAGCTTGGAATATAGCAAAATTGAAGAGAAAAAGATCGATGATCAGCAATGAAGAATGGGGCTGCCGATAGAAATATATCTATGAATGAAAAACAACGGGCTATACATTCAGCTGTGTTTTTCGGTATTCTCCGATAGCGTCAGCCGCAAGTATCGCCTGAAGGACTTTTTCAGGCGTTATCTCCCCTGATTCGTTATGGATGCATTCGCCCGGGAGACATGCTTTTTCTGCGACGGGCATAAGTCGGCTGCGATCAATATTTCGGAGGCCAATATCTGCAAGGGTGGTGGGAAGACCTACTTCTTCGCAGAAAGAGAACACGATATTCGATTCTTCGGGTGAAGCAGCAGTGAGTTGCAGTCCGGCTAAAAGGCCAAACGCTACTTTTTCACCATGATAGAATGCATGTGTTTCTTCCAGCACTGTGAATCCGTTGTGAATGGAATGGGCGCTTGCCAGACCTCCGCTTTCAAAGCCAACCCCGCTTAAGAGAATATTCGCCTCCACAATATGCTCAAAAGCTGGTGTGATAATACCCCGACCGGCTGTAATTTTGGCAACACTGCCATATTGCAGCAATGTATCATAACAGAGTCTGGCGATGGAAAGTCCTGTAAGGGTGCTGAGTCCATCGCACGAGTTTTTAGAGTGTGTGAGAGTGCAGGACTTTGCTTCAAACCAGGTCGCCAAGGCATCACCCATGCCTGACACAAGAAAACGGACTGGAGCCCTGACGATAACTTCCGTATCAACAAGAACGGCTGCCGGACTAGATTTTTGATAGGAGACTGACTCCATTGTACCCTGTTCGGAATACAAGACCGCGCATCCGCTGCAGGGAGCATCAGTCGATGCAATAGTAGGAACGACAATGACCGGAATACCGGCACGGTCAGCGGCAATTTTCGCAGTATCGATTGTTTTTCCTCCGCCCATGCCTACAAGAACATCAACGTGTTGCTCACGAATGAGTGCTCCGAGCCTGGAGAGTTCTTTTTCACAACACTCTCCGTTGAAGTGTTCGACAGAAAAAGAATGTGCGCTACTATCGATGCCGCACTCCGGCAGAATTGTTTTTTGCACAGTAGGCGACGCGAGGATCAATCCACGGCTGCCAAACAGCTTGATTAGGGATGGCAACTCATTGAGAGCGCCGACACCTTGAATATATTTCCCAGGAAAAAAGGCTTTCTTCAACATGATACGAGTCAATGTGTTGCAGGGTGAGTCAAAAAAATAAAAAACCACCAATTACCTATACAAAGGTATAAAAGAAAAAGTGGCTGCAAAAATCTGTAACAGGAAGAGCTTTGCACTATATTCACCAGACAATCCAACCCATCAACTAAAAGGAGCTGACCCATGGCAATGAATGTAGAGATTAAAAACGGAAAACTTTGTATCGAGATTGACCTTGAACAACCTACACCTTCTTCATCAGGGAAAACGCTTGTCGTGGCCAGCACGCACGGCAATACTGTCACTACTGTGATGGTTGAAGGCAAACCGGTGACGATAGGGCTGAACGCTTATATCAAGAAGTGAAGAATAGGACTTATACGAGCTATAGGGCCTATAGGACGTATAAAAAGACCTGGAACAAACGGGAATAGTTGTGGCAACTTTGCTGAAAGATAATTCGATGAGCGCTATGGGGTTTGCGCTTAAACTGCTTGGGCTGCGCAGTCACAGCCGGAAAGAGCTTGAGCAGAAACTCCTGAAAAAGGGATACACTGGTGAAAGTATTGAGCCTGTAGTTGAGAAACTGACCAGGCAGGGCGTGCTGGATGACCGTACGTTCGGTATTGAATTGATCAAAAGCCGTTCACGGAGAAAACCGTCGGGAAAACTGAAAATACGGATGGAGCTCAGAAAGAAAGGGGTGCCGGAATCAATTATCGGTGACCTGCTCAGAGAGTATGACAGTGCGGAGCATTGCTATCGGGCGGCAGAAAAGAAAATCGGATTACTGCGAGGAGCTACGGATGAGGTCAGAAAAAAGAAACTTGAGGTATTTCTTTATAACCGGGGATTTGAATGGCATGATATTCAAACCGTTGTAACCCGGTTATTTTCGACCGTCAGTGATTTTGAGGATATCGATTAAAGAGTGTCACTCTCTGACAAGTGAGCCAACCTTCTCTCCGCGCAACAGCTTTGTAAAGTTCCCTTTTTCATTCATGTTCATGACTACAATGGGCAAAGCATTTTCGCGACAGAGGGTAATTGCAGTCATATCCATAACCCTGAGATTTTTACGAAGAACATCCAGATAGGATATGTTTGAAAAAAACTCGGCCTCCGGATTTTTTTCAGGGTCAGAATCATAGACCCCATCGACTCTGGTACCTTTAACAATAACATCAGCCTCAATCTCAATAGCCCTCAGAGCGGCAGCTGTATCTGTAGTGAAATAAGGATTTCCAGTACCGGCACCGAAAATAACAACTCTCCCCTTCTCAAGATGGCGGATAGCTCTGCGCCTGATAAAGGGTTCAGCCATCTGCTCCATTTTTATAGCAGTCTGAAGTCGGGTATTCACCCCTTTGCTTTCAAGAACATCCTGAAAAGCTATAGCGTTGATTACCGTTGCAAGCATACCCATATAGTCAGCCTGTACCCGGTCCATCTTTGCTGCAGCCTCTGACACTCCGCGAAATATATTACCGCCACCAATCACCAGGGCAATTTCGGCGCCTAATTCACGAGCTTCCCTGATTTCCCCGGCATACCGTTCAAGCATTTCGATATTTATACCGTACCCATCGTGACCGGCAAGTGCTTCACCGCTTAATT
This sequence comes from uncultured Chlorobiaceae bacterium, assembly GCA_903920215.1. Classification (GTDB taxonomy): domain Bacteria; phylum Bacteroidota; class Chlorobiia; order Chlorobiales; family Chlorobiaceae; genus Chlorobium. The sequence continues at coordinate 25,372 of CAIXLG010000004.1, forward strand.
TCAGCAAGATGCGCTTATACTGCAGCATATCCTTATTCTCCGAAATAATGGATTATAAAAAGCATCACAACTAAATTTTACCAAAAAAAAAGCCTCGAACAACGAGGCTTTTTTTTTACTCTCCTAACTGATAGCGAACAAACCCTATCACATCAACCTTGGCCTGATGCTTCTTTCGGAATTCATTGAGCACTTCAGATACTTTGATATTGTTGTCCTTGATAAACGACTGCTCGGTAAGCACTACCTCCTGGTAATACTTTTCAAGTCTGCCCTGAACAATCTTCTCAACAAACTCTTCTTTCTTACCCTGGCTCAGTGCCTGCTGTTTGTAAATTTCAGACTCTGATGCAATATAATCAACCGGTACAGCTGAGCGGTCAGCAACTATCGGGGCTGCTGCAGCCACCTGCATGGCAAGATCTTTCGCCAGTTCCCTGACAACTTCCGGTTTATCGGTAGCGATATGAACTATTGCTCCTAGCTGGGCACCAGGATGTGTATAAGCATCAACAAGTCCGTCCTGAGCATCACAAAAAACAAGGCGTTTGAGATTAATCTTCTCACCGAGTTTTCCAGTCATGGTCTTAATGGCATTGTCTACACTCTCACCATCATACGCTTCACCAAGAGTAAGCTTCAAAAGCTCTTCAGGTGAGGTTACACGATTTGCGAGAGCAAGGTCGCCTAGCGCACCGGTAAAGCCTGTAAATACATCACCGCGACCAACGAAATCGGTTTCGCAGTTGAGTTCAAGAATAACGCCCGTTTTGTGATCAGCAGCGATTTTAATGCCGATCATACCTTCTCTTGCCTCTTTATCAGCCCTTTTTGCGGCAAGAGCTGCACCTTTCTTGCGAAGATACTCTATAGCTTTCTGTATATCGCCACCTGTTTCATCAAGGGCTTTTTTACAGTCCATCATACCTACACCTGTAATATCACGAAGACTTTTAACGTCTTTTGCTGAAATCTGGCTCATTGAAATTTCACTCTTATTAGATTATAAACTCTGATTATTCGCTGATCTCTTCTGCACCGCCATCCTCTTCTGCTTCATCAATTTCGGCCAGCACTTCCTGTTCAACCTTCAATGCACGCGCATTGATGATGGTATCTGCAACGGCTGTAACCATAAGCTTGATTGAGCGGATAGCATCGTCGTTGGCAGGAATGACATAATCAACAAGCTCAGGATCGCAGTTGGTATCGACCATTGCGAAAATTGGAATCCCAAGTGAACGGGCTTCCGCGATAGCGATGTGCTCTTTTTTGATATCAACAATAAAGAGTGCGGCTGGAAGTCTTGTCATTGTGGCAATACCACCGAGAATTCTCATGAGCTTTTCCTTTTCACGGGCGAGCATGAGACGCTCTTTTTTGGTAATCATATCAAACGTACCATCGGTAGCCATTCTGTCGATGGAGTTCATGCGCCTGATGCTCTGGCGAATGGTCTGGAAATTGGTAAGCATACCTCCAAGCCAGCGTTCACAAACGTAAGGCATGCCTGCGCGCTCGGCTTCTTCGGCAATAATGTGTTTCGCCTGTTTTTTTGTACCGACAAACATGATTTCCCTGCCGGTCTGGGCAATTGCCTCAAGTGCCTTGAGTGCCTCATCGGCAAGAACTACTGTTTTCTGAAGATCAATAATGTGAACACCGTTCTTTTCCATGAAAATGTACGGCTTCATTTTCGGGCACCAGCGGCGTGCAAGGTGACCGAAGTGGACTCCTGCGCGAAGCAGCTCTTCTAGCTGAAAATTTGACATTGCTGTGTTGTTTGTTTAGTTATTCCTCTACCATGTATGTACTGCCCGGTATCCGGCCTAAAAGGCCGGACACTTCCGGAAAGCTTCATCTGAACAGTGATCAGAATGACATGGTATGCGAAGTAGTGTTCTGAAATACAATAAAACGAGACAAAAGGGATTAACGCTTTGAGAACTGGAAACGTTTGCGGGCTTTTTTGCGACCGAATTTTTTCCGTTCAACCATACGGGGATCTCTGGTGAGAAGCTTCTCGGTTTTCAGGATTGCACGAGCCGCTTCGTCAAACTCAGTAAGGGCACGGGCAATTGCAAGACTGACTGCTCCTGACTGACCGCTGACGCCGCCACCCTGAACATTGACCTTGATATCAAACTCTTCGGCTTTTTCAGTAAGCACGAGCGGCCTCAGAGCCTGCTGACGCTTGAATTCATCCTTAAAGTACTCTTCAACCGGCAGCTTGTTGACAATAATCCGGCCTTTTCCCGGAGTCAAAAAAGCTCGAGCCACCGAGGTTTTACGGCGACCAACTGTATCGATTACCTCTTTCATTCCCAATTCTTTATTGTTTAGTTAACTTTCATTTCAGCAGGAGACTGCGAAGCATGAGGATGCTCTGCACCTGCGTATACCTTGAGCTTTCTGAAAAGCTGACGACCGAGATTGTTGTGCGGCAACATTCCCCAGACAGCACTTTCGATAACCTGTTCCGGTCTTTTCTTCCGAAGGTCCTTGACATGATCAATCTTGACGCCGCCAGGGTAGTGAGAGTGAGAGAAATAGCTTTTCTGATCTTCTTTTTTGCCGGTCAATGCGACTTTTTCGGCGTTGGTTACCACAATAAAATCACCGGTATCAATATGCGGGGTAAACTGTGGTTTGTGCTTGCCTCTCAGGACTTTGGCAATCTCTGAAGCCATTCTGCCCAACACCTGACCATCGGCATCAATGACATACCACTTGCGATCAACTTCTGCTGGCTTTGCCGAATATGTTTTGAAACTTATCGTCTTGCTCATGCTGTTACTATAGGATTAACTGGACTTTTCCGAAAAATAAAGTTCATCAATGTAAATTATTCCACTTAATTCTACAAATTATACCTTATATCTAATCAGGAATTCCATGAGGGTCCTGATCAACTTTCATTACCAAGACTGTATTTGTTCTTATGAAGCCTTTAATTGCTCTGGTTGGCCGCCCAAACGTCGGCAAGTCAACCTTGTTTAACAGAATCCTGCGCCAGAAAAGCGCCATAGTCGACAGCACCCCCGGCGTAACACGAGACCGGCACATCTCGGAAGGTGAGTGGCAGGGCAAAGAGTTCCTGCTGATGGATACCGGAGGCTACAACGCCGATGCAGACATTATCAGCGTTGCGATGCTTGAGCAGACGATGATGGCTATCCGTGAAGCAGATATTGTCATTTTCCTGACTGATGCACGGGCAGGCCTTTCGTATGAAGATCTTGAACTTGCCAGGCTGCTGCAGCGGACATTCAATCACAAACAGCTTTTTTTTGCGGTCAACAAGGTTGAAACCCCACAGCTTACCCTGGATGCCGAGTCATTTATAAGTACCGGGTTCACGAAGCCTTACTTTATATCTGCAAAAGACGGCAGCGGTGTTGCCGATATGCTGGATGACATACTTGAGGCACTGCCTTCGCTGGAAAAAAGTGCTGGTGAAGAAGACACTGCAATCAAGCTTGCTGTGGTTGGAAGACCAAATGTCGGGAAATCGAGTTTCGTCAATGCCCTTCTCGGTTCCAACCGCCTGATTGTTTCAAATATTCCTGGTACAACACGGGACGCTATCGACAGCCGCTTCGGACGGAAGCAGCAGGATTTCGTTTTGATTGACACAGCCGGATTGAGAAAACGAACAAAAATTGATGCCGGGATAGAGTATTACAGTTCGCTGAGAACTGAAAAAGCCATTGAGCGTTGTGAAGTTGCACTGGTGATGCTTGATGCGGCACCGGGCATTGAAAAACAGGATATGAAAATTATCAATATGGCTGTTGAGCGGAAAAAAGGAGCGCTTCTTCTCATAAACAAATGGGATCTGATCGAAAAGGATTCTAAAACAAGCAAGATTTATGAGGAAAACCTGCGACTGAACATGGGCAACCTCTCTTATGTTCCGGTTCTCTTTATTTCAGCACTGACCAAAAAAAATCTTTACCGGGCAATTGACACCGCCAAAGAAATCAGCCAAAACAGGTCACGCAAAATCGCCACCAGCGTTCTTAATAAATTCCTTGAGGAGGCACTGTCACAAACGCATGTCTCGACAAAAACAGGTAAAGAGCTGAAAATCAAGTACATGACACAAATCAATGCGGCCTGGCCGGTATTTGCTTTTTTCTGTAATGACCCCCTGCTTGTACAGAACAATTTCAGAAAGTTTCTTGAAAATAAACTGCGTGAACATTTCAGCCTGGAAGGAGTCCCGATTTCTATGCGTTTTATGCAGAAATAGAACCTGAGATCGAAATAAAACCGTCTTTTTTTTTCAGCAACATCAAAATAAATGAATCGTATGTCGAAAGTAACGGAAGCGCACATCATCGAAGCGCTGAGCTCCGTTCAGGAGCCTGACCTGAAAAAAGATCTTGTCACTCTCTGCATGATTGAGGATATCGGTATTGACAGCGGCAATAATGTATCGTTTACTGTAGTACTTACCACTCCAGCATGTCCGATGAAAGAGCAGATCAAACAGTCCTGTATTGACGCAATCAGAAAAGATGTACCTGAGGCTGCCGGCATAGAGGTTACCATGACTTCTAAAGTAACTTCATCATGCGGACACCATCAATGCAATCATGAGCGTCCGTTGAAAGAGGTGAAAAATATTATTGCCGTCGCATCAGGAAAAGGCGGAGTCGGTAAATCGACTTTTGCGGTTAACCTCGCCGTGAGTCTTGCCAAAACCGGCGCTACAGTCGGCCTGGTTGATGCCGACCTTTACGGCCCTAGCATTCCAACCATGTTCGGCATGCAGAATAAACAACCGGAAATGTCGGGTAAAAATATTGTTCCACTTGAAAAGTATGGCGTAAAACTTATGTCGATCGGATTTCTCGTTGAACCCGATACCGCACTTATCTGGCGTGGCCCAATGGCTTCTACAGCCATCAAGCAGTTTATCACTGAGGTGGAGTGGAAAGAGCTTGATTACCTGATTTTCGACTTTCCTCCGGGTACCGGTGATATTCAGATCACCATTGCCCAGACTATTCCGTTGACCGGTGCAGTTATCGTTACAACACCACAGGATGTTGCCTTGGCGGATGTTTCAAAAGCCGTCAGCATGTTCCGGAAGGTAAACGTACCGATCCTCGGGCTTGTGGAAAACATGAGTTATTATGAACTTCCGGATGGAACAAAAGATTATATTTTCGGGCACCATGGAGGAGAAATATTTGCCAAAACCCATGGGTTTGACTTCCTGGGAGCAATCCCTATTGACAGAGGTGTAAGGGAAGGTGGCGATAACGGAACGCCTTATGTGCTTGGAAATCCTGATTCTGCCCCAGCGCAAGCTATTGATCGGGCATCAAAGGAGATTGCCAGAAGGGTTTCCATAACAAATGCTGCTTCGGTAGAGGAACTATCATAACTTTGATATTGTTTTTTTGCGCGAGAGGTTTAATATTAGGTCTCCAAGCAGTGTACCAAACATCATTTTCAATCATTGTAAACCAATTATACCATGAGTACCAGTAAGGATTATCTGCCAAAGAG
>CAIXLG010000005.1 GCA_903920215.1 uncultured Chlorobiaceae bacterium
ACAGAGAGAGTACCGGAACTTACTTATTCTGGTATCTCTGGCGCTTCTTGTGCCTGTTCTTACGGCGCATCTTCTTACGCTTGTGTACCGCCATTTTATGACGTTTTCTCTTTTTTCCGCAGGGCATATAGTAAGTGTCTTTCCTCTTGTTTTAAAGGCAGATAATATAGAAAGTTTTTTCAAAACAACAAACCTTAATTCACTACTAAACGTAAATTCATATCTTTTAAGGAGCTGCATGTATTTCAACTCAAAAGTCCTTCCGCAACCACCGATTTGTTTCTGGATATGCAGGGCAAAAAGGACGCCTCAGGCATTCATATACTTGAAAAACTCCTTATTGTCTTTGGTGTCAGCCATTTTCTCGCGCATGAACTCCATGCATTCGATCGGATTCTTATCGGCAAGGTACTTTCTGAGAAGCCATGTTCTGGAAAGTTCTTCCTGAGAAAACAGAAGCTCCTCCTTACGCGTACCTGAACGGAGAATATCGATAGAGGGAAATATCCGGCGTTCAGAAAGCCGGCGATCGAGCAGAAGCTCCATATTACCCGTACCCTTAAACTCTTCAAAAATAACATCATCCATACGCGAACCAGTATCAACAAGCGCCGTGGCAATAATGGTCAGACTACCACCCTCTTCAATATTACGGGCAGCACCAAAAAAACGTTTTGGCTTGGTCAGTGCATTGGCATCAATACCGCCGGACAAAATTTTTCCCGAATGAGGAATGATCGTATTATGAGCCCTGGCCAGCCTGGTAATGGAGTCAAGCAGCACCACCACATCCCTGCCAACCTCAACAAGGCGCTTTGCCTTTTCAAGCACCATGTCGGCCACAAGAACATGACGTTCAGGATCCTCATCAAACGTTGAACTCACCACCTCTGCCGGCACACTTCGAGCCATATCGGTCACCTCTTCAGGACGTTCATCAATAAGCAGAACAATCAGGTAGACCTCCGGGTGATTTTTTATGATCGCATTGGCAATCATCTGCAAAAGCATCGTTTTACCGGTTTTCGGCTGCGCGACAATCAAACCCCTCTGCCCTTTACCGATAGGAGTAAAAATATCCATAATACGTCCGCATGCTTCAGACTGCTTTGTTTCGAGCTTGAGACGTTCACGAGGAAAGAGCGGAGTCAGATTTTCAAAATAAGGCCTTTCTCTGGTAATTTCCGGATCGTTACCATCGATAGTATTGATTTTAAGCAGAGCAAAAAAACGTTCACCCTCCTTTGGAGCCCTCACCTGACCGGATACCGTGTCACCGGTTCGCATATTAAACCGCTTGATCTGCGAAGGAGAAACGTAAATATCGTCAGGGGAAGAGAGGTAATTATAATTGGCGGATCGTAAAAAACCGTAACCTTCCGGTATTACCTGCAGAACACCGGTGTTCACCATCACATTGCCGCTTTCAGAATCCGAATTTTTCTGCGACTGGGCCTCAATAATCTTAAAAATCAACTCTTCCTTCCGTAATCCGGCAGCCATCACGCCAATTTCTTTGGCTAAAGCATGCAACTCAAAAACCTTCTTTTTCTGGAGCATATTAATGTCCAGACCTTTAAAACCCGAATTGTTCGACATTGTAGTTGTATTCAACGCTTGTTATTTATAAAAAAACTGGATAAGACCCACGTAGCCCGTGACTTCTGGCCGGCAGATTAACCGTAAAGGTCGATGAGGTGAATCATGAATGAAAAGTAGCTTTAGCGCTTTGCCATGTAACATGAAAGCCGGAAAGAAGATGACAGGGGAAATCTATAATTGAAATAAAGGGATAATCACTACAAGAAATTACGGCAAGAGGTTGCCCTTACATGCAAGAAGAATTTTGGTGGTTTGCACTAAATATAAAATTTTTTCAATAAAAAAACGTTTTTAAACCCCAATGCCTTATCCAGCACAATAAGTAACAATATCACCGGCAAGATAGAACGAACCCGTCACCAGAATCAGGTCATCCTCGCTGGCTGTTTGCCGAAGAGAGGCGAGCGCATCATGCCCGGTACTGAACACCATTACCTCTCCGCCCTCATACCCACATAAAACAGCGAGTTCTTCAGCCGGCATACTTCGCTCAGAAGGGATGGCAACCGGAACAAAAGTACACTGCAAACGATGCAGCTCAGTAATAATCGCACGGGCATCCTTATCCGAAGCAAGCCCTAAAATGACGTAGATGCGACGATATCTGTCCCTTAATGAAAAAAGGGCATTAACGGTTTGTCGCATACCATCAGCATTGTGCGACACATCAAGAAGAACAGTCGGTAGCTCACCGATCTTTTCCAGTCTTCCCCTGTACCCAGTCTGCAATAGCCGTTCAAGCCCCGAATAAATTGCATCTGCTTCAACACCAGCATCCTCTGCAACCATAACAGCAAGCGAAACATTTGAAGCATGAAAAGAACCTGTAAGCGGCGCTTTAAGCCCCAGGTAATCTCTTGAAGCACTGCTGACATCAAGCTCAAGCATTCCAGGCTCTGCCGAAACAACAGTGCTGAGCAGATCTTTTCCAACCAGAAACAGCGAAGCACCACACAACTGAGCCTGTTGCTCAATAGGCAATAATGCCTCCGGATCACCAACAGCGGTAAATACTTTGCACCCTTTTTTGATAATGGCAGCTTTTTCAGCGGCAATCAAAGAAAGAGTCTCTCCCAGCCACTCGGTATGATCCATACCAATACTTGGAATCACTGCATAATCGCACCGAACAACATTGGTAGCATCAAGCCGCCCGCCCATACCGGTCTCAATAACAGAAACATCAACTCCTTCCTCGGCAAACCAGGCAAACGCAAGAGCAGTAGTCGCCTCAAAAAAGGTGGACTGGTTTTCAATCACTGCACCCTTCAAGCGCGAACAATAGGAAGCAACCATCTCCCTTGCTATCGGCTCACCGTTAATTCTAATCCTTTCAGTAAAATCAACCAGATGAGGAGAAGTATAGAGCGCAGTCTTTTTCCCGCTGGCCTGAAATATCGAAGCAACCGCAGCCGCAACCGTTCCTTTGCCATTAGTCCCGGCAATATGAACCACCATACCTAATCGCTTATGCGGAGAGCCGACAGCATCCAGCAGGGTGTATACACGATCAAGGCCTGGTTTTATTCCAAATCGATGGAGAGGATAAAGGAAATCGAGAGCTTCCTGGTAGGTCACTGTTTTTGCGCTAACTGTTATGAATTGAAACAAGCGCTGATTTAACCACCTCTTCGACGGTGAGATCGGGATGCTGTTCAAGAATACCTGCAACAGCTTTCTGCACCGTGATTCTTGAAAATCCCAACGTTACAAGGGCATTGACAGCATCCTCCCTCAAACGGGTTGTTTGAGCCATTGATGACACAGCCAAACCACCAACATCCGGCAGTTTCAGAATTTTATCCCGTAATTCAAGAATTATCCTTGCTGCAGTTTTCTTGCCTACACCCGTGATACCGTAAAGCTTCTCAGGAGCATTAGCAAGAATGGCTTCGTGAACATCCTGAACAGGCAATCCGGAAAGAACCGCCAAAGCAAGCTTGGGTCCTACGCCTGATGTAAGCAAAAGCAGGCGGAACAACTGACGCTCCTCCTCCTTTGAAAAACCATAAAGCTGGAAAGCATCCTCCCTGACAGAAAGATGTGAAAACAACAGCACATCGCTGCCCGGTTCGGGCAGCTGACGATACGTGCTTGCGGAAATCAAAAACCGGTAAGCAATACCCGAAACCTCCACAACAGCCTCTTCAGGTAAAAGAAAAGCCAGCTTGCCGCGAAAATATGCAAACATGAAAGCGATTTAGTGGAATCCCAGCCTTAAAACCTCAGAAAAAATATGTTCACAGACCGTTCAGACCTGCGAACAAAACCTTTTCTTCTTTTATTTTAACCTTGCACGTAACTATTTAAAAGACGTGTCAACTGAGATTTTTTACGGGATGCTTTATTGGCGTGAATATAATTTTTCACCCCGAGTCTATCGAGTTTCTGAACAGCTGAACGGTAGGCAACTTCGACAACAGCCTTGTCAGCGCTGGTATCAATCAGTTTCTGCATATTTTTCACAAGAACTTTCAGCTCTTTTTTCCTTGATCTGTTCCTGGCATTTCTTCTTTCTGACTGCCGAAGTCTTTTTTCAGCCGATTTGTGTAAAGGCATATAATGTTGCTGTTAGGATAGAATAATTTTTCATTAACAAACGGTTTGCAATATAAAATAATCAACCAACAAATCAAAAAGTTACCTCCCCTCCTGCAAACAAAAGAACCCTCACTGAACACCTGATACAAACAATCAAGTAGGGCTAACATTCCTTCTTTTTCTTATATTGCGCAAAATTTTCATCATAAAAATCACCTGTATTATGAGCCTGATGATCAGCGTTTCCGGGATAAGAGGGATAGTTGGCGACAGCCTGACCCCTAAAAATCTTACAGCATTCGCGATGGCCTTCGCCTCATGGATTCTGCGAAATAAAAAGGATCATACCCACCTGACTCCTGAACAAAAGCCGCGAATTGTCATCGGCAGAGACACAAGGCCGACCGGCAAAGCAATCAGCGATCTCATCAGCAATACCCTTGTGCTTTGCGGGTGCGATGTTATCGATATTGGAGTTGCTACAACGCCAACCGTTGAAATCGCTGTTACTGAAGAACATGCCAACGGAGGACTCATTATTACAGCATCACATAACCCCGTCGCATGGAACGCCCTGAAAATGCTGAATCACCATGGCGAGTTTTTAACCAGTATCCAGGTTGATGAACTGCTCGACATTGCTGAAAAAGAGCTTTTTGTCTACGCACACTGGGACACCATCGGCACGATTTCCCAAAATGACCGATATGATGACCTGCATATCGAAAAAGTCCTTCAATTGCCCTGTATAGATCCAGCAACCATTGCTTTACAGCAGTTCCGGGTTCTTGTCGACTGTGTTGAAGGTGCCGGTTACTCCATTGTGCCAAAACTTTGTAAAAAACTCGGCATAGCAACCATTGTTCCGTTCGCATGCGGCGGCACCGGACTATTTCCCCGAAACCCCGAACCAATCGAGGAAAATCTCTCCACCACCATCGCCGCTGTTAAAGAAAGCAAATGCGATTTTGCCCTTATCGTTGATCCCGATGTCGACCGGCTCGCCCTTATCTGTGAAGATGGCTCACTCTTCGGAGAAGAATACACGCTTGTCGCCTGCGCAGATTTTTATCTGCAACAGCATAGAGGGCCCGTTGCAAACAACCTCTCAAGCAGCCGCGCTCTGCGAGACATCGCAGAAAAGTACGGCGTGCAATGCTACAGTGCAAAAGTTGGCGAAGCCAATGTCAGTGCTCTCATGAAACAAATGGACGTGGTCATAGGAGGAGAAGGAAACGGTGGAGTTATTCTACCTGAGTTGCATTACGGTCGCGATGCATTAGTCGGAATAGCACTTTTCGTCCAGGCATTCACCCACTGGCGGATCCAGAACAACGGCGGAACACTCACTCAATTCCGCAAGCATTTCCCCGATTACGTCATGTCAAAACAGAAAATCACGCTTTCCTCCGGAGACCGCAGCTCACTTGAAAAAATATTTTCCGATATTGCCCGACACTACCCCAACGCCGAGGCAAACACTCTTGACGGACTCAAACTTGATTTTGCCGACAGCTGGGTTCATTTACGGCCCTCAAACACCGAGCCTATTGTGAGAATATACTCTGAAGCACCTACAAAAGCCCGGGCGGAAGAACTTGCCAGCGAACTGAAGCATGACATTGAAAAAAGAACAATCGAGCATTGACCGAACCCTCGACAGGCATGTATATCTCCCGCAAAATCAGATGAGTAACAACACAAAAAGCAAAAGTTTCAAGCCCCAGCAGGATGAAACACTGAAAAAAAAGAACAAGGGTTCGGTAGACCGCTACATTGTCACCCGCCTGTTAACCTATTTAAAGCCCTATAAAGCTCTCATCAGCGCTGCCATTGCCCTTACAATTGCAGGCTCCTTTCTCGGACCCTTAAGGCCCTATCTGACAAAAATCGCCATTGATGATTATATAGCAAAGGGTGATCTCAATGGTCTGACGACAATCAGCATTTTGCTTGCCGGCGCCATTCTGCTCGACGGCATAAAACAGTATATCACAACCTGGTGGACGCAGATTATAGGACAGAAAGCCGTGTTCGACATCAGGATGGACATCTTCACACACCTGCAGAAACTGCCCGCAAGGTTTTATGACCGGAACCCTATAGGACGCCTGATAACCCGATCAACCAATGATGTGGAATCGCTGAACGAAATGCTCTCCAGCGGAATCATCACCATTCTCGGCGACATCCTGCAGCTCTTTTTCATTGTTGTCCTTATGGTATGGATAGACTGGCAACTGACCCTTATAGTTCTGGCCATTCTTCCTCTGATGCTCTATGCCACAATAAAATTCAAAAACAAAGTCCGGGCTGCATTCCAGGACGTTCTCACCCATCTTGCGCGCCTGAACACATTTTTTCAGGAGCATATTACCGGGGTAACAATTGTTCAATTGTTTAACCGTGAAGAACGGGAATCCATTGAATATGCATCGATCAATGCTGACCACAGGGATGCAAATATTCGAACTGTCTTTTATTTCTCTATCTATTATCCTCTGATTGAGGTACTGAGCTCTACAGCAGCAGGGCTGGTCATCTGGTACAGCGGCATCCGGCTGCTCAAGGCTGATCTTACCATTGGAGTAGTAATATCATTTGTTCAATACATCTGGCTTTTTTTCCGACCTCTTCAACATCTTTCCGACAGATTCAACGTTATTCAGACCGCCATTGCCAGCTCAGACCGTATTATCCGACTACTCGATGAAAACGAAGGAATAGAAAACCCCTCAGGTTTGCATCATCTTGCAACATTCCGGGAGAACATCACATTCAACAATGTCTGGTTCGCCTACGACCAGGAAAACTGGATACTGAAAGATATCTCACTTGAAATCCTGCATGGAGAAAAAATTGCAATTGTAGGCGCTACAGGAAGCGGAAAAACGACGCTTATCAACATTCTCTCAAAACTCTACCCTTTCCAGAAAGGCTCCATAACCATTGACGGCACTCCCTTGCAGGAAATAGAAGAGCACTCTCTGAGAAAACTCGTTGGCGTTGTCATGCAGGATGTGTTTCTGTTTTCCGGAACTATAAAAGAAAACCTGGCATTCGGTAATCCCGAGGTTACTGACGACACCATCAGGGAAGCTGCAACAATTGTCGGAGCCGACCGCTTCATTGATCAACTCCCCGGAAAGTATGAGTACAAAGTTCTTGAAAACGGAACAGGACTCTCATCCGGACAAAAACAGTTAATAGCCTTCGTCCGTGCGCTCCTCTACAACCCTGAAATTCTTGTCCTTGATGAAGCCACCAGCTCCGTCGATACTGAAACCGAAACCCTTATAGACTCGGCAACAGCTAACCTCATGAAAAACCGGACCTCCATTATAATTGCCCACAGACTCTCAACGGTTCAAAAAGCCGACAGAATCATAGTGCTGCACAAAGGAGTTATCAGGGAAACAGGAAACCATCAGGAACTGCTCGCAAAAAGAGGACTCTACTACAAACTCTACCTGCTGCAACACCCCGAACAAACCATCTCCAGAGAGAGCTGAGAGCTACAGACTGCTATCGCGGAGCACACTCACCGGCTCAAGTTTAGCCGCCCGTGCAGACGGCAGAATCGCAGCAAGAGTGCTTATTATAACCGTTACACCAATCACAAGAAAAAAATATACAGGATTATATGACATACTGAATCCCGTTTGGGTGATAGGGCCCTGTGAGCTTTCAACAGGAAGACTGGCAAACAGATTGATCGACCCGATAGCAAGAACTCCCCCCACAAGAGCTCCGGCCAGGCCAACCATAAACCCCTCAAAAACAAACATGCTTATCAGCTGCAGGGCCGAAAATCCCAGCGACTTCATAATCGCAATGTCACGGCTCTTTTCGAACACCGTGGTGACCAGAATATTTGCCACCCCAAACCCTGAAACAACACCGACAAAAGCAACAAGAGAAAAAACGATATAGCCAATACGGGCAAACAGGGAGAGAATACTTGCATTCTCCTCCTGCCAGGTCATGCATCGATACCCGGTAACCTTTTCCAGATCTCTTGCCAGCGCAGCATTATCAAGGGGAGTATCAACTTTAAGCGCTATACCCGAAACCTTGTTTGCCGCCAATCCCCCAATGATCTGACCAAGCTTGAGAGAGACCAGCACACTGTTATCGACCGCATTAACACCGGTAAAAAAAATTCCGGCCACCTTGCACTGTCTGCTCTTCCCTGAAACAGGAATAATAATAACATCATCATTCAACTTGAGATTCATATCCTTCGCCACGGTACGTCCCACAAGCAGCGCATTGGCTGTTTTTTCAAACATGGCAATCTTACCGGCAAGCATTTTTTTCCTGATACCGCTGATGGCATCTTCACGATCGATCAGAACGCCTTTGAGGGTAAGAGATTGGTTGCGGCTGCCCTTAACAGCCATAACTTGAGAAGTAACATAAGGCGAAGCAGCAAGAACATGTTTGTTATACTGCGGCAAACTGAACACACTGAGAATCTGCCGATAATTCCGTACCTCGTCAGGCTCCTGCTTCTGAATATTATTTTCAACGAAAGCCATGCCAGACCGACTCTCTCCCTCAAGAATATTCACGGGCATTGGGCGCATTTTCTCTCCCTTTACCGTTATATGCGGCGCCACATTCACAATGGTTTCAATAAACGAATCGAGCAATCCCCTGGTAAGAGAATTGGTTGTAATCAGAACCATGGTACTGATCGCGACACCGAAAATAGTAGTCAATGTCTGCTTCCGACGCCCAAGCAGATGACGAAGAGCTATGGCAAACAATGTTTTCAGCATGATAACACCAATATGAGATACGGTAAAAGGTTATGGTATATTTTTATTAAGTTACATTTTCAACATAAAGTATTACAAATCCTGCAAGGAACGTATCCTTTCTGCATGATCAACCGAAAAATGAGCGAGAGCAGCTACGATAATAATATAACAATCGAGCGCAAGCACAGCCATGTGGAAATATGCCTGCACGGCGACATTGCCTTTAACCGAAAAACCACAGGATTTGAGCGGTTCGATTTTCAGCATGATGCGCTCCCTGAAATTGCTTTTTCCGACATTGACCTCTCCACAACATTTCTGGGCAGCAAAATTGCCGCCCCATTAATGATATCGTCCATGACTGGAGGATACAGCGAAGCGGCAACCTTAAACCAGCAGCTTGCTGAGGCTGCCGAACACTTCCGGATTCCGCTTGGCGTCGGCAGCATGCGCCAGGCGCTTGAAAACACCTCATACCGCGAAAGTTTTGCTGTTGTAAGAAAATATGCTCCTTCAGTACAGATTTTTGCCAACATCGGAGCTCCTGAAATTGCAAAAGGCCTGACTGACAAAGAAATCAACACTATGCTGGAGCTTCTCCAGGCCGATGGACTTATTGTACACCTGAATGCCGCCCAGGAGCTTTTTCAGCCCGAAGGAAACACCGATTTCCGGCATGTTCTCCATCAGCTTTCAGCCCTCACGGCAAAAATCCCTGTCCCGGTTATTGTAAAAGAGGTTGGATGCGGCATCTCGCCGTCCGCTGCCCTCCGCCTTATTGAAGCAGGAGTAAAAGTGATCGATGTCGCCGGAGCAGGAGGAATCAGCTGGCAGAAAGTTGAAGAAATCAGATATACACGGCAGTTCGGGAACGATACCCGTTTCAGCACACCCGCTCTTGAAGAGCTGTTGAACTGGGGCATTCCCACTGCTCAATGCCTCCTTGATATACGTGCACTCAAAAAAGAACATCCAGAGCTCAAAACCATTGAAATCATTGCATCAGGAGGAATCCAGTCCGGTGCTGATATTGCAAAGTCACTGGCTCTTGGAGCACAACTTGCCGCCTCCGCCCGCCATATGCTCAAAGCCCTTCACCAGGGAACTCTTGAAAAAACAATTGAAACCTGGCTTAACGATCTCAGAGCAATCATGTTCCTTTCCGGTTCCGCCAGCATAGAGCAGCTCCGAAACAAACGCCTTATCAACAAACAATGACCAATTTCATAATGAATATGCCTTTAACCCAGGAACTTGTAGAAAAAAAATATCATCTCTACCACTCGAAAATCAACGAGGCTTTAGCAGCTTGTTTCGATAAAGAACTCCCTGTAACCCTTTATGCGCCGGCACGATATATTCTTGAAGGAAATGGCAAAAGAATCCGGCCATTTCTTACACTTCTTGCCTCAGAAGCAATATGCGGTTCATCCGAAACCGCCCTCAATGTTGCACTTGCTGTTGAAATCCTCCACAACTTCACCCTGATCCACGACGATATCATGGACCAGGCGGAACTACGCCACAGCAGACCAACCGTACACAAACAATGGAACGTCAATGCTGCCATTCTGACCGGAGACATGATGATCGCCTATGCGTATGAACTCGCACTGCAAGCATCAACAACCAGGCATGCAGAACTTATTCACATCCTCAATCACGCCAATATCACAATCTGCGAAGGTCAGGCGCTCGATATGGAACTCGAAGAAAAACAAGACGCCTCAATTGCAGACTACCTCGACATGATTTCAAAAAAAACCGGCCGCCTCATTTCAGCCGCACTTGAAGCCGGCGGTGTTGCCGGAAATGCAACGGATGAACAACTTCAGAATCTGGTCCTTTTCGGTGAAAAAATCGGAAGAGCTTTCCAGATACAGGATGACTATCTCGACATCATGGCAGTAAACGGAAAGTCCGGCAAAATGGCTGGAGGCGACATCATCAACGGCAAAAAAACCTACCTTCTCCTCCGGTCACTCGAACTGACCAGGGGCGCCGATCATGATCTTCTTCACTCAGTCATCATCAATAAAGGCACCAGTCCCGACAAGGTGGCTGAAGTAAAAAAAGTTTATGAACGATGCGGAATCCTTGAAGAAACAGCCGCACTGATCAACCGCGACACTGAAGAGGCTCTTACCGCGCTTGATCAACTCCCTCATGCCGAAGGAAAAGAATACCTGAAAGGATTTGCCAACATTCTCATAAAAAGAGACTTTTAACTCTCCATGCATCACCTCACCCCCGATTTTCATGGAAAACAGCATTCTCCTGCTAGTCCTGACCCTTATCCCGGGTATAGGACCGGCAAGAATCAAGGCAATCATAGAGCATTTTCATGACCAGCTGAAAAATGTGCTGCACGCCGATGTGACAGGCCTCATGCAAATGCCCGGCATAGGAGAGCCCCTTGCGCGCCAGATTTACAATTTTCTTCACCATACAGACACCCGACTGGCAGCAGAAAAAAGCGCCGAAGAGCAGATTTCCAGACTTCATAAGCTTAACGCCTCACTCATCACAATTCTTGACCCCGCCTACCCCCCCCTTTTAAAGCAGATATACGACCCGCCCCCCTGCCTCTTTGTTCGGGGAACCCTTCCCCCGGCCAACTCGCCCGCTCTTGCAGTTGTCGGCACCCGGCATGCCTCGCTCTACGGCCGGCAATGCACTGCGATGCTCTGCCGTGACCTGGTCAACTTCGGAGTCAGCATCTATAGCGGTATGGCTTATGGTATTGACATGGCGGCACATGCCGCAACTATTGATAACGGAGGGCTCACCGTTGCAGTTCTTGCAAGCGGCGTTGACACCATCTATACCGATCCAAAAGGAAAACTATGGCCAAAAATCATAGAACAGGGAGCACTCATTTCAGAAGAATGGCTTGGCTCCACACTCTCTCCTGCAAAATTTCCTAAACGCAATCGAATTATATCCGGAATATCCGCAGGAACTATTGTAGTGGAATCCGACATAAAAGGAGGAGCACTCATCACTGCAGCAGGAGCCCTTGAGCAGAACCGTGAAGTTTTCGCAGTACCAGGAAGTATTTTTTCCCCCTCGTCCAGAGGGACAAACAGGCTTATCCAGCAAGGGCATGCCAAAGCAATCATGAATGGCGACGATATCATAACCGAGCTTGGCCCCCAATTCATAAAAAGCTGCCCTTCTCAACCACTCTCACAGGCCATCGCGCCTGATATCAGCCTATCCTCCCAGGAACAGGCCATCATGCTCTCCATGGGCACCGAACCCATGCATATCGACACACTTGCAACGGCTACCGCAATCGATATACCCTCACTTCTGGTACACCTGTTTGAACTTGAACTGAAAACCGCAATCATCCAGCAGCCGGGACAGCTATTTCAGAAAAAAAACCTGTGAACTGATAACAACCAGCAACAATAACGATTTCCAGATCCCCCCCCGACGCCTCATTACGAAGGGCTTTTCAGCTTTATATAGATTTTTAACAGGGAATTCTTACCTTTGAATGTATAATTGTGACCACTTTTGCATTATACCGCTCTCTACCTATTAATATGATAACCTTAACCATGAATTTGATGAAGCATTCAAAAAGATTTATGACTATGTCGCGCCGTATCATTATGGCAGTTGCCCTCAGTTTGGTACTGGTTGCTCCCCGTTCATTCGCTGCACAGGAAACTGGAAAAGTCGGTGTTGTAGATTCTGGTAAAATCTTCCAGCAGTTGCCGGAAGCAAAACAAGCAGAAACCAGCTTACAGGCTGCTGCCGGCCCACTGCAAAAAGAAATTGCGATGAAAAACCAGGAGCTTCAAAGAGCGATAGCCGAATACCAGAAACAAGCACCGAAATTGACTCCGGCCGCAAGAAACGCGAAAGAAAAGGAACTCAACGTTAAAAGCCAGTCTGTACAAAAATTCCAGCAGGAACAAAGTGCTGTTTTTGAGAAAAAACGTCAGGATATAATCGGACCGGTTCAGCAGAAGCTGACAGCTGCAATTAAATCAATTGCACAGAAAGAAGGCTTCACTCTGATTCTTGATAAAAATGCAGCAGCATATTTTGCACCAGAGTACGACATCACCTTCAAGGTGATGAATGAACTGAATATCAAGTAATTATTTCCTGATTTGAAAAGAGTTGCTGTTCTTTTTCTACATGTTCTTGTTATCATGGCATCGGGATGCGGCGATCCACAAAAGGACCGCCGTTCTCCCGAAACCGGCTTTATCGGTATAAATCACCCCATACAGGAAAGTTGGACTGTCAGGCTGACCCTCACTGAATCCGGTATCCGACGAGGAATCATTGAAGCCGGACACCAGTCAGAATACAGAATAAACACTGGAACTGAACATCAGCTGGATAATGGGGTAAAAGTTACATTCTTTGACATCACTGGTAAACCTGAAACAACCATAACTGCCGAAAAGGCGGTTATTCACGATAATCAGGATATTGAGGCTCAAGGAAATGTTGTCATAACATCAAAGGGACCGACGATCATAAAAACAGAGTATGTTAAACGGACAAACAACGATAAAATGATCCGTTCAAATAAGTTTGTTACTATTATCAAACCAGATGAAACCATCACTGGACAAGGCTTTGAAAGTGATCAATCCTTAAAAAAATACCGGATTTTCCGGGGAAGCGGCAAAGCATTCACAAAATAATTTTGAAGGTTCTCTGTTCATGAAATTACATGTTTTAAAATCAAAAATCCACAACGCTATAGTTACCAGCGGAGATCTCGAATATGAAGGAAGCATCACCATTGACAATGAGCTTCTTGAAATGGTAGATATGATTCCAAACGAAAAAGTTCTTGTAGTCAACAACAACAATGGCGAGCGCTTTGAAACCTACATTATCAAAGGAGCTCATGGCTCCAGAGAAATACAGCTCAACGGAGCGGCTGCCCGATGCGCCCTGGTTGGCGACGAAATCATTATCATGACCTTTGCCACTATGGATCCCGCAGAAGCACGCATCCATAAACCAATGGTACTTATAGTCGACAGGCACAACAACCCGAAGAGTCGGCATCTGGTAGGTGAACAAGGCGAGCAGTTATCATAACTACCCGGATATCCCCAATAAACAACGAGCAAATGGCACTAGCAATAATCGTCATGGCTGCCGGAAAAGGCACACGTATGCAATCTGACCTCCCGAAAGTACTCCATCAGGCGAACCGGCGTCCACTTATCGAATATGTTCTCGATACATCATTGGCTCTTGATCCCCAAAAAATAGTATTGATTATCGGACACCAGGCAGAACTTGTCAAAGCCGCCACGGCGAGCTACAAGGTAAGCACTGCACTTCAGGAACCCCAACTTGGCACAGGTCATGCCATCATGCAGGCCGAAGCCGAGCTCCGCGATTTTCACGGAGAGGTACTCATCCTCTCCGGAGACGCCCCTCTGGTCAACCCCCGCACACTGAAAAAGCTGATAGCATTTCACCATACAAAAAACGCTGTAGCAACTGTTCTGACAGCAGATATGGAAGACCCGACAGGATACGGAAGAGTTATCCGCGAGCACGACAGCGACAACGTCCTCAAAATTGTTGAACAAAAAGACGCAACCGAAGCAGAACGTGCTGTGCGGGAAATAAATTCAGGCATATACGTTTTCAATGCCGCCGTACTTTTCGATGCTCTTCAAGAGATCACAACAAACAACGCCCAGAATGAATACTATCTTACCGATGTATTCAGTATCTGCTTCAAGAGCGGCAGGCATGTCTGCGCATTCAAAACAGACAACCCCAACGAAATTATCGGCATCAACACCCCCGAACAACTCAAGGAAGCTGAAAGGCTGATGTTCGAAGAAAAAGTATTGTAGCGATGGGGGAGGGAAACAGTCTATTTTCTTGAACGGCGGGTTTTTCTGGTCGCAACCACTTCATCCACCTTCTGGCGGGTTGGCGGAACGTGAGAATCCGGAGAAGAAAGATCAATATCCTCACTATCCTTCTGAATACCGCTTTCATGCATGGAATAAAACTCCACAAGATTACCATCCGGATCCATGACAAAAAAAGCCCTACCCTCCCGCCGATGAGCCGGTCGGGTAACAATGTGAACGCCTTGTTCATCCATATAGCGGGCAGCCTCATCAACTTCCGCGTCTGAAGCAAGCCTGAACCCGAAATGATCAACCCGTATATCCCTCGCCTGAAGCGAACCGGGGGTTTCAGCCTTCACGAGCACAAGCATATCCGAGTTGACACGGAGATACGAAATGTTTGCACCAACCCTGTGGTCAAGCTTAAGACCAAGAATACCACCATAAAATTCCTCGGCCATACCCAAGTCATTGACACGAAGGGTAATCTGATTAATTCCCGTCAGTTTCATCATCTTCTTCAGTTGGCACAGCCTTCTTTTCAACAGGTTTCTCTATGGTATAATCATATTTATGCTCAAAGTAATCTGCAACAGCCTTATGCGACGACTTTTCACGACACTCAAACTCCAGGCTGATAGCTATCTGCTCCGGAAAAATCTTGTCCGACTCAGATTCGCTTGTCGGGTTGCGGATCATCTCCTTGTAAGGCAGAAGCTTCTCTTCAAGTTCTGCACGCTCTTCATCATGCAGCTTTTTTGCTTTTTTCGAAATAGCGACCACCGTTTCATACAAATTCGAGTGCCCACTTCTCAACTTATTCAGGTCAACAGGTTTAACCGACATTGTACCGTATTTTACGTATTTGAAAGAAATTCAGTAATGATAGCTGTAATGGTCTCAACCGCCTTCTCCAGATCATCATTCACGACAACCTTGTCAAACCGGTCCGCATAAGCCAACTCCAGCCTTGCTCGCTCCATACGCACACTCAGACTCGCCTCATCTTCACTCTGTCGCCCTTGCAGTCTCTGCTTTAAAACCTCCATATCGGGCGGCTTTATAAACAGCAGCAATGAATTATCAGGAAAAATCTTTTTAAGATTCAAGGCACCCTTCACATCAAGATCAAGCAGAATATTGGCACCTGAATCAATCACATCATGCGTTTTATCAAGCAGTGTACCATAATGGTTTCCAAAAAAAAACTCATGTTCTATAAAACCACCGGTACGAATCCTCTCCTCAAACTCTTCCTTACTGAGAAAATAATAGTTTACACCATCACTCTCTCCTGCTCTTTTCTGCCTGGTTGTGGCCGACACCGAAAATCTGACTGTCGGTATGCGTTCAAGAACCAACTTGGCTATTGTGGATTTCCCGGTACCTGACGGAGCTGAAAAAACAATCAGTTTTCCCTGCTGTTTTCGCTCTTCAACCATGGCAATTACTCTATATTCTGCAGCTGTTCCCTGATTTTCTCAAGATCTTCCTTGATCTGAACTATTTTCTGGGAAATTTCAGCATTCTGGGATTTTGAAGCTATGGTATTGGCTTCACGCAACTGCTCCTGAAGAAGAAAATTGAGTTTCCGGCCTGTACCGCTCTCCTCATTTCTCAGCTCTTCAATAAAAAACTTGTTATGGCTGGCAAATCGAGTCAACTCCTCGGTAATATCAAGCTTGTCAGCCGCAAGTACCAGCTCCATTTCAAGACGGTCACGGCTATATGCCAGATCCTTGCCAGCAACAGCCTCTACCTTTGCAGCAAGTCTTTTCCTTACGGTTTCAAGATTGTCGGCCGCAAGAGCGGTAACGACCGCAAGAGTACGCTCAATTTCAGCGATTCGTGCGGTAAAATCTATGGAGAGCTCTTCCCCCTCCCTGCGTCGCATAGCCTTCAGCCGATCGATAGCATCCTGCAGAAGGTTTTTGACAAAAGGCCACAGGGTATCAGAACTGTCGAGCGATGTTGCTCCGTTATCGAATATCTCAGGAAACCGGAGAAGATGCTCAAGAAGAACAGGAGCATCAAGATCAGCTTCTATACGGAGGGTATCAAGCAGTCCTTTATAGGCCTTGACCTTTGCAACATTGATACCTGTAGAGATTGGCTGCTCCTCGTCGAGCTGAATCTGAACAAAAGCAGAAATCTTCCCCCTCTGAAAATGCGCCCGTATCATTTCACGGACTTCAAGTTCATAAGAGAGAAGCTGACGGGGAAGCTTCACACTGATCTCAGCGAACCGGTTATTGACCGAGCGCAACTCAACAAGAGTCTTCACTCCATTCTCCAGAGACTCCGCACTGCCATATCCGGTCATACTTTCCAGCATAGTATCCCTTACCGCTTCAGTTTATTAAAAAGATACCGCCTTTATTACCACTCTTATTTGCGAAGATCAAGTTCACCGATCACTTTACGGTAACGATTGATATCAACATTTTTCAGATAGTTCAGCATTTTCTTGCGCTTGGCAACAAGCATAAGCAAACCGCGACGGGAGTGCTTGTCCTTGGGATGCAGCTGAAGATGACCGGTAAGATCAGTGATCCGGCGGGTATATAAAGCAACCTGAACCTCGGATTTTCCAGTATTCTTCTCAGAAGCACCAAACTGCCCAATGACTTCTGCTTTAAATTCTTTTGTCAGACTCATATCTCTTCGTTTGTTATATTAAATCGATTGACCTGCAATATAATATTATTAACAATACAACTCCACGGCTTTTTTATCTTTTTCAAGCTGTTTTTTAAGCTCATCCAGTGACGAAAACTTCCTCTCCTCCCTGATGAACTTCAGGAGCGTAAACCGTAAACTCTCACCGTATAAATCACCGCTATACCCGACAATGAACGCCTCCACGCTTATAATACCCTCCGAAGAGACCGTTGGACGAACACCAACATTCATCATCGCATAAAAAAGAGTTCCATCGATCTCAGTTTGAGCCACGTAAACGCCCGAACGCGGTAACAGCTTATTCTGGTCAGAAATCCTCAGATTAACCGTCGGAAAGCCGATACTCCGCCCTACCTTGTCACCCTCAACCACCATACCGCTGATCATATAGGGAGAGCCCAGAAACTCATTTGCCTCTTCAATCATTCCGGCTTCAAGCAACCGCCTTATTCTTGTGCTCGACAAATGCTCACTGCCGATAAGCACCTCATCAACAACCTCCACAGCAAATCCAAGCTCAACCCCCAGATTTTCCAGTGTTGTTCCGCTTCCGCTCCTGTCACGGCCAAACACATGATCATAACCTATAATAATTGCCTGTGCCCCAAGGAGCCTGACAAGAACATTCCGGATAAAATCATCGGATGATCGTGATGCAAAATCCGGAGTAAACCGAATAACAAAAAGAAGATCAATGTTTTCCTGAGAGAGAAGGTCAATTTTTTCTTCAAGAGTAGTCAATAGTCCAAGCGGGCCCGAAACTGCCCCCTTAAGCACCCGTCTCGGATGCGGCTCAAACGTCACAACCACACTTCTGAGATGCCGCGCACGGGCTACAGCAGCCATTCTGGCAATAATTGTCCGGTGCCCTTTATGAACCCCGTCATACGACCCGATCGTCACCGCAGAACCGACAAGAGGCAGTTCCGCGAGAGAGCGGGAGCCATAGCTGTAGACAATATCATTGTCATACTCAACAATTCGCATACTTATTCTGTATCTCCCTTCACCCCGGCGGAAGCGGTTGATGCCTGGCGAAGAATTGTGTCAATAGTCTCCTCTACACTCTTCGAAGAGCTCAGCTGATAGGAACCGATGGAGAGACGCCTGAGAGAGGCCAGATATCCTCCTACGCCCAGAGCAGCACCGAACTCATGGGCAATAACCCTGATATAGGCACCCTTGGAAACATGAAGAACAAAATAGACCATCGGAAGCTCAACGCGGGTAACCTCAAAGCGGTAGATAAAAATCTCTTTTACTTTACGCTCCTTGATAACCTCTCCCTTGCGGGCATGAGCGTAAAGACGCTTGCCATTGTGCCAGGCCGCCGAATGCATTGGCGGCTGCTGCAGGTGCGTTCCCTCAAATTCTGAAGCAAGAGAACGAATCTCTGTCTCAGTCAGATGCTCTACACTGCAATGGCCATACTCGGCAGTTTCGATATCATGGCTTTCAGTCATGACGCCCAGCTTGAAAGCACCATCGTACACCTTATCAAGCACTTCAAGCGATGAAATTTCCTTTGTTTTCCGGGCTGTTGCAAGAATAAGCAGACCTGTAGCCTTGGGATCAAGAGTCCCGGAGTGACCCACCTTGCGCTTCAAGCCGACCCCCTTAAAGGTATTTCTGATCTTTGCCACCACATCAAACGAGGTCCAGTCGAAAGGCTTGTCAATCAGAAGAAAATCACCTTCATCATGAATGATACTTTCAGTTATGCTGTTCATCCATGCAATCTGTTTACCAAAAAGGCAATGTCAATGTTTATCGCCACTGCCTTTTCGAACTTCATTCAAAAGCTGCTCAATTCTCGTCGCCCGCTCATAAAGATGATCCTCAAAAAATTCCAGTTCAGGAATACGCCTGAATTGATGCCGGATCCTGGAAGAAAGTATCATTCTGATACTTTTTGTTGCATCCCGCAAAAAAGCCATGGCCTTTTCCTGCTGTTCTTCAGAACCGATAATAGAAACATAGACCCTTGCAATGCTGAGATCAGGTGTAACCTTAACCTCAACAATAGTAACTATCGAACCACCACGCGGCAGCTCCTTTTGCAGTATACCTCCCAGCTCCTGCTGCAGAAGTGAAGCAACCCTGTCAGTACGTATCGACATAACTCAACAATAAGCGGTTCAAAGTTTCCGTTTCTTCTCAACTATCTTATACGCCTCAACAACGTCTCCAACCTTGATATCATCATAATTTTTCAGACTCATACCGCACTCATAACCGGCATCCACTTCCTTGACATCATCCTTGAAACGCCTGAGCGCCGCAAGCTGACCTTCATAAATCTGAACACCGTCACGAAGCAATCGCACCTTCGAATCACGGAAAACCTTTCCTTCAAGCATATAACATCCACCAACATTACCGATTTTAGGCACCTTGAATACCTGACGCACCTCAAGAGAACCAAGACTCTCTTCATGCAGTTCAGGCGAAAGCATACCCTCAAGCGCTTTCTCGACATCTTCAAGCACATGATAAATAACGCTGTAAAAGCGGACATCAAGATCCTCTTTTTCAGCAAGCCTCTTGGCGTTCACATTCGGTCGCACCCTGAACCCGATAATAATGGCATCAGAAGCCGCGGCAAGCAAAACGTCAGTTTCAGTAATCTGCCCGACGCCCTGGTGAATAATCTGAACCTTGACCTCATCATTCTGAATTTTCATAAGCCCGTCAGCAAGTGCCTGAATAGACCCGTCAGTATCAGCCTTGATAATAACGCTCAGCTCCTTCATAAGCCCTTCCTTGATCTGACGGGCTATACTGTCAAGCTTGACACGCGTACTGCGACGGAAATCATGTTCACGGCGTATAACCTGTCGCTTTTGCGCCAGATCACGGGCATCCCTGTCAGTCGACATAACCGTCAACGCATCGCCCGACTGCGGCAGATCCTCAAATCCAAGCACCCTGACAGGCTGCGAAGGATTGGCAAACAGAATTCTCTTGCCTCTTTCATCCATTAGTGCACGAACCTTGCCCATGGTATTTCCAGCAACAAAAGGATCACCAACCTTCAAAATTCCGCGCTGCACCAGCACTGTGGAAATAACGCCCTTACCCTTATCAAGCTCTGACTCAACAATAATACCGCTTGCATTGATATCTGGAGAGTAGTTACCCCTCAGTTCACGCATTTCAGCCTCAGTCAAAACTTTTTCCATAAGCTCGGCAATACCGATACCCTTCTTGGCCGAAATCTCCTGACACTGATACGTTCCGCCCCACTCTTCAACCAGCACGCCTGCATCAGAAAGCTGGGTTTTAATCTTCTCCGGATTAGCCTCAACCTTATCAATCTTGTTAAGAGCAACAACAATAGGGACTCCAGCAGCCTTGGCATGGTTGATCGCCTCGATGGTCTGAGGCATAACACTGTCATCAGCCGCAACAACAAGAATAACTATATCCGTCACCTGAGCTCCCCTTGCACGCATAGCTGTAAACGCTTCATGACCCGGCGTATCAAGAAAAGTGATCTTCCTGCCGCCTTCCACTGAAACCTCATAAGCACCGATATGCTGGGTAATGCCACCCGACTCACCAGCCACAACTTTACTGTTGCGGATATAATCGAGCAGCGAAGTCTTTCCGTGATCCACATGTCCCATAATGGTCACAACCGGTGGACGAGTCAGAAGATCAGCTTCATCATCCTCCTCGACAACAACTGCAGTAGCTTCAACCTCTGAAATAAATTCAGCCTCAAAACCGAATTCAAGCGCAATCAATTCAATCGATTCCTTGTCAAGTCGCTGATTGATCGTTACAAACTTGCCAAGAGCAAAACACTTCTGAATAATCTCTTTGGCGGTAATTCCCATAAGCTCTGCAAGTTCATGCGGCGACGCATACTCAGTAACCCTGACAACCAACCGCTGAGCCTCACGAAAAGCCTCATCCTCTTCATGCTCCCGCTCACGCTCAGTTTTGCGCATCTTGCGGAATTTCTGGCGTGAACCTGTACCGCTGCGATCCTCAATACCACTGATCGTCTTTTGTATATTCGCTGTAATGACCTTGTCATCAACCTCAGGCTTCTTTTTCTTCTTGCCTTTTTTCTTTTTCAGGGCGGAACTATCCCCGACAGCCACTACAGGCTTCGGTTTCACATCACTGACAACCTTGGCAGGCTTCTTGGGGGTAACCACTTTTTCTTCACCATGGACTACTGCTACGTCCTCCGCTGCCTTCGGCTCAAACTCATCTTTTAAAGCATCTGCCTGCTCTTTGAAATTCTTTTTACGGTTTTTCTTGTTCCTTCCGGCATACATGTCAAGCGTGCCAAGCACAGTAAGGCCTCCCATCATCTGCGGAGCATCAAAAGAAACAAGATGCTCGTTGACTGAAGGTTCCTCTTTTTCAGGCTCAGCTACAGGAAGTTCAACTGGAGAAGGAACTTCAGGTTCCTCACTCAAAGAGACTTCCGGATCCTTAACGGCATCCAGAGCAGGATGCAGGGCAGGTATATCATGAGCAGGCTCTTTTTTCAATCCAACAGCAGCAGCTACAGGAGCAGGTGCCGGACTCAGAGTTTCACTGAGATGCTTCTCTTTTTCATAGGTCTTTCGCGACTGCTCCTCAAGCCTTGACAACCGCTTCTCTTTTTCCTCTCTTATTTTCTTGGTCTCATCGACCATTTTCTTTTCAACGCTGAAATGACCAAAAATCTGGTTATGCATCTCTTCGTTGACCATAGAGGATGTAGAGGCCACCTTGCCCCCTTCCTTTTTGACAAAAAGTAATACCTCCTGCGGACTCAACTGCAGTTCTCTTGCTATATCACTTATTCGAAACTTTTTTTCCATGTCCTCAAGGGCCATTACATCCTCCTCTGGATTTAAAAACTCTTTACTCTCTTGTCCAATAGTCCGTCAATGACGGTGTTCATCATTCATCCACCGCCACATCATCCTCTGCCGGCTCTGCATCGTCATCAAAAAGACCCTGCAAATCCGACTCGGCAAACTGCTCCTTAACGGTTTTATAGATATTTTCAGCAATCTTCTTCCAATAACGCTTCTCCTCATCAGTCACCTTGCGTTCCCTCGGTTTCACGCCAGTCTTGTATGTTTTACCAAACACAGTCTGCTCCTCAGGCTTGGCCGGCCCGAGCAGAGCCAGTTCTATCTCATCAACTCCAGCTTTCAGCACCTTTTTGGCAGTATCAAACCCACTGTCCAGAAGCTGATAAATCATATCATCGCCAAACTCCTCGCGGAACTCGATAATATCAATATCCGTCGGATCCTCCAGCGACTTGTCAATCACATCACGATAGACATCAATCTCATAACCGGTAAGTTTCTCTGCAAGGTGAATATTATTGCCATTCTTCCCGATCGCATACTTGATCTGATCCGGCTTCAGCATCACTCTTGCTTTCCTGGTTTTCACATCAGCATGAATCGTCAGAGGATCAATTTTCGCAGGCTGCATTGCCCGTGAAATATAGATCTCCGGCTCATCAGCGAAATAAATAACATCAATATTTTCATTATTCAGCTCCTTGACAATACTCTGGATGCGCTTGCCCCGATAACCAACGGTAGCACCAACGGGATCAATCCTGGCGCTCGTCGATTCCACAGCAACCTTGGCCCGCTCACCCGGCACACGGGCAATAGCCTTTATCACAATGAGACCATCAAGTATTTCAGGCACCTCATGTTCAAAAAGTTTATACAAAAACCTGTCATCAACCCTCGAAACAATAACCTTCATGCCGCCATCAGCTTTTTCACGCTCAACCATACTCCCATCATCAAGCCTTACTTTAGCTTTCTCGCGCTCGATCCGCTTCACATACAGCTTCATCCTCGGAGTACGCCGCGGATTATCCTTTTTCATCATCTCAGCCTTCGGCAGCACAAGCTCAACCCGGTGATCCTTCGACGTGTTATAGGTAAAAATAACCTCATTGGCACGAATCTGGTATACCTCGCCCGCAACAACCTCCCCGACTTTTTCAAGACACTCTTCATACACAACAAGACGCTCAAGATCACGCACCTTTTTCTGTACAGACTGCTTGATAATCTGAATGGATTTGCGGCTCAAATAATCCTCAAGCCTTATCGGTCCCTCTTCATAGGAATCACCAATCTCAAGAGAATCATCAATTTTTCTAACCTCATCAAGAGTGATCTCAATACTTTCGATATCTATTTCCTTGACAATCTTTTTCAGAATATAGACCTCAAAGTCCCCGCGCTCAGGGTTGATGAAAATGTTGGATTCAACTTCAGGATCATAATCCTTTCTGAGCTGCTTCTGGATAATATCCTTGAGTAAATCGGCAATATCCATTTTGACAGCTGCACTCTCCGTGCGTTTATCCAGAAAGATCTTGGACTGCTCGATTTCACCAAAAGCACTGGCAATCTGCACCCTCCTGTCCTGTCCCTCATCTTTTATCTTCTTTTTGGCCATCTCTTTCTTAATTGTGCATGTTTAAAAGAAAATTTACACTAACCACTCTCTGTCACCCTAATCTATATCTCCGCATCAGGAACCGCACGGACAACCTGATCGAGGTAAAGTTTAATCTCTTCAACCTTCGGCTGATGCCCCTTCTTTTTATTTTTTTCCGGCAACATCACAATCCACCGCCGTTCATCATCAGAAAGCAGAACATCCTCAAGATGCCCGGCCAACTCAACCTCTTCACCACCCTCATCACTATAGGTAACCCTCATAAATTTCCCGATATGCCGTATATACTGCCTCGGCAGAACAATCGGCTCCCCAAGACCGGGAGAAGAAACAACAAGATCAAAATTTTCACCAACCAGCTCCAGAAGCTCATCATCACCCTCAAACCGCTCCCTGAGCCTTCTGCTAAGATACGCACACTGATGAATTCGAATACCATCATCAGCATCCACAAGAACCTCAATTTTCCGGTGACGCTCACTGCCTTTAACGGTAACATCAATAAAATAAGCGCCTTCACCCCTCGTACCAACCGACTCGGCAATAATCTGGAGAACACAATTTCTGATACGCTCTTGCATGAAAACCCCGCACCAACGTTTTTTTTTGAAAACAAAAAAGTGGGGAACCCCCACTCTCAGATAAAGATAATGCCACACGCCTTCCTTTCAAGTGGAACAATGTACAAAAAAACCGGTCAACAGCAAAAAAACCTTATTGCGACCCCTTCCGCTCATTTTCGTTGAGATGGCTGTCAATCACCTCATAATCCGCCTCCTCAATCTTCCTCCCAGCCGACCTCGAAGCCGATCCATGTTCCGAACGCCCCGAACCCTCCGCCCTGAAAAAACGCACACCAACCCTCAACACCCGCAAAACCATGCGCATAACCAAAAAGGAAATAACAACAAATAAAATAAATTTCACCATCGTTCAAACTCCAACTAGGGGACGACATTCATAACATACATTTGCAAAAAAACTCAGCACTCAGCACTTAGTACTGAGTAGCTTAACAAGCCTTCCCTCATTCACCCTGTATTTGAACACCTGCACACCATCAACAAAAATAACGGGTATTTTAAGACCAAACTCTGCAAGCAGTTCAGGTTGAGCGGAAATATCAATCTTTTCAAGATCGAACGGCACAACAGCAGCAACCTTATGCAACACCTCCATAGCCTCATCACAGAGGCAGCACTCCGCTTTACCATAAAGCGTCACCTTATGCCGTTCGACTCTCATTATTGCATCAGCTCCTTCGCCGCCGGTTCACGCAAAATTTCAATCACCGCATCCAGAGAGAGTGTCGTCTGTTCAGAGGTAACAAGATTTTTCAACGCATAGAGGCCTGTCTCAACTTCAGTCGCGCCTATAAAAAGAGCATAAGAGGCCCGAATCCTGTTAGCCTCCCGCATCTGCGCCTTCATACTCCGGGCCGCAAGATCTATTTCCGTTTTAATTCCAGCCTTACGCAACCGGTAAGCAATCTGCAAACCATGATCTCCAAGTTCCAAGGTTTGCACAATCACATACACAAGAGGACCGCGAGAATCAAGAGCCGCAAAAAGCCCCTGTTTTTCCATTGTGATCAAAAGCCTCTCCATACCGACAGCAAACCCCGAAGCCGGTACATCCGAAGAGCTGCCGAACTCCTTGGCCAGACCATCATACCGGCCGCCGCCGCCAATTGCATCCTGAGCGCCAAGCTCGGAACTGGTCACCTCAAAAGCAGTGTTACAGTAATAGTCAAGCCCCCGAACAAGTCTGTGGTCGATTTCATACCCGATACCGCGCTCTCGAAGGTAAAAAAGTACCTTTTCAAAATCCTCAACAGAGGAAGCCGTTAAGTAATCGTACAATCTCGGAGCCCCGGCAACTATTTCCTGCATGTCAGGATTTTTTGAATCAAGAATCCTGAGAGGATTCTTTTCAAGCCGCTCTTTGGACGCCTCATCCAGCACTGCGTGAAAAGGCGCAAAATAACCCTGCAACGCATCCCTGTAACGCAGCCTCTCTTCCGAACCACCAAGAGTATTAAGCCGCAGCTTCAAACCACGAACCCCTAGCGACTCAAAAACCTGCATCATCAGCGTTATAACCTCAGCAACAGCCGCTGGCGTTGAAACGCCAATCAGCTCCGCCCCGAACTGCGAAAACTGCCGCTGCCTGCCAGCCTGAGGCCTCTCCTTTCGAAACAGCTCACTGATATAATAAAGCTTGTGCACAGGAGCCATCGACAGCAGATTTTTCTGAAGCGCCGCCCTCATCACACCCGCAGTCATCTCAGGCCGCAGGGTCAGAGAACGCCCGGTCGGATCAGGCAAAAACGTAAACATCTCCTTTCCCACAATATCCGTCGTCGCCCCGATGCCTCTCTGAAACAGCTCGGTATACTCAAAAACCGGTGTACGTATCTCACTGAACCCGAACATGGACGCAAGCGAGTGCACAACTCCTTCAATATGCTTCCACCGAGTCACCTCTTCCGGAAAAATATCCCTCGTCCCCTTAACGGCCTGATACTGCGACATACACTCAAAATCCTCTATGTAACAATTTAAATCTGGGAAAAATCCTTTTCACCTTCCCTGAAAAGCTCAATAACTTCAGCTGGTGAAGTTGAAAGAAGAAGACTCTGCCGAAAATCTTCCCGACCTGCCAGCTTGGTAATCCTGCCAAGGAGCTTCAAATGTTCCGCAAGCATATCTTCCGGCGTAGCAAGAAGAAACACAAAACGAACGGGCTCATTATCAATAGAATCGAAATCCATAACATTGCTGAGCGTAGCAAAAGCCAGTATCGGCTCTGTGACTCCATCAGTTTTTGCATGAGGCAAAGCTATGCCTTTGCCGATTCCTGTCGACATCTCACGCTCACGCTTAAGCACATCATCCCGAAGCCTGCCGATATCTTTCACTCCGGCATGGTTGGTAACAAGAGAAATCATTTTTTCAATCACCTGACTTTTCAAAGCCAGTTCAAGATTCAAAGAGATATATTTTTCGGAAAGAAGACCTTCAATTTTCATCAGTTAAACCTCTTCTTGATTAATACTCATGGCCCAGGGAAAATACTCCCGGCATCTGAATTGAACAGGTAATATAAACAAACATTTATCCTTCCCTCAGAAGTCAGAAGTTGGCAGTGGGAAGGGAAGATAGTACTGAGTACTGAGTGCTGAGTCGAAAGTGCCCACAGCTTACTGCCAACTTTCTCCCCTTTTCCTTCTCAGCACTCAGCACTCGCCCCTCAGTACTCAGCACTCAGCACTCAGCACTTTCTTTCTCAGCACTTTTTTTCTCAGCACTGTTCATAGGTGAAAAGCGATAAAATAGATAAATGGCGACACAAACATAATAGTGTCAAACCGGTCAAGCACTCCTCCATGGCCGGGAATCAATCCTGAAGAATCTTTTACATGAGCATCTCTTTTAAACATCGACTCTATCAAATCACCCGCCGGACTTGCCAGACCGATCAATAGTCCAGTCAACAACACTGTCTTTAAAGGCATCTGTGGAACAAAGCTTCCATAGATCATCGCAGCAGAAACACTTCCTGCCAGCCCGCACAAAAAACCCTCCCATGTTTTATGGGGACTCAAGCGCTCAAACAATTTCCGATGGATAAACCTGCCACCGAGTGTACTCCCTCCGAAATAGGCAAAAATATCAGCTGCCCAGACACAAAAAAACATCAGAAACACAAGAA
>CAIXLG010000006.1 GCA_903920215.1 uncultured Chlorobiaceae bacterium
CCGAGTCCGGAATTTACATTGGCAAACAAGTTCTGCACCTGACCGGAGCTGACTGTTGAGTTCAGGTTTTCAAGCAGATTTTTCCATAACTTGCCGAGTTCCTGAAAAGAACTTTGAACCTGCTCTGAATTAATGGTAGCGGTCACTCCATCAATCAGCTGCCCTGTGGTTGATGTGACACCCTCAATCAGTTGTCCGGAAACCGTGTTGACATTATGGATTATTCCCTGGACCGGTTCAGAATTAATTGTTGAGGTAACACCGTCAATCAGCTGTCCGGTAGCGGAACTTACTGAGCTTATTATTCCCTGAACTGACTCAATAGTCGAGTCAATCAGGTAGCCCACGTTGCCGATCAAATTAGCCATATCTCCATTGCCGACATTGGATTCCGATTTTGTCGGGGCCGCCGGTTTAGGGGCGCCAGCTGGTTTGTTGAGCTCTTCTGCTGCCATAGTTGTATGTGGTTAAGGGTAAGTAATCAGATGTATTTTGCTCAATATAACAATCTATTTCCTAAGTTCTTCACCTCTCTTAAAAGGTATTTTTATCAGGGATAATTGCCCCCTTTGTTGTCAAGACAGGCAATGCGGGTTTCTTTCACTCTCCGCTGATATTCTCCTTGTAGTACCTTATAATTGTCTCCTGGTCACAACCAAGCGCATACATAAGATGAATGGTTCCAAAGAGGAGCTGGAGTCGGATTATA
Source organism: uncultured Chlorobiaceae bacterium (assembly GCA_903920215.1). Lineage (GTDB taxonomy): Bacteria > Bacteroidota > Chlorobiia > Chlorobiales > Chlorobiaceae > Chlorobium. The sequence goes on from CAIXLG010000006.1 coordinate 710, forward strand.
CCGTTTTGGTGAAACCTTCTGGCCGATGTCGTGACCTCTGCTTCAAGAATGTGGAATTCTGCCCGCGCTTCGATGCGATTGATGATATTGATGTCTTCCATGACGAGATGGGTTTCGTCGAATCCTCCGATCTCTTGAAAGAGTGACTTGTCAATAAAGAGTGACTGGTCACCACCCCTGCATATCATCAGCGGAAACTGTGTGAACCATCCGTACAGGCTCATGATTGGATCGCTGTCATTAAAGTTCATCCGGAAGCATCCGGCTTTTTTCCCGTTTCCAACAGCTGAACGGATATTGTCGATAAAGGTTTCCGGCGGCAAAGTGTCAGCATGCAGAAAATAGAGAATATCGCCTGTGGCTCCTTGTGCACCCGTATTCATTTGTATGGCGCGTCCTTTTGTACTGTGGAAAACGGTTACCGGCAACTCAGACAGAATTTTTCGGGTACTGTCAGTGCTCGCATCACTGACAATAATCTCGACCCCTTCTGTTCGTTCAGTTATAGAAAGAAGTGCCTTTAAAGACTCGGCAATGATAACTTCTTCGTTATAGGTGGGGATAATAATGCTTATGCTTCTTTCGACCATAATCCGCTTTTTTTCAGGTCATCAAACGTATCAATATCTGACAGTTCAGGAAGCAGTTCATACGGTAAAGCGAGGCGCTGAAGAACTTCTATGGTTCCGTCGAGTACCTCCTTTGTGCTCCATTCTCGACCAAGAAAGAGTTCCTCTATGGGTTTGGTCAGTCCGATAAGGTAAAACCCTCCATCACTTGCAGGTCCCACAACTGCATCGGCACGCTTAAGAACCGCGAAGGCTGAATCCAGGATTGCTGCATTCAACTCATAACAGTCTGTGCCAATAAGCACGACGCGACGAAACCCTGCGTCAAACCCGCTCTTGATTGCATGAAGCATACGCTCACCAAGATCATTACCAACCTGAAGTTGAAAGGAAAAATTTTCCGCGACAAAGATGTCTGTAGAAGGGAGGTAGTGAGAATAAAATACGGTCCGGTTCACAGCAATATTTTCGGCGATTAAAGCGGTATGATGCCGGAGTTTCTCATAAATCTCAAGAGCTTTCTCATCACCGATGGAACTTGCCAAACGTGTTTTTACCAATCCCTGTTCAGGGTTTTTGGTGAAAATGACAAGCAGTGAATCGTTCGTCATACAAGAGTTCCCTGACAACTTGAACCAGCCCCGGCTGTGCATCCGTAACAGTGCTGGCCGACGGTTATGAGGCGACTCTCCAGCATTTCCTTATTGAATGAGCTGATATGCTGCTCGACCCTTTTATCCAGAGGGATGTTGAGCATCTGGTTGAAGTCACAGTCGTAGAGTGTGCCGTCCCACCTGACAGACAGCGTTGTTCGACACATCAGATTGTTCACTGCAAGGGGATTGAAGCTCTTTGCCAGAAGCGTCATATATTGGCAGTACTGGCCGTTTTCAAGCAGATCATTAAGAAAGCGGCTGATCGGCATATTGGTAATAATATAAAGCTGGTTGAAGACTATGCCATGCTCTTCAAAGAGTTGTTTACGGTATTTCTTTTCAAGCTGATGCTGCTCCTCTGGCAGTGAAGGTCCACCGGGATTATAGACAAGGTTGAGCTTGAGACCGGCTTCCTCTTTACCGTATCCAAGGTTGTTGAACAGTTTCAATGCAGCAATGGAACGGTCGAAAACCCCTTTTCCCCTTACAGAATCAACAGCTGTCTTAGTGTAGCAGGGAAGTGATGCGATGAGGGTTACCCGTTGTTGCTTCAGAAATTCAGGAATGTCACGGTATTTTTCATGAGCAGTTAAAAGGGTCAAGTTCGATCGGACAAGGATTGTTGCATCAGGTACACGTTCTCTGATACGTTCAATGAACCAGCGGAATTCAGGGTTCATTTCAGGCGCTCCACCTGTAATGTCAATGGTGTTTATGGAGCCTTTACCAAGAACATCAAGGCATTGCTGCATTGTCTGGCGAGTCATCATCTCCTTGCGGTCCGGTCCGGCACCAACATGGCAGTGTCGGCAGAGGAGGTTGCAACGGTAGCCGGTGTTGATCTGCAACACATTGATATGTGTGGCTGAAAGTGGACTGTTTCCGGATTCTTTAACCTTTTCACTGAACGCAATGATACCGCAGTCAGTCTCTTCAAGCAGCTTTACCTGCGCGTCAGCGGTTGGAAACAGCATATTTTTCCGATGTTGTTCGTGTTGATTTTTCATGGCAAGCGCAGGCTACATTCATTCAGCCACCAAATTTGCTGAGGAGCTTTTCAGCAACCAGCTTTCCACTCAGCGCGGCTCCTTCCATTGATGCGAGATAGTGTTGATCGGTATAATCGCCGGCAAGGAAAAAGTTTTTGATAGGGCTGATCTGATCAGGTCGGTATTGATCGACATCAGGAACAGCCTTGTAAACAGATTGGGGAATTTTGACAATCGTTGATTTCAGCAGTTTTGCCCCTCGGGACTTGGGAAATCTGTCATGAATGTCTTTCATGACCAGCCCGGTGATGATCTCGTTCGGCATATTCATGAGTTGGTGTGCTGGTGCAAGAACAAGGCTCATGACACTGCCGCCGTTAGCCGTTCCCGTGCCATTCTGGAAATCATCAGGGCAGGTGAGTGATACATCGGCAAAGGTCGCGAAAATAGTGCCCTGCGAAAACATGAGATTATCGGTATCGGTTATTTTCCTGTCAAACCAGAGCTGACAGTTAGCAACCGGGCTGCCGACAAACTCGTGGAGGTTGCGGAAATATTTATGGGCAAGCCACTCATTGGGGACTATTTTTTTAATGTTATGAACAGGCAGCGCCGAAATATAGGCGTCAGCCTCAATTTTATGGCCATCCTGCAGGACTGCATGTTTAATGGTTTCATCACTGTTCAGTTCAAAGCTCTTCAGCTTGGCATCAACAAAAATACGTCCACCCTTGCTCTGGATATATTGCCGCATTGGCTCAATCATCGAGTCGCCAGGATTTTTCCGGAAAAAGGCAAACTTTGTTGCCGCATAATCGGTCCCGAAATATTTGAAAATCGTGATCATCGGTCGAGCGCTGATGATGTTAGGCTCTATGAAATTCATGGCAAGTGCGATAGCGCGCCACAGCTTTTGCAATGAATGTTCAGAAGCTCCTCTTCTCCGGTGCCATTCCGAATAGGTCATATGGTCCTGGCTGCGA
>CAIXLG010000007.1 GCA_903920215.1 uncultured Chlorobiaceae bacterium
ACTAAATCTGCCGGTAAAGATTCACCATCTCTATGGCAGTCATGGCGGCATCAAATCCTTTGTTCCCAGCCTTCGTTCCTGCCCGCTCAATAGCCTGCTCAAGATTTTCAGTGGTAAGAACACCAAATGAAACAGGAATCATGGTATCAAGAGCAACTTGCGCAATACCCTTGGTTGCCTCAGCTGCAATGACATCAAAGTGAGGTGTGGAGCCTCTGATAATCACTCCAAGGGCAATAAGAGCATCATAGTTACCGGTAACAGCAACCTTTTTACTGACTAACGGCAGTTCAAAAGCACCGGGACAACGAACTATGGTAATATTCTCCTCCGATCCTCCATGGCGGCGAATACAATCCACAGCACCCTCAACAAGCTTTTGCCCTATAAAATCGTTAAAACGCGAAACTACCAGAGCAAACCTGATATCCTTTGCGTTCAATGCTCCTTCAATCTGCTTAATCTGCATAGCGGTTTTGATTTTTTTGTTAATCCTACGAACGGCAGTACCCGAGCATCCGCTCAACAAGATCGATAATAACATGACCGATGGTAATATGGCACTCCTGAACCCGGTCTGCGGAACCTGAATGGGGTACAATTATTTCGAGATCTCCAGCTCCTTTCAATACGCCTCCATCTCCACCAAGCAGGGTAATGGTTTTCATCCCATGCTGCCGGGCATAGCCGAGAGCATTGACAACACTTTTACTGTTTCCGCTGGTAGAGAGACCAAGCAGAATATCCCCTTCACGGCCATAAGCCTCAACCAGTCTGGCAAATACCGCATCGTAACCAAGATCGTTCGCGCCGGCCGTAAGAGCCGATGTGTCGGTTGACAAAGCAATGGCCGGAAGTGCAGGCCGCTGAACACTGCTGCGATACCTGATAGTCAACTCTGTTGCAAGATGTTGGGCATCAGCAGCACTGCCGCCATTACCACAAATAAGCACCTTTCCACCAGCCTCAAACGTTTCAGCAATCATTCGGGCCATAGCCACAATAACCGCACTGTTCTGCCGCGCCACCGTCTCCTTGAGCTTCGCACTGTAAAGCATGGTATCAAGTACAACCTCTTCTAAACGAGTCCGATCTGTCAGACTGTCGGAACACTTGCACTGTTTGGTCATAAAAACGATAGTAAAAGTAAGTTAACTGAGAAAGGCATTCAATATAATGAAAAAACAAAAGTCCCCATCTCTGTGCTCGATCGGGGAAAACCGTCCCCCTTATATGGCATAGCGGGTTAAGCTGCTGATATTTCTATACGGCAAGCTCACTTGCAATCATCTCCGCCTGCTTTAACACCGTTTCGGTTGCAAGCAGCTGCATGTCGGGCGGGTAGCCGAACTGGCGCAAGGTTCGCCGGACAATTACTTTCAATTTGGCTTTAACGCTCTCTTTGATAGTCCAGTCAACGAGGCATTTTCGCGCACCCGCAGGGTAAGCACCACCGCCAGTTCGCGAAACTTATGCCAATCACTCATCGTTTTCGCCTTTCTGCAGTCGGGTATACATCTCCTCAAAAGAGTCGGAGATGTATTTGAGAAACATCAATCCAAGCACCACATGTTTGTACTCTGCCGCATCAATATTCTTGCGCAGCTTGTCGGCAGCTTTCCAGAGCTGCTTTTCGATCGGCTCTTCCTTGACCTCTTTGACCGCTTTTGCCATAGTTGGTGGTAATTCTTGTGGTATGGTGCAATCTTTTGCGCGATGAAAGGTTCTTCAGCGCACTGGAACACTTGGCTTATGCATTAATGCTATACTTTTCTCATTTCTCAAGTTCCCGGTCAAGTCGTTCCTTGAGAAAAATTTTCAAAAGCGATTGGTAAGGAACATCACGCTCATTTGCTAAAATCTTCAACCGGTTCAACATCGGTTCCGGCAGACGAAGCGAGATGGTTTTCAGGGTTGGTTTCAGGTTAGGAAAAATAGCTTTCCCTGCTTTTTCCCAATCCACATAGTCTGCAGAGTCGTGTGAAGACCAGAACGCATGTTCTTCCACTTGATTCTTGAATTCAGGAATCAATGTCTTCTCTTTTTTCATAAATAGTTTTCTCCTTTTTGCTCATATCTCTTGCCGAGATAACCCGGATAGTATCTTTCCGAATGGTAAAGACAACGAAAAGACGACGCCCTCCATTTGTTTTACCCAGTGCGAAGTGTCGTTTCTCAGTTCTTGAATGTTTTTCATCGTCCGCAACAATAATCGGCTGATTGAAAAACATTTCTTCACATTCAGAGTTTGAGACACTGTGTTTCTCCCAGTTCTTGAGAAAATTACCATTGTCCCACTTAAACCCCTGGACGTCATCAAAAATGGTCACAACAAAATTGTATATTGATGAAATATACAGGACGACATGAAAAGTTCAAACAAATTCAGGATATTGGCTGCTGATCTGTTGCACTTCCATTCAGATTATTTTCTATAAAAAACTCCGCCTCATGCATGACATGAGGCGGAGTTCAAGAGGCGGGAAAAAGAACGATATGCTTAGTGGTACTGAGCACTCTCTTCTTTAACGAATTCTACAAGCAGCTTCAAATGTTCAGGATCCATATCAGGCAGGATACCGTGACCAAGGTTGAAAACATGCCCGGAATGTTCGGTATGATGACCAAACGACTTGAGAATTTTTGCTGCTTCAGCCTTGATTCTCGCCGGAGTACCGTAAAGTACCGTCGGATCGAGGTTGCCCTGAAGAGCAACACGGTCATTAAGTTCTGTACGAGCTTTGCCGATATCAATACCCCAACCAAGACCCATGGCATCACAACCGGTATCGGCGATATCTGAAAGAATAGTGTTGCAATCCTTTGAGAAAACGATAACAGGGGTATCAGGATGTTTGGCCTTGATCGCCTGTACGGTATCCTTGATGTAAGGAAGAGCGTACTCGCGATAGTCATCCTCGGAGAGAGCACTTGCCCATGAATCAAAAATCTGGATGGCATCGGCGCCAGCTTCGATCTGCTTCAGCACATAGGCGGTTATGACGCCTGAAATCTTGCCGAGAAGCGCATGGGCCATTGCTGGCTCACGGTACATCATCTGTTTGGCGTAAGCGTAGTTTTTGGAACCTCCACCTTCAACAGCATAGGTAAAGAGTGTCCATGCCGCTCCAGTAAAGCCAATAAGAGGAACACGGTTATCGAGTTCTTTTTTAGTCATACGGAGTGCATCCATCACATAACCGAGCTTTTCATCGATATCAGGTACAATCAGTTTGTCGATATCAGCCTGGGAACGGATCGGGGGAGTAAGTCTGATTCCTTTGGATTCGATAATCTCGACATTCATGCCCATGGCTTCATTCACGACAAGAATATCGGAAAAAATAATAGCTGCGTCCACACCCATCAGTTCAACGGGCTGAATGGTCACCTCTGTTGCCAGCTCCGGGGTTTTACAAAGAGTTAGAAAATCTGTTTTTTCTCTCACAGCACGGTACTCCGGTAAATACCGACCGGCCTGCCTCATTACCCAGATTGGCGTCCGGGAACATGGCTGACGCTTTAATGCCCGGAGAAAAAGATCATTTTTGAGCATGCAATGCAATAATTTGATGGGTTAACAAAACAAGATCCCCCTCAGAACATCCGGCAACATCCCGGCTGAGAGCAAAGTAAAAGTGCAAAGTTACTTTTTTTTAGCCTTTTATGAAAACTTTCCGGCAGATCAGCACACAATGTGCCTTTTAATACCAAGCTGCTTTGCAGTGTAACCAAGGGCAAGACCGACCATTTCTGAAATATGAAAAACAGGAATAGAGCTGTCGATATGAGCCTGTTTGAGCGCTTTTGACTGATAACCATCAAGAACGGTATGGCAAAGAGGGCAGGGGGTTACAATAAAATCGGCTTTTGAATTGATCGCTTCTTCAAGCGCTTCAGCTGCGACATTGAGAGATTCTTCCTCGGCAACCAGAAGGGTATGAAAGCCACAACAGCGGTTTTTATGTTCAAATGGAATGGTTTGCCCCCCCAGCGCCTCAATCAACTGGTCAAGGGAACTTGGAGCAAGAGGATTGTCCCTTCCGAGAACTGTAGACGGCCTGAGAATATGGCACCCATAAAATGGGGCGATCCGATAATTTTTCAAAGGGACCGTCACCTTGGCCTTTATTGTATCCAGACCGACATCATCAACCAGTACCCACAACAGATGCCGAACCTCGGAAGTGCCACGATATTCAAGCCCTTCCTTTTTCAGAATATCATTAACCTCTTTTTTCAGTGCAGGCGTTTCATCAAGCTTTTTCTTTGCAGTGCGAATAGTCATCAAGCAGGTATTGCAGGAAACGACAAGGTCCAGACCCATCTTTTCAGCAAGCGCAATATTACGCGCATTAACGAGCGCAAAATGTTTCGGACTGACGTAATCAAGGTTACTGCCCCCGCAACAGGTGCCTTCATGGAGCTTGACAAACTCAAGGCCAAGGTCTTTCTGCCAAAAATCGATCGAACGGTCCACCTCTTTCGTCATGGACTCATTGATGCAGCTCATGTAATATGCATATCGCTTCATCCAGCAGTTCTCCCTTATTATTTTTTATGAGATTTCAGATGATCCTGCTTAACGTGTTCGGTCATTTCCCTGAACATCGCCCTGAATATCTTTATTCCTTTAGCCGATTTTACAAGCGGCGGCGGTGGCGGGGTTCTTCGTTTGACAATCATTTTCATCGCCATCGGCAAAAGATTTCTCAGCGTCCATACTACTCCGTTGGTACGTATGGGAAGGGTTGCTTCGACCAGCTTGCCTTTCTTTTCAATATCCTCCATAAAGGCTTCAGCATGTTTGGCGCCGCTGGTATCTCTCGGCCCCCTGCTCTCGAGAGCATCTTCACGGATCGCATGAATGGCTTCCATAATCGGAATGCTTTTTACGCACGATTCCTGACACCGATAGCAGTGAGTACAGTCCCATACTCCATGATCCTTGACCAGCTCGGCAAGACGCAGGTCATGAATGCCATCCCGGCTGTCGACATTCATCCGGTAGGATTTCAACAGAACTGCAGGAGAGACATACTCTTTGTTCGCCCTTAATATGCTGCACTCCGACACACATGAAGCGCAGAGAATACAGTCTGTCGCCTTATCATACTGCTGAAACTCCTCTTCGGAAATCAAAAACTCTTTCTTGCCCATATCGGCAAGCGGCATGGTAGAATCAATCCAGTTTGAATAGCGCGTCATTTTATCAACAAGCGGATCCATATCGACAATAAGATCCTTGATCATCGGAAGACTGCGCAAAGGCTCAACCCTGATTATCCCCGGCTCGCGACATTTATCGAGCTCATCCCACACCTGGCTTGTACAGGCAAGTTTGGATATTCCATTGACACGCATACCGCAGGAGCCGCATATGCCCGCCTGACAGAATGCCCTGAAGCTGAGTGTTGCATCGACATGCTCTTTGATATAATTCAACGATCTGAGCACCGTAATACCTCTTTCTGCCGAAATGGTATAATCATCAAAGTAGGGCTTGCTGTCGACCTGTGGATTAAAGCGAAAAACCCGGAAGGTTACATCTCTTTTTCCTTCCTGATGCTGATCTATTATTTCCGTCATAAGAGAGAATGATTAATAAGTTCTTTCCTGGAGTTCATACCGTCCCATCGTTACCGGTTTTTCACCTGGAATGGCTTTTCCGTCAACAAGGGTTGCCAGAGTATGCTTGTGCCACTTTTCGTCATCCCTGACAGGAAAATCAATACGGGTATGGGAACCCCGGCTTTCCTCTCTGGCCAAAGCGCCAACGGCAACAGTTTCAGCCAGGTCAAGCATATTTTTCAGTTCAAGCACCTGTTGAAGGTTGGTGTTGAAAACATCACTTGAATCAAAAACGCGGACTTTTTTGAACCGCTCTTTAAGCTCGGCAATATCCTGTATTCCTTTATGCAGCAAGGAAGACTCTCTGAAAATACCAACATTCAGGGCCAGAGTCTGACCAAGTTCCTCACGCAGGGCGCCATACCGCTCATAGTGACCGGAAGGCTGCATTCTGGTTCTGATTTCCTCAACACTCTCCCTGAGCTCCTCCTCCGAAATGGAACCGGGCTCAAATTTTCCAGCCTCTTCAGCCGCCGTGTGCCCGGCAATTCGGCCAAATACAAGAATGTCGAGCAGAGAATTTCCGCCAAGGCGGTTTGCTCCATGCACCGAAACACAGGCACATTCACCAGCAGCATAGACACCGTCCATTACCGTGCGTCCGAAGTTATCAGTATCGATGCCACCCATTGAGTAATGGGCAGTCGGCCTGATAGGAATCGGCTCTTCGATAGGATCAACACCCTCAAAATTCAATGACATCTCGCGTATCTGCGGCAGCCGTGATTTGATGAGATCAGCTCCAAGATGGCGGAGATCAAGATGGATATATTTTCCTGCAGGGCTGTCAAACCCCCGTCCTTCAAGAATTTCTGTTTCAATTGAACGTGAAACAAGGTCTCTCGGTCCTAACTCCATCTTTTCTTTCGCATATCTGGCCATGAAACGCTCACCATCCTTATTGATAAGGTAGCCGCCTTCACCCCTGGCTCCTTCTGTAACAAGCAGGCCGCTCTTCCTCAGACCTGTAGGATGGAACTGGACAAACTCCATATCTTTCATTGGAATGCCTGCCCGATATGCAATGGCTTGACCGTCGCCGGTATTGCCCGCAGCATTGCTTGACCGGTTCCAGTACATCTTGGCATAGCCGCCAGTAGCAAAAATCACTGTTTTTGCGGGGAAAGCCTCAACCTTGCCGGTCTTCATATTCATGGCAATCAAACCCCTCGAACGACTTCCGTGGACAGAAAGGTTCAGTGCAAAATATTCATTGAAGAAAAGCACCCCTTTTCTCAAACACTGTTCATAAAGTGTCTGCAGAATAGTATGGCCTGTTTTATCTGCACAGTAACAACACCGGGGACGACCGGCTCCGCCGAACGGCCTCTGCGCAATGGTGTTATCTTCCATTCTTGACCAGGGCGTCCCTATATTTTCAAGTTCACGGATAATTTTGGGAGCTTCAGAGCAGAGAACATCAACGGCATCCTGATCAGCAAGATAATCGCTTCCCTTGATGGTATCGAAAATGTGCATTTCAACACTGTCATCCTTTGCCTTATTGGCAAGTGCGGCATTGGCTCCACCTTGAGCCGCAGAGGTATGAGAGCGGTTTGGATAGACCTTGGACAGAACGGCGATATTCAGTGCAGGATTGGTTTTCATTGCCTCCATTGCGGCATACAGACCGGCACCCCCGCCTCCGACAATAACAATATCAAATGGTTTCATACGCTCAAGTCTCTTTATGAAGCTGTTGGGAACGCCTCACTGATTAAACAGAAGAGCACTGCTGCGGCAGTGCCCCGCTCGTTGAAATTGTCTAAATGGTATTACAGAGGAAAGCAGTACAAGAGAACCTTACTGCCGGCAATTTTTTTTCTTGATGCGGGTTTGAGTAGCACGCTGGACATCGCTCCTTCCTTCTTGTACTCAAACCTTTCATGGCAACGTACAGAGACGCTGTTACATGGCTACATGATCGTCGTGAACCGGAAGCTCCTCTACAGCGTGAAGCACATCGGTCATATTGAGAATACCCAAAACCTTATTGTTTTCCATAACGGTAAGGCGTCTGACATTGGTCCTTTTCATCAGGCGAAGCGCATACTTTATCCTGAGCCCAGGATTGACACTGATAACCGGCTTGCTCATAATCTGAAAAACAGGAGTATTCCAGGGATCACGATGGACGTCCTCGCCGGGATCGATTACTTTTTCAAGGATATCTTTTTCAGTCACAATACCATAGCAATCGTCCTCATTCCGAGGCTCAACAACAAGACCGCTCTCGTTGGTCTTTTTCATAATCTGAAGCGCCTCTGCAACAGTACAGCTCCCTTTTATAATTTGAAAATCCTTCTGCATGAGTGCAGATACCGGCAGCGTCCGTAATGTTATAAGCTGATCCATAATCGTCAGGTTGCTTAAATATTAAAAAAACACAGAAGGCCTCTATTAATGCGTTAAAAAAACAAAAATAGAGCACCGATATTATCTCTGAAAACAGGATAAGGCGGGATCCGTCAACCAGCATACCGAAAACTGGCGCAAGATATTAATTTATAAAAAAAAACAGCATAATTGCAAGAAAGGCCTGCGCAAAACAGGAATTATGCAATCCCATGAGTTTTTTTGTAGACAGCCCAGTTCTGTTTCAACAGGAAAAACGCATTGAAATCTTTCTGAAGAAGAAAGGGATTGTGTGAGCGCTCATTGCCTATGGATGATACTGGAGTGAGCCCGTAATCATGTCCGGGATATACGTTAGTGGTATCAGGGAGCTGCATGATTTTGTGCTGCAGTGAGTGGTATTCCATTAAAGCCTGTTCTTCTGTGCCGGTTCCTCCAACCTTCCCCGTAAAAAGGGTATCACCGGTAAAGAGGGCATCGCCAATATAAATACAGAGAGAATCCTTTGTATGCCCGGGCGTATAGAGAATTCCGGCATCAAGCGCGCCAAGCGGAAACAGCGCTCCATCCTCAACTCTGACTCCATTACGCGCACAGGTCTCACCGTAGAGAAGGGGAGTGATCCCTGTCAGACGGCTGATGGTGTCATTGCCATTGATATGATCATCATGACCGTGGGTTGAAAAAATAAACCGTATGTCAAAACCGTGTTCTGCAGCATACCTCACAATCATTGCCGGATTGAAGGAAGCATCGATCACGAGAGCCTCCCGAGAAGCCTCATCGGCGACAAGATAACCGAAATTCCTGTCGCCGCCTGTACGAAACTGTTCGACAATCATTATAAAGCCCCTTGTTTTCAGGCAGTTTTTTCTACATTCATGAGAAAAACACGAGCAGGAAAATCCTTGTCTACGGCTATAGGGTTCTTCTCAAATTCCTGCATGATAGCTTCTGCCTTATCATCATCAAGAATGGCAAAACAAAGCGATGAATAGGTACCGATCATCTCATCGGTTGGCCACCATGCCTGTCCAGGGAATCCTGTTTTTTCGCAGTTACACCCCCTGATATCCATACTGCTGATCATTGACACCTTATGCTCCTGAAAGAGACGCCGCACTTTCGGACGGGTCTCTTCGTGTCCCATTATAGCCAGAAATTTCATGATTTTTTAGTTATAACAGGTTTTTCGGATTTCTTTTCAGCCATATAATAGACAATCGGCACAACCACGAGCGTTAAAATCGTTGAAAGAATACCGCCCCATATCAGTGATATGGCAAGACCCTGAAATATAGGATCAAAAAGCATGACAATTGAACCAATAACAACAGCTCCAGAGGTCAATATAATCGGACGTGTACGAACTGCTGCAGATTCAATGACCGCCTGCTTAAGCTCAACTCCTTCCGCCCTGCGGATCTGGATAAAATCAATGAGCAGCACAGAATTCCTTACCATAATGCCTGCAAGAGCAATCATCCCGATCATACTCGTAGCAGTAAAGAACGCTCCGTGCAGCATGTGCCCTGGAATAATGCCCACAAGGCTCAAGGGAATGGCGATCATCATGATCAGCGGTGTCTTGAAAGACTGGAACCACCCGATAATCAACAAGTAAATAATAACAAGTACCACAGCAAACGCCGTTCCAAGATCACGGAATACTTCAAAGGTAATCTGCCACTCTCCATCCCACTTCATCGAAAGCTTATCCTCCGATGTCGGGCTCGCCGTATAAAGCGGATCAATGGAATAGCCAGCAGGAAGCTTGATCTTCTGGATTTTTTTATCCATGTCGAGCATGGCGTAAACAGGGCTTTCCGTTGCACCGGCAACATCCGCAGTCACATACACCACCCGACGAAGATCCTTGTGGAAAATACTCTTGTCCTGAATTTTTTCCTCAACCTTCACCAGCTCCGACAGTGGAATCATTTCACCGGCACGCAGGCGTGTTGTCAGCGTTCCCATTCCCTGTGACTGAACAAAAATACCCGAAAGATCATGCAGCGATGTTCTGTCAGACTGTGGCAGTCGAACCTGAATCGTTACCGGATCAAGATCAGTTGCCGTATGAATCAGCCCCACATCCATGCCGGCAAGCGACATGCGAAGCGTCTGGGCTATCTGCTCGGCACTGACTCCCCGGAACGCAGCCCGCTCTTTGTTGACCACCAGATTGTAAACCTTCTGGTCAGCTTCAACCATCCAGTCAACATCAACAACCCCTGGAGTCTCTTTAAAAACTTTTTTCACCTCAGTAGCAAGGGCAATCTGCTCACTCTGTGAAGGCCCGTAAATTTCAGCAACAAGCGTTGACATAACAGGAGGCCCTGGAGGAATCTCGACAATCTTGGCATTTCCATGGTAACGCTGCGCAATCTGCTGAACTCCAGGTCTGACCCGTTTGGCAATATCATGGCTCTGTGCCTTACGTTCACCTTTATGAACAAGATTAACCTGGATATCGGCCATGTTCGCCTTCTGTCGGAGATAGTAGTGGCGAACAAGGCCGTTGAAATTGATCGGTGCATTGGTACCTACGTAGTACTGGTAGCTGCTGACCTCCGGAATGGTTTTCAGATAGGCGGAAATCTCTTTGGTAACTCTTGCAGTCTGCTCAAGCGAGGTACCTTCCGGCATATCCAGAATAACCTGAAACTCGTTCTTGTTGTCAAACGGCAGCATCTTCATCTGAACAGCCTTGAGCGGCACCAGCGCAATCGCCCCAGCCAGCATTAAGCCAACAACACCAAAAGCCAGCCACCGTTTAACCGGGCTTTCAATAAACGGAGAAAGAATCTTGTTGAAGAGCTTGTAATAGCCTGTTTTGGTAACATCATACTCTTCGTGATGGCCACTCTCTGTTTTCAAAAGCCGGAATGAAAGCCAGGGCGTTGCAATAAGGGCAACCAGAAGAGAGAATATCATGGCAAGTGAAGCGCCAATAGGCATTGGGCTCATATAAGGGCCCATCAGGCCTGAAACAAATACCATCGGCAGCACGGCGGCAATAACGGTAAACGTTGCCAGAATGGTCGGATTACCCACCTCATTGATCGCGGTAATGGCTGCCTGCAGTTTTGGCTGTCGCTTCATGGCGAAGTGACGGTGGATATTTTCGGCAATAATAATGGAATCATCAACAACAATACCAGTAACAAAAATCAGCGCAAAGAGCGTCACCCTGTTGAGTGAATAATCCAGCAGGTAATAGATCAGCAGGGTAAGTGCAAAAGTTATCGGCACCGAAGCGAGTACTACAAGCGATCCTCTCCAGCCAAGGAAAAATCCGACAACAATGGTAACGGCCACCACAGCCATCAGCAGATGCTCAAGAAGGGTAAAGACTTTCTCAGATGCAGTCGCACCATAGTTCCTTGTCTCGGTCACCGTGATGTCTGAAGGAATAACCGTCTGGCGGAGCCCGGCGACCCGCTCCATAACCTTGTCGGCAAGGACTGAGGCATCGCCCCCTTTTCGCTTTGCAACCGTCACCGTTACAGCCGGGTACTCACCTGAAACTGAACCTTTGGGAGCGGCTGCAGCCCATCCGAAAAAGTTGTAGTTATTGACCTCTTCAGGACCATCAACCACACTGGCGACATCTCGGAGATAAACCGGTGTCGCACCATAGATACCCACCACAATATTGCCAACATCGCTGGCGCTCTCAAGAAACGTTCCTGTGCGGACAACAATCTCCTGGTTCATCTGCTTGAAATCACCGGAGGTCATCTGGCTGTTTGCCATCTGCACCTGACGGGTTATCTGCAGAGGACTCACGTTGTACTTCAGGAGTTTTTCCTTGTCAAGAACAATCTTTATCTGACGTTTCAACCCTCCCTTTATTTCAACATCACCGATATTTTTGATCTTTTTCAGTTCATCGGCAACCTCTACGGCTGTTTTTCTTATCTGGAAAGGATCCTTGCTCTTGCTCCAGAAGGTGAGATTAAGCACAGGAACATCATCAATCGAAACCTTTTTCATCAACGGGAACTGGACACCAGCTGGCATCTTGTCCATGTTTTTCATGAGGGTCGACCAAAGCTTGACCATGCTTTTCTCGGCATCCTCTCCTACTTTATAGCGGACAGTCACCAGAGCGACATCAGGCATGGAGGTTGAATAAACATAATCCACTCCCGGAATTTCAGTCAATGTCCGTTCAATCGGCTTGGCAACTCGCGCTTCAATCTCGGCCGGTGCAGCACCAGGGAAAGGAATAAAAAGATCAACCATGGGCACCACAATCTGAGGCTCTTCCTCTCTTGGAGTCATAAATGTCGCCATAATGCCCACAAGGAGAGCGGCCACCATCAAGAGCGGTGTAATCTTCGAATTGATAAACTGTTTTGCAAGTTTACCGGCAATACCTTCATTCATTTCTTCTGAACCTCCTCAGTCACACGCGGACTCTTTATTACGGTTACTCCTTCATTAAGTGTGGGATTGTAGGTACCCACAACAAACTCTCCCTTATCCAACCCCCCAAGAACAACAACTTCACCATGCATCATTCGACCCGTGCTTATCCATCGTAGCGACAGGCGGTCATCAGCTCCCACGACAAGAATACCGGTAAGTTCGCCTCGACTAACAATTGCCGATTTCGGCACCAGCAAAACCTCTTCTTCCCCTGCTGAGCCAACGGCAGTGCGAACCGGTACAATATTTTCAACAGCCACAGGAACCTCCGCCTTCCCGCTCTTTACCGGCTTAACCTCATTGTTTCCACAGCCCGCAAGAAACAGTAACCCTGCTGCAGGCAAAAAAAGCAATTTCTTTTTGATAGGTATACCCATGGACTTCTTTCTCTTCAGTTATTAAATCCTCTCAGTTTCCCCGGTAGTAGGCAAGCTCACTTTTTGCCACGCAGTAATCATACTTTGCCTGATTCAACCTCATTTTCGCATAGGTATAGGCCTGCTCCCTCATCAACAGTTCAAAGGTCATTGCCATACCGGTTTTGTACTGCGACCCGATATAATCCAGGCTGACTTTACTCTCTTCAATTGACTTCTGGGCAACAGCGATTCTGGCTTTAGCAGTTCTCATTGACCGTATTGATTTATCAACTTCTGCAATGCTGTTGCTTCGGGCGTTTTCATAGTTGTACATCGCCTCGCGCTCCTTGGCTTTTGCCTCCTGAATCTGGCCGGCCGACGACATGCCATCGAAAATATTCCACTGCACATTCATACCGAGTCCCCAGCTTGAGCCTCCACTGAAAATATTATCACTATGCAGGTTTGTCTGCAGAAACGCGTTCACACGGGGCAGCCTTGACGCACGAGCCATATCTGCCTGATAACCGGCAATCTGCCTGCTTGTTTCGAGTGCCTTGAGATCAGCCCTGTTTTCAGGCACAGTTTTGTTTTCGCCACCCGGCACAGCACCATCAATCACAAGATCTCCTGTCGGAACAATCGCAACATGAGAATCAAGATGCAGCAGCACATGGAGAGCATCGGTCGCATCTTTTATCGCGTCATACAGCATAAGCTTCTGCTCCTGAAGCTCTGCAAGCCTGACCTCTGTTGAAAGCTTGTCGGATTTTGTCATTAGCCCGGCACTAAAGGCTTTAGCCGCTTCGTTACTGTGTCCCTGCATGGTTTTGATGGACTGTTCGACAGCCTCAATATTTTTTCTGGCAAGAATCAGTCCGTAATAGACTTTGCTGACCTGAAAACCGATGGTTTCCTCAGTCCTGACAGCCATATGCTCCTCGGCTTTTTTGGCAGTAACCGCAATGCTCCGGCCTATTGCAGCATCGGCATTGTAAACAGGCTGCATAACCTGAAGAGAGGTATTAAAATCGTTGATGACATCGGGCTTGTTCAGCTTGTCCGGCAAAAAATCCATAGTCTGTATACTGCTCTGCTGCAGCTTGAACACTAATGCTGCTCCGGGATCATTGGTCACCATAAGAGTCTCCGACAGGGTGACTTTCGGTAGCGTCGTCTGGCGGGTCTGTACTATCCTTGCCTCAGCCTGATCAATCCGGCTGCGGGAAGCCTTAATGGAAGAATTGTTCTGACGGGCCATTGAGATGGCATCGGACAGAGAAAGCTTCAGGTTTGTTTCAGCGGCTTTAGCCTGAAGCGGCGAGGTCAGAGATCCCGCCACACAAAAACCGATCAGTGCTTTATGTACCTTCATGGTGCGCTACTGTTTTGTAATAAGTTTTAAAATCTTTTCTACACTTTTCGAGTCGTCATGATTCACGCATTCCTTAAGGTTCCGCTGGAGTACTAACGAAAATGTATTGTCAAGTGCAGCTTTTGCCGCTTGAAACTGGGTAATAATCTGAACACACTCCTCTTCCCTTTCAATCATCCTTGTCAATCCCTCAATCTGACCAGCCACCCTTTTCAGCCTGAGAATCACATCTTTCATAGACTCACCGGTTGTAACCATAATCCCATAAATTAAAAATCCAGTGAAATACCAATACCCCGTATAGGTATAATAAAATCAAAAAAAGATGAACAACAAACAGTTTTCTTCTGTCCGGATCATTTCAATGCCCTGCACAGGCAGAGAATTATGATTTTAGTGCTTGGTAATAAGTTTTAAAATCTTTTCTACACTTTTCGAGTCGTCTTGACTCATGCACTCCTTGAGGTTGCGCTGGAGTACTAACGAAAATGTATTGTCAAGGGCAGCTTTTGCCGCTTGAAATTGCGTAATAATCTGAACACACTCCTCTTCCCTTTCAATCATCCGTATCAATCCCTCTACCTGACCGCCAACCCTTTTCAGCCTGAGAATAACGTCTTTCATTGAACTGGTGCTGCTAACCATCATCGTAATGATAAAAGTGAATCACCCATATACCCGCCATAGGTGTAATACAACTAAAAAAATGACCAACACGCCGTTTTATTTCTCTCTGGGTATATTACCACTCATTGAGCTTAAACGGCGAGTTATTTTCCTCCGCTCGTAATGGCCATTTCTGCTGTCGAGCAGCAGATATCTGACTTTACCTGACAGAGCATGCTCTCAGTAGCCTGCTGCATGATCTGCGACATGATCGCGTCGCTCATAAACTTGAGGATACCTTCCGGCATGAGATTCAAGGGAAAAGAGAGGTCGAAATCAAGAGAAATATCAGTGTCAAAATAAACTGATGTCCGGTCATCTTTTTGATGAAGAAGACATATCTCGGAACTGGCCTTTCCTATAAAGGTATTGGGAGTGTCTGATTCAAATTCCGGATATTCATGAACAGGACTCCATCTGATCCGCTTTGCTTTACTATGGAAATGAGTTCCATTTTTTAACTTGGAGGAAAACATCTGCCCATAGCTGTCATCAGGATCATCAAGAGAAAAACTCTCTTCCTGTTGACGAACGAAAAAAACCGCAGTAATTGGATGGCTGCGAGGATCGGATACCTGAAAAACCCATTGAAAAATATCCAACTCCATAAAATACTTGACGTTAGTGCAATAAGGATTACACTTGATCAGTTTTTCATGATTTGAAAAATATATGGACGACTCATGTATACAAGAGTCAAGAATAATATGAGCATTGCTCTTTCCAACAACTTCCATGATGTAAAAAAATTATAAGCTACTGATGGACTGTGCATTTTTTAACAGTTGCAATGTGTTGAGAGTTCCTGTTGGAAGCCTTCAAGCAGTTAACCTTAGAAAGTTCACCATTTCATCATACCTTGCCTCTTCTAACCGGCCCATCAGTATTCAACCCCCAATTTCACCTTTAGCCTCCTCAAGTACGTCACAAGTAATTTCTTTATACCCCATCGCCTTGGCAAACTCTTCAGCCCCATCTTTGATCTTGCCCTGAAGAAATGAAGGGACACTATCAAGCCATTCCTGTGCTTCTATGGTCCATTTCAGTGAACCAATGCGTGATTTCAACGTTTTATTGTATTCATAAAGAACATCCTGTACAAACGTATCGATAACACTATTGTCATGAAAAACATTGGATGGGAATATTTTTTCGACAAGAATTTTATTCCGGACCAGATGAATTTTTAACTGCGGGAGATAAAGAACTGCCGCCATCGCTTCAGGACTTCCGCATGTCAAAAACATTGCGATTTTTTTTCTCTTCAGATTTATTTTCAGATTTCCATAATTCAGTGCCCCCAGAAGCTGAGAGGCAACGAGAAAATAGTAGACCGGCGCGCCAAGGATGACAAGATCAAATTCCCTGATAAAACTGTAATCCGCCAGTGCTTTACATTTTACCTTTTCCACATACGCACCGCTTTCCGCAAGCTGCAGACCAATGGCATCAATAAGAGCCTCTGTTGATCCGCCTGAGGTTTTACTGTCATATAAAATCACGGCTTTCATTGCTCACAGGTAAAGGTTTCGTTGAAAGTGAAATATACTGTCAAGTCAAACTCACCAGAAAAAAATTTGACCTAATTTTACCAATATATTATTTAAAACCGCTCAATATGAAGGGCGATACCCGAAAAAAGAGGCGTGCGGCGCTCAGAAAAAAATTTTCAAACATAATACTCCAGCCCCATACCGTAGTTATATGACAATGCTTTTCCTTTTATGTCGTCTAAAAGACTATCCTGAGCATCTATACGTGTGAAGATAATAGCCTCTTGATCATATTTTTCTATTTGCTATGGAGTGTAAAATGTTTTAACTTGATTAAAAATCGGTAATAATTACCGGAATCCATTTTTACCTGAATACCTTTCTTAAAACTCTAAACAAAAAAAGCCATGTCAAACGGAACAAATGATGTATCGGGCGCTATCAGCAACCTTTTTGATACCTTCGGAAAACTTGCTCAGCAGCAGGTTGAATTGCTTAACAGCGGTATCAAAACAGCAACATCGCTTATCGAGCCTCTTGGAAAAACAGCTACAGAACTTGCAGGCAACTTGGTAAACGCTCTTTCTCAGGTTTTGCAGTCTGTATCTACAGCTATTGCTAGAAAGTAAAAGCTGCTTTTTTTTAAAAAGCACCTTATACCCAGAGTATAGGGTGCTTTTTTTTTGCTCTCCAGAAAAGATTTGTCAATTGAAATCGTAGAAACTGGCCTCGTATTACAACGACACCTGCAGAGAAGGCTGCCTGTATGACCATCCATAAAAAAATCTCCAACCTGTTCAGCACTCATTACAGTAATAACGCCCTTTCAATCATAAAAATACAGGGTGATGCCTCAAGCCGTCAATATTTCAGAGTAACTGGCACACATGGATCCGCTATTGCCTGTTACGACCCGGCATTTGAAAAAGCAACACCCGACACATACCCTTTTCTGTTATTGCACAGCCTTTTATCCCGTCATGCCATCCCTGTTCCGGCGCTTGTAACCGCTGATAATGAATACGGCCTTCTGCTTCTTGAAGACTGCGGCGACCTCCTTTTGCAGAACGTATTCGGATCATCATTAGAGCACACTGCTCCTGAGCGCTACCGGGAGATCATTGATATCCTCATACAGCTTCAATCTCTGCATGGTCAGAACAACCAGATTCCGTTCAGCATCAGTTTTGATCATGAAAAACTCATGTTTGAATTTGATTTTTTTATCAAGCATGGCCTGCTCGACTATTTTTCTCCAGTTTTCGACCGGAAGTCAGTCGGCAGCTTACGACATGAATTTGAAACCATTGCAGAGCTCCTTGTCAAGCCAAAACATTTTGTTCTGAACCACCGCGATTTTCACAGCCGCAATATTCTTGTTTACAATGAAAAACCGGTGATTATAGACTTTCAGGACGCACGAATGGGCCTGCCGCAATATGATGCCGTTTCTCTCATCAGAGACTCCTATGTCAAGCTCAGCCCCTCGCTGACCGAAGAGCTAAAGAACTATCACTATAATGCTCTCTATAACCATGGGCTGACCACCATGAGTTTTGATGAATATCTGTTTTATTTTGATATCATGGCCTTTCAGCGAAATATCAAGGCCATAGGCACCTTCTGTTACCAGACCATGGTTAAAAAAAACAGTGCATTCCAGCACTCGATTTCTCCGACACTGAGCTACCTGCCCGATTATATAAACGCAAGAAAAGAGTTGAAAACAGCAGGAACAATACTTCAGGCTCTCCTTGATGACAGTGCCACATGAAAGCATTTATACTTGCAGCTGGCTTCGGCACCCGATTGCGTCCATTAACCGATCATATACCAAAACCAATGATCCCGATTCTTAATATTCCGAGCCTTTTCTATACTTTTTTTCTATTGAAGCAAGCCGGAATTACAGAAATTATTTGCAACATCCACCATCATGCCGTTGCGATTCGGCGCTTTATAGAATCAAGCGACCTCCCGGGTCTTGCTATCACGTTTTCAGAGGAACCGGTAATTCTAGGAACAGGGGGCGGCCTGAAAAAATGTGAATCCCTTCTGGGATCTGACGATTTTCTTCTGGTCAACAGCGACATTATTACCGATATTGATTTCAGGGCACTTATTCGCCACCATCACGAGTCTGGCTGTCCAGGAACCCTTGCTTTGCATGAAACACCGAAAGCTGCAGCTATTGGATATATCGGGGTTGAAAATAATCTTGTCAAAGACTTCAGAAATACACGCAATACCGGACTTGTTTCTTCGTATATCTACACCGGCATTGCCGTTCTCAACCCGAAGATTTTCCAGTTCCTGAAAGAGGAGTTTTCAGGAATTGTTGATACAGGATTTACAGGCCTTATTGATAATGGCGGCCTCAGTTATTACCCGCATGAAGGGCTATGGAAGGATATCGGCTCCATGCAAAGCTACTGGCAGGCAAATCTCGATACAAACTCACGCATTACCGGCATGTCTCTTAAAATGAACCTTGCAATCGGCATGTATCCGCATTACATCTCTGGGGAAGCTTTCATCAGTAAAGATGCTGAAGTATCCTGCTCCGTAATCGGAAAAGGATGCCACATAGGAGCAGATTGTACCATCAGAAATGCAGTACTGCTGCCGGGAGTAACAGTAAAGCCTGGAACAGCCATCAGCAATGCCGTGGTCGATCCCTTCAGTACAACAATAATGGAGCAAAACGCACAAAACAGGATAAACTCATGGTAGCAACAGGACTGGACATCCTGCTCAGAGATACCGACAGGTTTCTTAGCAGGAACATAGGTCTCATCGTCAACCAGACATCTGTAACTCCTGAATTGAAATACTCATGGAACGTTCTGAAAGAAAAAGGGCTTCATCTGAGAAGAATTTTTTCCCCTGAACACGGCCTTTTCGCTACCGAACAGGATCAAATTTCCGTCACCTACCAGCCGGAACTGGACTGTGAAGTAGTAAGCCTGTACGGCGACACAGCAGAATCGCTTCTTCCTGAAAAAGCGCTGCTTGACAACCTTGATATTATATTGTTTGACATTCAGGATGTGGGCTCACGATACTACACCTATGTCAATACCCTGGCACTTTTTATGGAAGCAGTTTCCGGCAGGGATATAGAAATCATGGTGCTTGACCGCCCGAATCCTCTGGGAGGAACCATTATCGAAGGTCCATTGCTTGACCCTGCATTCCGTTCGTTTGTAGGTGTCTTTCCCATTCCAGTCCGCCACGGAATGACCGCCGGGGAGCTGGCCCATCTCTACCGTGACTTCAAAAAAATTGATATCAACCTCAGCGTTATTGCAATGGAAGGATGGAACCGCTCTATGCTCTTCCCTGAAACAGGCCAGCCCTGGATTCCTCCCTCCCCAAACATGCCGACATTTTCGACTGCCGAGGTTTATCCGGGAATGTGTCTTTTCGAAGGACTGAACGTTTCTGAAGGGAGAGGCACTACCACACCGTTTCAACTCTCAGGAGCACCATTCATAAATCCCCGCGACCTTGCCGACCGTTGCACCGGGTATGGACTCCAGGGGGTTCTGTTCCGCCCGGTATGGTTCAAACCGACATTTCATAAGTTTTGCGGAGAAGTTATCGGCGGCATCTGGTTGCAGGTTACTGATCACTCATGCTTCAGATCCTTTGCGACCGGGGTTGCCATAACAGCCGCACTCAATGAAATGTACCCGCAGCAGTTGAAGTTTCTCAAGGGAGTATATGAATTCAACGATACCCTTCCGGCTTTTGATCTTCTTGCAGGCAGCAGCCATATACGGAGCATGATACTCGAAGGATGCGAGCCCGACAGTATTATTAATTCATGGCTAAGTGACGAAACTGGATTTGCAGAAATCAAGCAACGCTTTCACCTCTACAATTAAATGACACTCTTCATGCTGGGTTCAATTTTCATGACAGCTCTACCCGATACCCTTTTATATTAACCTCCCTCGAACAATACAGACAATGCAGACCATCGATCTTGCCATCATTATTCTGTTTCTTATTGGCAATACGCTCTTTGGTTTATGGCATGGTAAAAGCAACAAAAATTCCAGAGACTATTTTCACGGCGGCCACAATATGCCATGGATTGTTTCGATGCTCTCCATTGTTGCCTCAGAAACCTCAGTACTTACATTTGTCAGTGTTCCCGGTCTGGCCTACAGGGGCGACTGGACCTTTCTTCAGCTTGCGATGGGATACATTATCGGCAGGATACTTGTCAGTTTCGTGCTCTTGCCTATGTATTTCAAACATGGCGTCAGCTCTATTTATGAAGTCATCGGTATCAGGTTCGGGCCAGGCATGCAGAAACTGGCCGCTCTTGTATTTCTGGTCACCAGAACTCTTGGTGACGCCATCAGGTTTCTCGCTGCCGGTGTTGTTGTTCAGGTTGTCACCGGCTGGTCCCTTCCGCTCTCAATCTTGATAATTGGTATGGTCACCCTTATCTACACCCTATCGGGAGGCATTAAAGCCGTTATCTGGCTCGAAAGTTTTCAGTTTGCTCTTTACCTTCTGGGCGGCATTCTCTCGATAGTCTTCCTTCTTCATTCCATAGACAAGAGTCTTCCTGACATACTGATGCCGCTTGAAAAAGCAGGAAAATTAAACATCATCAATACAGACCCGCATATTTTCACCAACCCTCTTGCCTTTTTCAGCGCCTTTACAGGAGGCATCCTCCTTTCACTATCTTCTCACGGAGTAGACTACATGATGGTACAGCGTGTACTCGGATGCAAAAATCTTGGATCCGCAAGGAAAGCCATGATTGGCAGTGGCTTTTTTGTTTTTTTTCAGTTTTCAGTTTTTCTTCTCGCAGGCTCTCTGATCTCAGTGTTCATGCATGGTGCATCAATGGAAAAAGACCGGGAATTTGCCTTTTTTATTGTTCACTATCTCCCCGCTGGATTAAAGGGATTATTAATTGCCGGAGTGCTGTCAGCCGCCATGTCCACACACAGTTCTGCTATCAATGCCCTGGCCTCTTCAACAGTAAACGACATCCTTGGAGGAAAAGCTTCGCTCGGCTTTTCAAAACTGATCAGCTTCATCTGGGCAATAGTGCTTATCATCATTGCACTTATGTTTGATGCTGGCAACAAGGCTATTGTCATGGTAGGCCTTGAAATCGCTTCGTTTACCTATGGAGGACTCCTGGGACTCTTTCTGTTATCAAAAAGCAAACGGGCGTTTCATCCGGCAAGTCTTGGGATTGGTCTTGTTGCCAGCATGGGCATTGTCTTTGTTCTTAAATTTTTTGGACTTGCATGGACATGGTATATTACCGTTTCAGTTTTAGTAAACCTTTTGGTAAGCCTTGGTATCGATATGGTCTTCTTTAAAAAAAGAGTTCAGCAGCAGCAGTGAACTTTTTATTCTGGAAACTCGTATCTTTACATCAAAAAAAATAAAATCATATCCATATAACCTGTCCATGATGAAAATTCTTGTTGTTGAAGATGACGCAGCTGTAAGAAAATTTTTGGTCACTGTACTGAAAAAAGAAAGCTATACTGTGTACGAAGCTGACAACGGTATCAATGCCCTTTTGATCCTGAAGGAGCAAAAGGATATCTCTGTGATGATCACCGATCTCATCATGCCCGAAAAAGAGGGCTTTGAAACGATTATCGAGGTAAAAAAACAATATCCAGCTATAAACATCATAGCTATTTCAGGCGGTGGGCAAGTTGGCCCTGAAAACTTCCTTGTTCTGGCTGATGCCCTCGGAGCGCACACCACACTTAAAAAACCTTTCAGTGGTCACGAACTGATTCGTGCTATAAAAAACCTTTAACTTCAACTGATAAAGAACCTTTCGCTGGGGGGACTCAAGGAAACTTTATATCATTCTATTCAGGAAGTGTATCATAGTAATGTTCCAGCCCCTCTTGCTCTTCATCAGCTTCATTGATAACTTCAAATGTTTTATTTTTTGCCTTTTCAACCCATAATGCCACAACAAGAAGCTCTGCTACATCAGATCGATTGATAAACCCGCTCCACAATCTGTCGCCAGTATCTACATGAAGCTTATGCTGCAAAGGTTCCCCATCCTTTAAACCCCCGGGCCTCACAATGGTATACGATCGCCCACCCATTGAGAATACCTTTCTCAGATGCTCCTCCGCTTCCCATTTTTTAGACAGTACACCAGCAAAAAGATTAAGCGGATGATACCATTTGGTAACAGCCATTGAACTTACCAGTCCAAAATGCTTTACCCCGGCATTTGCAGCTTCATCGACAAGCCTGATCACGCCATCCCGATCAACATCCCCTGGAGATGATTCGCCACTCACAGAACTGGATCCAAGCGCAGAAATTACAGCATCACAACCCGTTACAGCCTTTGCTATTTCTGCAGCACTTTGAATCTTGCCAGTTGCAATTTCTACACTTTCGCCAAACATACCGACAGCCTTTTCCCTCTCTCTGGAAAACACTCTTACCTTTACCCCGTAATGCAATAGTCTTTTAACTACCCATTGCCCGGTTTTTCCCGTTGCCCCGACAACGAGCACTTTTCCCTTATATCCAGTGTTGGCATCCATGATACAATCGTTTAGAAGATTGAATACAACTTATTGTCTAATAATCCATTAATAATTAAACCACCTGCAGCTGCAATTAAGTTTCTTTTTCACAGCAGATATTTAATTACTTTTTCTGACGAAGCATTTTTCGCCCTCCCCCTGAGAGTTCATGTAAAGCTTTTTTTATGCGTCACTCATCAACTAGACTCCTTATGAAACATCAACACCATCGTATTGCAATGTTCTGTTCCTCTATGGCACTGTTGTTGATGACCCAACCTGCATCAGCATTCGATCCTGATGCACTCAACACCCTTAAAAAAAGTGTTTCGGAATGGAATGCCATGCGTCTCCATAGACCAGAACAAAACATCGACCTCTACAAGGCTCAACTTGAAAATGCAAATCTGACTGGTGCAAACCTCAGCAGAACGGTACTTGTCAGAGCAGAACTGAGCGGATCAACGCTCAACATGGCCGATATGAAGGCGTCAAACCTCATGATGGCGTATATACAAAAAGCAAATCTGAAAAACACCGACCTCTCCAGCGCTTACCTTGTCAAAGCAAATCTTAAGAAGTCATTCATGAAAGGGGCAAATTTTACTGGCGCCAACCTTCAAAGTGTCAATCTGAGATGGACCATGCTGGAAAACGCAAACTTCAGCAAAGCTAACATGGCAAATACCATTCTTTTTGAGGCTAATCTTGAAAATGCAAATCTGAAAGGAGCCAACCTCAAAGGAGCCATGTTCATCGAACAGGCTAATCTTGCGGGAGCCACACTGTCCAATAACACCGTCCTGCCATCGGGGGAAAAAGCTTCTTTGTCATGGAGTGCCCGGCACAATGCATTATTTATCAATGAAGCTGAAACAGGCCCCATTGCCTATGACACGCCACCACCTGTTGAGCTTGTAGAGAATAAAAATACACCACGGCCTTCGCCTGCCGGATCTACGATGTTACCGCAGACTGAAAGCAGAAAACAAGAGTCGCTGATAGCAGAAAATGTTGAATCGTGGAACAAAATGCGCAGCTTGAGTCCTGAGGTACCGGTAACTCTAAAAGAAGAAAAGCTGGAAAATTCTCATCTGAAAGGGATCAATCTTCAGCAAGCGGTTCTTGCCGGTTCGAGCTTTGAAGGAGCTTCTCTCGATAACGCCAACATGGCAGGAGCAGATCTAAGCGCAGCCAATTTCCATAAAGCTGACATGAAGTCAGCCCAACTGCAAGGCGCAAATCTTCATGGAGCAAACATGGATCGTGCCTTTCTCAAGGGAGCAGACCTCAGCAAAACCAATCTATCCAATGCTGTTCTTTATGGAGCCATACTCACCGGTGCAAATCTGAGCGAAGCCAATCTGGAAGGAGCATCTTTGTTTGATGCTGATCTTGAAGGTGCCAATCTGGAAGGAACTAACCTGAAAGGAACAAACATTACAGATACAAATTTCAAGAATGCAACACTGTCACCGCTGACCATCCTCCCTTCTGGAATAAAGGCGACATCTGGCTGGGCAACCCTGAAAGATGCCATATTTGTAAACAAAACCAAGTAGTACCCACTCCAAAAGTGAAAACAAGGAGAATGAGCCGGAAAATGGCCATCAGATCACTTCGTTCAGCCCAAGAAATCGCTTGCGATAAATAAGATGCTGAAGCAGATGGGCTTTAGTGATATTGGGATCACTGGCTTCAAGCCTGTGTTTTTTGCCTGTCCGGGTAACCACATCGAGCGTACCGTCACCATTGACTTGGACAACTTTCCAAAACTTGTCTACCACATAATGATACTCCTCACCGTGTTCCAGAGGATACACCTGCTTGGCCCTGGGTCCAGGACAAAAAGAACTTTTAGGCTTATGGTAAACAATTTTATCACCGACTCTGAAATGTTGTATCATCTCGACCTCCTTTCCGGCTGAATAACCGAACTTTATTTATTAACAATGCTCCTTATTGCTATATAAAAAATAAAAGTATAAAAAAAACGATTTTTTACTTTTTTCATCCACTTATTGTCTCCAGTACATTTATTTCACAAACCGGATAAGGACACGATCGTTATCCATCCCGGCGCCCTTTGTTTTAGGGAAGGCAAGCACTTGAGGATGAAACATGTCTCGCCTGCAGTCAGCTCGTCACAACTTTTGCCAGGATTTATCTGGTTTTTTGGAATTCCCGGCAAAAAAAGCTCTAAAAATCAGAAGGGAAGGAACAGCCTTATAGAAAGCGCTGTATAAAAGCGGGATTCCTGAGAGATACTTTAAAAAAGAAAAACTGGATAAATACCATTAACTCCCTGCACGCCTTAGAATTATGGCATAATCATGTAATTCTGACATCGGTTTACTCTTTATATACATACACCACTCTACATTAATATAAGCACCTGTGGCTGTTTTAAATCGAGAATGAAATGAAAGAATATCATCTCCCGGCCCTTTCTGTTGCAAGGCACTATGCATAGAAGCATAATCGTCCGGATGGACCACACTGGCCAATCCAACTTCAAATAACGCATTTTTGTCATACCCTAAAAATGCTTCAATAGAGCCAGTCAAATCCACAAACCGTTCATCATGATCAATGACCGCATAAGCATCGATCTCAGGTTTATATATATCGGTACCTTTGCCTGAGCGCAGACGGACTTGCCGGAAAAGATTATCTATTTCTACACGATACCGTGATAACGCCATGGCATTACTGAGTGGCGCCAGTGCATCGCCTTTAGAATAGCCGCTCTGCAACCATTGAATATCAGCACCATCTTTTTGCAGGCGCTCAATCATTTTCTTCCCGGGCTGGCATTTCCCCTTAAGATAGGGGGTCATTTGGGCAGGATATTTTATTCCGGTTGCTCTGCAAAACGAGTTTACGGAACCATGTTTTTTCAGAATGTAGTCCCTGAGCCGCTGGCTGAATCCCTTATTTAAAGCGCTAGGGAGAGCTGATTCGTTCATCAATACCATTGTAACCAAACAAGCTTGATAGATATATTACCTATAGGGTTCAATATAAAGCTAATTGATTGACTTTTCCGCGCAGTTTTATAGATACACGTTTGTTGTTCTGCCGCGTTGCATCCGAAATGAAAGCCAGCATAGCACTTGTAGAACAAAATCTTTCATATCTGCACTAAAAGACCTATCTCGATCACCTGACCCGCAGGAAGATTGTAGTATGCAGTTGCGCTTAGCGCATTCCGAGCCATTAAGGCAAAAAGTTTTTTGCGCCATACTGCCATTTTAGACTTTATCCCTGTAACAATTTTTTCCCTGCTCAGGAAAAAGCTGATCGATTCCGGTTTAAAATGAAGTCCCTCTTGATTTGCCAGATCAATAACCTGGCTGATATTGGGATATTCAAGGAACCCGTATCGCGCTACAACCTTGAAAAAACCGTCGCTCAATTTTGTTACCTCAACTCGTTTACTGCCAAGAACCCTCGGAACCCTTTCCAGACTGAAATGAAAAAGGGCTACTTCCGAATGCAAAACCTTGTTATGTCGAAGATTATGAAGCATTGCCATAGGAACAGTGTCGGGATTTGCTGTCAGATAAATAGCCTGCCCATTCACTCGCTGAGGCTGCTGCAATAAAAGGCTCTGCATAAACTCTTCGACGGTCAATGTTCGATCCTTCAGCTGTTTGAGTAAAAGCATACGGCCCTCATTCCAGATAAGCATAAATGTAAACACCACCAAACCTATCAACAAAGGGAACCATGCGCCATGAAACAGTTTTGTCATACTTGCGCCGAAAAAAGAAAGATCTATAATCGCAAAGAAACTGATCATGAGATTGAGTGCCGACCTGTTCCATTTCCATATATCACTTGCAACGTAATAAAATAAAATGGTGGAAATCAGCATAGTTGCAGTTACAGCAACACCGTAAGCAGCAGCAAGCTGGCTGGACGACCCGAATCCGGCAACCAGTCCAATTGTTGCAATCATTAACGACCAGTTTGCTGCCGGAACGTAAATTTGCCCAATGTGCCGAGCCGAAGTATGCGTCACCGTCAGGCGAGGGAGATAACCAAGCTGAATAGCCTGCTGGGTCAAAGAAAAAACACCCGTGATCAACGCCTGAGAGGCAATAATGGTTGCGGATGTCGCAAGAAGCACCATTGGAATCATCCCCCATGAAGGTACAAGGCCATAAAAGGGATTATGGGACTCTTGAGGGAAATTCAGCAGCAGCGCCCCCTGACCGAAATAGTTCAGCAGCAATGCTGGAAGTACAAGCAGTGCCCAGGTCAGGCGGATAGGATTTTTACCGAAATGACCCATATCGGCATAGAGCGCCTCAGCTCCCGTAACAGAAAGGAAAACAGCCCCCAAAACCATAAAGCCCTGGATATGGTTGCTGAGCAAAAATGAAATACCGTACCAGGGCAGTATCGCCTTCAGAACCTCTGGGTATCGTTGAATTTCAACTATACCAAGTATGCCGATAACTGTAAACCACAAAAATATAATCGGACCGAAAAGGGCACCCACTTTTGCCGTGCCATGATGCTGGAACAGAAAAAGACCGGCAAGAACCAGAATGGTAACCGGTATAACAAGATCCTTGAATGCCGGGGCAATAATCTGGACACCTTCCACAGCACTGAGAACTGAAATTGCCGGAGTAATCATACCGTCGCCATAAAGCAATGCTGCCCCGAACAAGCCGATACCTACCAGAAACCAGCGTTCGTAACCATTTTTTTTGCTATGCGTGATAATTAATGCCGTAAGTGCAAGAATCCCACCCTCACCATCGTTATCAGCTTTCATAATAAAAGTGAGATATTTCAGGCTGACAATCAGAATAAGAGACCACACAAGCAATGAAAGAACCCCAAGCACATTGGCATGTGAGACGGGAATGCCATACTCACCATGAAAGCACTCCCGAAGAGCATAAAGAGGGCTGGTGCCAATATCACCGAATACCACACCAAGAGCGGCAAGGGAAAGCCCGGCGAATCGTTTAAGCCCGGACTCCGCAGAATGGAGCGTTACATCAGTCTCTTCAGAGTGAGTTGACATGGTCGATTAAGATAATAAATGAAGATAAAAAAAGCGGCTATTGCTGTCATAACATAGAGTCAATCCTACCTTTCTCGAAAAAGGAAAGCTGGAGCATCTATGGGAAGACGAAAACACACTGAAAACGCCATAACACCTTTACATTAAAGGAGATCGTGTTATTTAGCGAATAAAAGAACGGTATAATATAGCCAATAGTTAATAAAATAAATCAAATATCCCGATCAACAGACCCCGCACGAAACCCTGACTGCTCAACCAACGCTGCCTTCATAGGCCTGCTATTATTATAATAGAGACACAAAGTGATCATAGCAACAAAAAAGAACATAATCACTGAACAAACATGCACACCATGGATAATGATGCATATTTATGAATAAATAATTGACCACTCAACATCAAAACCCCGGAAAGAAGACCAACGATCGATTAATGAATATTGGTAAGTATTATGATAATTGGCCCGCAAAACAGGCTATAAACCCTTTAAAACAAGGCTTTTCAGTATAAATTGCTTGTTTTATGTTATTTTCATTATATTAATACCTACAGCAAGATTGGATAGGGTGTCAGTTTTTATTCATTTTGCCAGCTCTTTTCATGTGTACTGTTTAATAAACAGCACCGTAAACCCGTGAGCCTATGAGGTATGACAAACATTTTTTTTCTCTATCATTTTTTGCAATCCTGATTGCGATTGGTTTCTCTCTTGAACAGAACGGTATGCATATTTCAGGCATAACCGGCTATTTTAACCCATTCTATAATTCCGCTGAAGCAGCCCAGCTGCCAAAGAAAGTCACCGCGGTTACACATTCAGCTAAAAACAAAGGCATCACTCTTGTGGGTGAGGGTAAAGCCTCCTACTACTCCGATGAGTTTCACGGACGCAAAACGGCAAACGGCGAAACCTTCAATATGAATAAACTGACGGCAGCCCACCCTTCACTTCCATTCGGTACCTGGGTTAGAGTAACGAACCTGAGAAATGGCAAAGATGTAGTTGTACGCATCAATGATCGAGGCCCGTTTGTCAAAGGAAGGATCATTGACCTCTCTGTTCATGCAGCTACAGAGCTTGGAATCATTCAGTCCGGAACCGTAAAGGTAAAACTTGAAGCTCTCGGATCAGGCAACTTGGCATCATCCGCTGGGTGATGGGCAACAATTGCTGCAACCGATAAGATTGATAAATACATCCCTGCCAGGGTATGAGCTGTTTTACAGAGGTTTTAGTGTATTAAGCGCTTGGGGGCAGTTGATCGCCTTATCGATATTCGAAACAAGTTGGCATCACAAGAAGAGTACAGAATAACAGGATATATTGAGTAGCACCTAAAAAGCAATAACTGAGCAACCTGCGGGAGACCGCCGTAATGGTAACCGTTTGACGAAACGCGCATAACCTTTAGCATTATGACGACAATAAAACCATTCAGTTCAGTACTCCTCTTTCTCCTGATTTGTTCAGCATCAATGAACACAGGCACACTCCAGGCAACAGAAACACACGATATTGCAGAAACAGCCGCCACTAGTGTTCAGTGGTTGCCCGAAAACAGTAACAGTAATCCCTCATCGTCAACAACTGGACGGTCAATAGTCTCTAATGAACGTTGTCTTGTTGCCGAAGGAAAAGCTTCGTACTACTCCAACCATTTCCATGGAAGGAAAACAGCCAGCGGCGAGTCATTTAACCACCGTCATTTCACTGCAGCCCACCGTTCACTCCCGTTCGGCACCAGCGTCAGGGTTATTAATCTTGAAAATGGAAAAAATGTGGTAGTGCGCATCACTGACCGTGGGCCACACATGAAGGGGAGAATTATTGACGTTTCACAGGCAGCAGCTAAAGAGATTGGACTTTTTGGCAATGGCACAGCAAACGTCCGTATTGAGGCCTTCAATTAAGGAGCCCTTACCCCTTTTGAAAAACCATAATAAGCCCGGAATAGCAATCCGTGCTGAATGCTGATTTATCGAACCCCGCATAAACACCTGCAAGAGAGAACCCCGCAGCCTGATGCAACTGAAGAAGAAGGTCTGAAGTAAACGGGTAGAGATGTGATTGATCGTTAAACACTGTTTTCCCTTCTACAGTAAGCTGCACTTCAAAAACTACCCCTTCGGGCGATATCTGAGAGTAACAACGATGAAAGGTTACTGCTCCCCCGGCAAGAGTTTTTACTGGAAAAGTATAATCATTCAGTCTCAACAGATAGTCCCAGTTCACCACCTGAACAATCCAGCACCCCCCCGATTCAAGAGCCGCATAAACATCGGCAAGAAAAGCTTCTGTCTTTTCAAATGAAAGATAGGCCAGCACATTTCCAATTGAATAAATAAGCGTAAAAGAACTCTGAAGGGAAGCAATCCCCGCAATATCCATGCATTGGAATATTCCCTCCGGATAGGCTGCTGATGCCGCGTCAATCATCATCCGGTCGAGATCAATCCCTGTAACCCGAAATCCGTCACGCAAAAACATGCCACAATAGTGACCAGGTCCGCATCCCGCATCAAGCACAGCTCCCCCATACCCGCCAGCGTGTTCGGTGAGAAATGAATATACCTCCTCCCGAAAGGGAAACACCAGTTCGTAATAAGGCGCAAAATCAGAATAAAAAGACATGTTTCCCTTTACTCTCTTTAGACCACTGTTTAAAGACCCTTCAAATACTTTGTAATATGATCAACAAAAGCATTGGCATCAAGAATACCTACAATTCGGCTTTCAGGAATTTCCGTTCCCGCTTTATCAAAGAAAATAATTCCTGGAGGGCCGAACAGGCCAAACCGCTTCATTAACGCCCGATCATCTTCAGTATTGGCGGTAACATCTACTTGCAGCAACGTCAATCCATTGAGCTGTTCAATAACCTTCTTGTCATGGAAAGTAAACCGATCCATCTCCTTGCATGCTACGCACCAATCCGCAAAGAAATCAAGCATAACGGGTTTATTGGCGGATTGAAGTGCGCGGTCAAGTTCCGCTCCCGATCTGATACGGGTGAAATTAACTTTTTTCTCATCACCTGATCCGCCAGACAATTGCGATGCTGCACGGAATTGAGCAAGTGGTTCAAGAACGTTAATACCACCTGAAGCAGCTCCGACAAGTTCAAGCAACCCGAGAATAAGCAAGACGATACCAAAAGTCTTTCCAAAACGTTGTGCTATGGAAAGCTTTTCAGGAGATGCTTTGAAAACATTGAGAAACACAGCACACAGAATTGCAAAAGCACCCCAGAAAATCATAACAACTTGAGCCGGAAGAACAGGCGAAACCATCCAGATGGCAACGGCTATCAACATAAGCCCAAAAACATATTTAACCCCTATCATCCACGCTCCTGCCTTCGGTAACAGACTACCGGCTGACAGTCCGACAAGAAGCAGGGGAACACTCATTCCCATCGCCATCGAAAAAAGTGCCAGGCCACCGAGAAACACATCCTTGGTCTGACTGATATACACCAGGGTCCCTGCAAGTGGGGCAGCAACGCAAGGCCCAACAATAAGAGCCGATAAAGCCCCCATAATAAAGACTCCGGCAAAACGTCCACCCTTTAAATTTCTCGAGGTGTTGTTAAGTTTGTTTTGTATTGCAACCGGCATTTGCAACTGATAAACATCGAACATCGACAGGGAAAGAAACACAAGCAGCACAGCAAACAGTACAAGTACCCAGGGCTTTTGCAGTGCGCCGGCAAGCCCTTCACCAGCGAGTCCAGCTGCAACGCCGAGGCTTGTATAAACTAATGCCATACCGAGACAGTACGCGACAGCCATTAAAAAACTGCGACGTCTGTTCACATCACCCTCTCCCACAATGATAGAAGAAAGAATAGGAATCATTGGCAGAACACAAGGCGTAAACGATAACAACAACCCGAAAGCAAGAAAAGCCAGAGAGATTTGCCATAAACTCCCGCCTGCAAGAGTAGCTTTGGCAAGAGAAAGATCATTATCTGCCGAACTCTGTTTCGGCGACTGCTGAGAAGTCAGCTTCTCAGCAACAGAAGCACTTGCGCCCGCATTTTCGCCAGCAAAAGCAAGCACTCCCGGCTTGTTCGGATCAACCTTGAACAAACGGGTCATAGGCGGATAACAGAGACCATCCTCAGCACACCCCTGATACTCAACGCTTAGCGTAAATAATCCATCCGTCTTCACCAGAGGCACGTCTACCGTCAAGGTATCATGATAGATCTCAACCGATTCACCGCTTGTTGGATCAGTAACCTTTATGGCTTTCGGCAATACAAGAGGCTGCAACTGAGCTTTACCGCTTTCAACGCCAACCTTCACCCTGTCGCGATACAATTTATACCCCTTGGCTATATCCCAATGCACAACAACTGATTTGGCATTGTTCAGTTCAGCCTTGACTTTGAAAGCCTGTTCAGGATCAAGGAAATCAGTCGCAAAACAAGCAGTTGCCCTTAGGAAAAGGGCAACTAAAACGACAATGAATGCGGCGTGACGCAGAAAAGATTTATGATTCATAGGGTAGTGAGGGAAAAAAATTATCAAGTACTTCTGTATCAACGTTATGTGTTCTTGTAAAACATCTCTCCAAGCTGGTCAACAGCAAGGTATCCCATCCCGGAGTTCTCCAGAAAGGCTAATCCCTCCGCCCCTTTCAGCATTGCTATTGTGGAGTAGCTGCCTGCTGTAATAGCTAACGGGGCTACAACCGTTACTGATCGCCAGTAGGTGACTGGATACCCTGTACGAGGATGAATAATATGACAGTAGCGATGACCGTCCACTTCAAAAAAGCGCTCATAGTCGCCACTGGTCGCTAACGCTCCAGTAAAAAGAGGAATAGAGGCAATCGTTCTCTTTTTATGACGCGGATCCTGAATCCCGATCAACCAGGGGCTCTCGTCAAGCTTTGGGCCAACAACCCGTATATCTCCTGCAAGGTTTACATAGCCATTTCTGATCCCTTTACCATGAATCAATGCCGCAGCCCTGTCAGCAGCATACTCTTTGCCGAATCCTCCAAAATCGAGCTCCATGCCGGCTATAGGCAACCGAACGGAATTGCCCTGACGCTCAACACTATTCCAATTAATCAGACCGCATCGCCCGGACAAAACTCCATTATCGGGCACAACAGCATTACCGAAATCCCATGCATGGCGCAAAACACCTGCAGTAATATCGAACAGTCCACCACTACTTTCGTACAACGTATCAGCATACTGGAACAAAGAGAGCGTCTCTTCATCACACTCAACCCAGTCCAGACCCGCTGCGGCATTTATGCGTGAAACGATGCTATCACTCCTGTAGCGGGAGAACTTGCGTTCAATTCTTGAAACCTCTTCAATTGCACACCCTGCAATTGTCTGAGCATCCTTTTTAGATTCTGCAACAATAACAACCTCACAGCCACTTCCCATGGCATCAAATCGAAAATGAAAACTATCCATGCCTGTGTTTCATTATGCATCGACCCTTTTTCAAGAGCGGTTAATCTTTCAAAGCAAATAGGGAAATAACGGTAATTTACTTCACTACCATAACCGGAAGCCCCTCATTATAAAAGAACCCACGAAAGAATACCCAGTATTCCAACACCAGCCAATGCAGGTGCAGTATAGCTGCTGCCATCTGCCGGAAGAGCTGTAGTAGGAATCACTGTCGGAGGTGTGAGCGCAGTTGCAACAGTTGAAAAGTGATAGGCCGTTGTACCTGAGTATCCATTACCTGCCAAATCCTGTATGGAGCCCTGAGCCAGCGTAACATAGTAATCTGTCCCGTTTGAAAGATCTGCTGTCGGATTGATTGTCAGCGTCGTACCCGAAACAGTCAGTGATTCAGTTGGATTGGTGGCCGCATTGGTCGCCACAACTGCACCGGTAGCAGAACCACTATGAACTTCAATCAAACCAGCACCTAACTGTACCGCTTCACTGAACGTAAGAACTATATTGTTGCCAACCGCTACACCCGTACCCCCGGACGTTGGACTGAACGTAACCACTGTTGGCGGTGTGGTGTCGGTAGGAACAGTGCCTGCTGCTACAGTCGTAAAGTCATAGGATGACGTGCCAGCAAAACTGTTACCCGCCAGATCCTTAATGGAGCCTGAGGCCAGCATAACAAAGTAATGCGTTCCATTCGCAAGATCTGCCGTTGGATTGATTGTCAGCGTCGTACCCGAAACAGTCAGTGATTCAGTTGGATTGGTGGCCGCATTGGTCGCCACAACTGCACCGGTAGCAGAACCACTATGAACTTCAATCAAACCAGTCCCTAATTGTACCGCTTCACTGAACGTAAGAACTATATTGCTGGCAACCCCTACCCCCGTAGCTCCAGCCACTGGACTGAACCCTGAAACCGTTGGAGGAGTTGTGTCGGTCGGTGTGATAGGAGTACCGTAGGATAACTGGACCGTTGTGTCACTAAATTTCAGGGATTCAACGCTTGTGAGATTGAATGTAAATCTTGCCCCACCACCGCTAGCGCCAGAGACTACAATCATTCCATTAGCATCAGCTGGTCCTATTGAAAAACCTTTGCTATTAAATGTTGAGTAGTTTTGACCTGTAACAAGATCAAACGTATCAGTTCCGGCAAGACCATTTAATGTATAAGTATTTGATGTCCTATTCGGCGTACCCAAGCGAGCAAGAAGTACATTATCATTATTCGTGGTTCCGGTCCAGTTAGGCATATTTCCCCCTGTATATTTAATTTTTATAACGTTTTGTATGGTTTTCTATATAAATTACATAGGCCTAAACCTATATAATTGTACTCGGACGACAAGCCTCAAGATTAAATAGCTACACATATCTTGGTCATGATTCTATGTTGCTGAATCATACCCCTGCTTAAAAGTGTCGCGACAAGCCAAGTTGAATACTTCCAGCATAGAATGGTAAAAGCCCCGTGTCACCACCACCTGATAAGCACCACTCTGGACGCTGCTCATAACTCTCGATTCTCGCATCAGCAAGCCACTCTTTGGCAATTTTTTTCTCAATTTTTATACCAATTGATGTTGCGCCAAAAGCTGAAAGACGCTGATCTAGAGAATAATTTGTGGGAAGAGTCGCTAGAGGATCAGACGTTGGCAGATAAAAGTTCGCCGCTGTTTGTGAGTAAAATCTGAACAGTGGCGTTACCGTCCATTCATGAGGTAATGGCTGCACGTACTCCAATCCGAATGTATGCGCATTGATACCGAATGAGTCAGTGTAATATCGATAGGATAACCTGGCAGTCCCGTCTCTGCGGTCAAAATGATGGTTCCACCTGGTCATGACCGTCTTGCTTTCCCGCTTGTCCGGCCGTAGATCAATTAACTTGTAGGGGTCGCTAAAATAGCCCTTGCCGCTGGAATACCCAACGTTAAGCTGAACGATGTCCTCCTTTGTCAGCACCTGTGTAACACCGATCATCCCTGAATAAGATCGTTTATCGTAAAATGATGCTTTATTAATGGTTGGGTTGATAGTATCGGTAGTATAGCTGCCGCCGAACGTGAAGGTCGTATTCTTATCATCAGTAGAGATACTCTCCTGTGCAGAATAGCCACGTGAAATGTAATCATGTTCCTTTGAATAACTGCTTCCAAGAGTAACCGATCCTTTAGGAAGGTAGCGGGTAACGCTAAGATCAACAGCCTGCCTGTTTTCAGTCATCCTGGATGCACCGGAAACAACCGTAGAATGCGCATCCGGGGATGCACCGGAAACAGAATCATTCGTGTAGGTTGTACTTATTGACCACTTTCCCGCAATTGGAACCATGCCCATTACAGAATAAGCATTGACACCAACCCTATCCTTACCTGGTTGACTATCCTCGTAATTCAGGTATTTGAAGCTTACAATGCTGCTTTCCGGCGCAGCCTCTGCAAAAGCAGTTTGAGATGACGGTAATGCCATAGCTGCAGCAAAAAGAGCTGCTCCGACAACATTCGTTGTTTGGTTTGTGACTGATTTCATTGGTATGCCCTAAAATTTATATGTTCATTAATTGCATCCGCATCCACCGCCACCGACACCTGAGCCACCTGAAGCAGCCTCTTTACTGCTGTAAATATGCTCAGTGTACTTTGAATCGAGCGGATCACCTTCAAAAGTCATCTCCGGCCTTGCCAGAGTCTCTTTCTCCCAAGGCTGAACTGCAGGCCCTATAGAACAACCCGTCAACCCAAGCACAATCAGATACAAAAGCGCTCGCAGTGATTTGAGTATGAAATTGGATTTCATTTTTTTCCCTCCAATGCGGTCTGAATCTGCTTTTCAAGTCCGTCCCTGTCGCTGGCTTTAAATCCTAAATGCTGAGATATGATTTTACCATCGCGGCCAACGAGAAAACTGGTTGGCATACCCTTGACGCCGTAATGTTTAGGGGTCTCACCTTTTGAGTCAAACGCTACAGTAAAAAGTGCAGGGTTCTGCGCAAGAAATTTTTTTGCATCCTCTGTTTTGCCATCAAGATTAACCCCGATAATTTTCACTCCTTTGGACCTGTATTTTTCCTGCATGGCATTCATCCAAGGGAACGACTGCTGGCATGGACCGCACCATGATGCCCAGAAATCAACATAGACTACAGAGCCTGCTGTGCTTGAAAGCCTTACTGTTCCCTGCGCCCCTGGCAATTCAAAATCCGGAGCCTTGCTGCCGGGTTCTAAAGCATAGAGGTTTCCAGTAAAGCTGATGCAAAAAATCATTGAAAGGAGGAATCCCTTCAATTTTTTTCTTTTTAACTCTTCCATAGCGGTAATGTTTGATTTATTAAAACGGAAATTCCAGATGAAAACACAGTAAATAATAAAGCCGGTAAACACTGCTATCTTTAAGCTTA
The DNA here is from genome assembly GCA_903920215.1 of uncultured Chlorobiaceae bacterium. Classification (GTDB taxonomy): domain Bacteria; phylum Bacteroidota; class Chlorobiia; order Chlorobiales; family Chlorobiaceae; genus Chlorobium. The sequence goes on from CAIXLG010000007.1 coordinate 36,762, forward strand.
CCATGGAGGTAAATAATTGACTTCACCAAAATACTATGGCAGCACTTTACAGTAATTAATAATCCATGTGTGAAATGCAGTAAGTACCGAAACACTGCGTCGTTGATTATTACAGAAATAAAGTACCCAACATGAACTTAAACCATCATTAAGAGACTCTTAAAAAAGGCTTAAATTTGGCCAACAATAAAAGTTTTTATGCGATGTGTGTTTTATACAATTTTCCCAACGGTAGCGTTAGACTCTAATTTCAGATAAGTAGCCATTAACGCTTTTTATAGCATGAGGTTTGAGTAGCTTCTCGGCTATGCTTACTTGAAAAGAGTTCATAACAAAAAAAGGATACCTGATTATTAGCAGGTACCCTTTTTTTTGTCATGCATCAAGAAATAGAAGTAGTGCAGTTATTTTGCCAATTTGACGGTAACAGTAGCAGTTTTACCATCAGCGACGGTAACTGTACCTTCCTGGGCTTTGAGTTTTTCGCTCCAGGCAGTGATCTTGTATGTTCCAGCAGGAACATTACTAATGGTGAATTTTCCATCATGTTCGGTCACTGCGGCATATTGATTTTCTGTAACAACAACCCAGCCTGACATTTCAGAGTGGACATTGCAAAGCAGATTCACTACACCTGGCTTGTCAAAAGTAACAGGCTTGGACATGCCAGGATTATAGGTGCCAAGATTGAATTTTTTGGCGGCTGATGCTGAAAAAATATTATGGTTGACTTTATCATTATTCTTGAAGTCAACCGTTGAGCCGACAGGCACAGTAGTAACATGTGGAACAAAAACAAGGCTTTTCTGATCAACTGATTCATGCTTTGGCACAACCGGACCCTTAACACCCAATAAGTACACAACAGCATCTGCTTTGTACTTAGCTATGCTTGCATCAACAGTACCAGTAACTGTCCCACCACAAAAAGCATTCGATGCCATAAAACCGAACCCTGTCATCAACAGTGCGGTTTTCAAAAACTTGCTTGTAGATTTCATTGTTTTGTGCTCCATTACATTTTGGTTTTTAATAAAATAGCCCTCTCATAAATCAACAGAAATAAAACAAAAAGAATTACTGGAAAGTTCAGTTGGTGGCTAGAGTTCTGATATAGGCAACAATGAACTCGAGCTCCTCGCTGTGGAACGATTTGCCCCATGGAGGACACATGTTGGACTTGCCGACTGAGGCAGAACCCTCCATGATCGCCTTGAAAAGCCTCTCATTCGTCATGCTCTTCATAAAGGCCTTATCGGTGAAATTGGCCGGCGTTGGAGTCAAACCATAGTACTGACCGCTTCCATCACCAGTCTCCCCATGACAGACAGCACAGTAGTGCGAGAAAAGCCGCTTGCCTTCTTTCAGGGCATAGGGCACCTTTGTGGCGGTGACGGCTGAGTCAGCAGCCGTCATCGGTTTTTTGAGGTCAGCTTTTCCTGATGCGCCTGGTTTCTTG
>CAIXLG010000008.1 GCA_903920215.1 uncultured Chlorobiaceae bacterium
CCAGTTTTGACAGGAGAGGACCTCATTTATCATGGGAGAGGTACGCTCGGTAAGAGCAAATGTCGTATTGATGCAGTGTCGAACGTATGTTAGCCGGATAATTCACGCTGAAAACTGGCATTTTTCAATGCCTCAGGTAATGATTTCTGATCGTTTCAGCAATCGCTATCGGATAATTGCATTTTATGGCGCTCTGAACTGTCTGGATTATTACGAATCGCTCAACTTAGGTGATATTTAGCTGCCTTTAGAAGAGTATGATTTTCTTGAGATGCAAGTAATGCTGCTGAACCTGCCAAGTAATTCCATAAAGCGCGATACCCCTTCAATTCATTGCCACCACTCAATTTAGAGAGCACGTCTTTTGCTGATGAAAATGCATCGTTGAAGCGACCTGCCCATAGATAGTTTTGGTATTCGACTTCATGTTCAACACTTTCCCCTAGCGAGTCCGTTGATATGATCAATGACTGTGATAGTGTATCTCTTTTTTCAAGAATGTAATCATCAACTCTCTTCCATTCATCACTGTGTTTTATGAAAATGTCGATATTTTCATCGATTTCTTTAGCATCAGTTGTTTTAGATTGTTCAACTCCAAATTCAACTTCTGCTTGTAATTCCGGGTGAAGCACAGCTCTGTTTTCAGGCTTATGGAAGTACTGGTGAATTTTGTCTCCAATTACAACAACAAGAGCATAATCAGTTGCAGAGCGAGTACATCTTCCCAGCGCCTGTGTGACTCGGGTTCGAATACGCACACGAAACAGAGCGGATGCACCGAGTCTGCTAATGATAAAGCGTTCTTGAAGATTTGTTGATTCCGGAAGTCCATAAACAATGAGGTAACGACACTCTTCTCCAATAAGATCAATTCCATCGTATCTGTTTGCCAAAACCGCAATAGCTGAATCTGATTGGATAAAAGCCTTTTGGGATGATTCTATATCTCGAGCACGAAATATTGCATATGGAGTTGTATTAGGATTATTCCTGATCGCTGCCAGAACCTTTTCTGCATCGGCATTACTCGGCGTCAGTACAAGGGTGCGGCTAAACTTTGGTATCCATGAAATTGATTTGCTAAGCGCGCTATCTTCTTTCAATGTACGCATAGGAAACACAAAGAACCTTCTTCCAATTCCTTGTTTGTCCCATCCTGTTGGAGCAGGAATTCGCTTGATTCTCTTGCGCCCAAAAATCCGTTCTAAGTCGCCCCCTTCACCCAAAGTAGCTGACATGTAAATTCTTTGTTTTGCGCTTTCAAATGAACTATAGCTTTTCGTAGGCGCAATGATCGGTCGAATCAAAATAGAATTACATGTATAATATAAATGACATGCATGTAGTTGATCACGAATCATCTGCCACCTATAACCTAGATCCTTTTGCGCACAGCTACTATCAAGTGCAATGATTAGTTCTTTCTTGATAGAAAAAAAGGAGGGTGAGGGTAATTTATTTACATAAGAAACGTCCAAAGGATTTCCTTCAAATTGATCATGGCGAAGCTGATCATTTTCTGGAACATAAGGCTCAATAATACGCCATATCGCATCAAATATCTCTGAATCTTGACCCTGGTTAATATCTAATGACCAAAAACTTGCAACATAGTTTTCTGCTGCATGCGCATCGTCAAAGATGATAATATGGGTATCGGAAAAAAAGGGGTTAGTGTTAAAAAGTGAACTATAGGTAGTAACGCCAATGGCCTCGCAGTTAAGAAAACTTGTCTTGTCGCTGTCACTGTAGTCTTTCTTTGAACCAGCAAAATCAAGAGCCGATATACCATACTTTTCTTTTGCCTGTTCAACCACTTGTCTCACTAATTGCTTTGTTGGACATAGGAAAACACATCTCTCCTTTCGAGTCCTTCTTCTCCATTCCGCAATTAATAACCCAACAAGGGTCTTTCCGCTACCTGTAGGCAATTCCAATGAGATGTCTTGTTCATCAATATGGTTCATGTACTCACGTAACATGTCTGCCTGCTGAGACAAAAGTCCTTCGACAGTACGACTTCGTAAATCTCTGAATAAAGACTCGGGATCATTGATTGCTGTTATCGTTTTTATAGGAATCTTAAATCCCATATTCTTTCTCCAAAATTAAGGTTTTCATTAACCGTTGGAAGTGATACTTGAAGGTTAGATATTTTCGCCATTAAGCTTGTTTTCCGTTTACACTTGTCGAGAATGAGCCATCTTAAACCAAACGAGGAATCATTGCCATGAAAAGGTCAAAGCTCTTCAATACCTGCTTACTAAAGAATGGACTCTTTCAGTCAATATTAATATACCTTTACTTGTAAAGTACCTCAAATAAAAGCGAAATAAAGTGTTACGGCTATAATAAAAAGAGCATCTACAAATGGAGCGATCACCATAGCTAAAATGGATGCCGCACACATTTCAATAATCCTGCGCATTTGTGTATCTTCGCTCGAACTTTTTTCTTAAGAAACTGAAAATGCACACACCACAATGGAAAGAACGCTTACCATCCTGAAACCCGATTGCGTCCGCAAGCAGCTAATCGGCGCAGTCATCGACAAAATTGAACGCGCAGGCTTCCGTGTTGTCGCCATGAAAAAAATCAAGCTCACCAAAGAAACAGCCGGCGAATTCTATGCCGTACACCGCGAACGCCCATTCTACGGCGAACTCGTTGACTTCATGTCATCAGGCCCATGTGTACCAATCATCCTTGAAAAAGCAAACGCCGTAGCCGACTTCCGCACCCTTATCGGCGCAACCGATCCAGCACAGGCTGACGAAGGCACCGTCCGCAAACTCTATGCAGACAGCAAAGGCGAAAACATTGTCCACGGATCCGACTCAGAAGAGAACGCAGCCATTGAAGCCGGATTTTTCTTTTCAGCCGAAGAGGTTGTCCGCAGCAACTGATTCCCGGTAGATAATAGGCGATCTGCCATAAGGAACTCCGTAAACCAAAGAGGGCGACCACAAGGGTCGCCCCTACGGCGACGTTCTACTCCGCGGGTTCCTTTTTGATTTCCGTCAGGAACGAGCTGAAGGTTTCGCCGTACATCTCCCATACCGTCATAAAGAGCGCAGCAACAATAGGGCCGATAATAAACCCCCATATCCCGAACAACCCTATTCCCCCAAGCGTCCCAAAAAAAATAAGCAGCTCATGCATCTGCGTATCCCGCCCAACCAGAATAGGACGAACAATATTGTCGATCTGGCCGACAACAAGAGCGCAGAACAGAAGAACCCCAATGGCTTGAGGATAATGCCCTGTCGCGGCAAGGTAGACCACTGCCGGAAACCAGACAAGACCAGAACCAATAATCGGCAACACCGAAAGCACCGACATAATGGTACCCCAGAAGATTGCACTCTCAATACCAGCAAAATGCAAAGCAAGCCCGGCAAGAACACCCTGCATAACACCTATCACCATACTCCCCTTTATGGTCGCTCTTGTCACCGAAAGAAACTTGTCGAGCAGTCGATGCTGGTCACACTCGGTCAGAGGAAAATATGAGAGCACTTTTGAGAGAATCAGACTGCCGTCTTTCAAAAAAAAGAACATGGTGTAGAGGAAAACAAAGAGCAGAAAAAGATCGTTAACAGCCGAATAGGTAAATGATGAGACACCTTCGAAAAGCAGTGATCCTGATTTATTGACAAGCTCACCGGCTTTTTGAAGAATAGTTGCACGATAGTGCTCAAGCTCCGCATAATACGGCAGAGTACGAAGCTGCTCGTTGAATGCGGCCGGCTCCTTAAACTGCTGCTGTATCCATGGCACAGCAACAGTCACGATCCTGCCTGCCTGATCAACAACAATACCAAGAAGAACGACTAAAGGAATAATAACAATCAGAAGCAACGTCATCATGGTCATTGCCGCACTCATGCTTTTACGCCCTCTGAACCAGCGGTCAAACTGATTGAACACCGGCATGGCCAGAGCTGAAAAAATAGCCGCCAGAACAATAACCATGAGAAAATAACGGATCATGGCAAAAAAAATGGCAGAGATAAACAGGACAATCAGAAGAAGGATTACCTGGTTTGCTTTTAGGCTGTTCATAGTCTTTTCTATTGTGTTCTTCCTTGTATAACAATCGCCAGGCCTAAAACCACTCCCCACAATCCACTCCAAGAAGCTGAGTTCGAACAAAAGCGACGGCAAAAATCCCGGCTGTTTCAGCCCGGAGAATTGTTTTACCAAAAGAGATTTCTCTAAACCCTGCTTCCCTGGCATCCACGACCTCTTTTTCTGTAAAGCCCCCTTCCCCTCCAATCATAAAAAGCGTGTTTTTTCCTGCACATTGCACCTCGGGAGCTTCATCTGAACCCTCGTAAGGAATCACTTTCAAATCGTAGCCCTCGATAGCAGTAACCTGCCTGAAAGAGAGTGGCTCTAAAAGATTCGGCAGATAGTATCGCTTTGACTGCCGGGCGGCTGAAAGAACGATTGTCCTCCACCTGCTGAGCCTGCCCTGTACCCTTTCACTCGTCGGCTGACTCACCGTTCGCGCCGTAATCATCGGTATAATGGCTGATACCCCGAGCTCAGTGGCTTTTTCAAGAAAAAGCTCAAACCGCTGCGGTGCCTTCAGGAGAGAGAGGGCAACAGTGACGCCGGTATCTGGCCTTTCAACCACTGAGTGATCGAGAATTTCACCTTCAAGTGACTTTTTACCGATATCCACTATCCTGACCTCACAACGCGAACCGTTGCCATCAGTAACAAGAATCAGGTCGCCTTTTTTTTTTCGCAAAACCCTCCCAAGATGATGAAATTCATCACCATCAATGACAAGACGGGCAGCATCGAGCGTTATGTTCTCAGGGGAGGTGTAAAAGAGTTCCATAGGTTCTTAATCCTTCATAGCAATGGCCAAAGCAGCAAAAGAGACCTTTTCAACCCCGGCCTCAAACAGTGCCGAGGCGGCTGCCGCCAGGGTTGCGCCGGTTGTAACAACGTCATCAACAAGAAGCACATGACGCAACGTAACACCTTTTGCTACAGAAAAGGCACCTTCGGGATTTTTTTTTCGCTCTTCAGCAGAAAGGCCTGTCTGCGAAACGGTGTAGCGCTTTCTCACAAGCAGTTTCCGCATAACCGGTTTACCAAGTGATTGACCAATCCCTTCAGCAATTTTCTCAGACTGGTTATAGGATCGCTCAATCTTTTTAAGGCGATGCAGCGGAACAGGCACAATGCACTCTATATCCCCGATACCACCACAGGAAAGCATCCACTCTCCCAATTGACGGCCAAACATGCTGCCGAGGTTATAGAGCCCTTCATATTTCATGGCGTGAAGCGCAAGCTGCAGAGTGCTCTTTTTGTGAAACTGGTAACGACACCATCCTCGTTCAAACAGAACTGTTTTGCCAAAATGGGAGGCAATAACATTACGCAGCATCTGTTCCGCCTCTACAGAGTTTGTGAACGGATTGAAACCGGTCATACAGGAGTTGCAACAGCCATCCTCCCCGGAAGTGAGAAGCCTGCCGCAGACGACGCAGACATTGGGAAAAAGCAGGTGAAGCAACTGTTCAAGCACAGTAAACCCTCGTTATGTTCAGCCAAAGCATAATGCCGCAGCACCGTACATTCCTGCCTTGTTTCCAAGAAGTGCCGGGACCAACTCAAGTCCATCATGCATGGAAGGAAGCGTGGAAAGCCGGAGCTGATCAAGTGCCGGATCGAAAATAAGGCTGCCGGCACCAGAAATACCGCCACCTATGACAAATTTTCTGATATCCATGAGCGCCACAACATTTGCCAAACCTGTACCGAGCATGGAGCCGATCCTGTTCCAGAGCGCAAGGGAAACCGCGTCCCCTTCCTTGGCTGCATGTTCAAGATGGCGCGGTGAAAGCTTTGCATAGTCATTGTCACAGAAGCGACCAACAGAAGAGCCGGATGAGGAGGCCTCAATCATCCTGCGTGCAAGTTCCACAATACTCTTTTTGCCGATAAGACTCTCAAGAGTGCCCTTTATACCCGAATGAATGCTTGAACCTTCAAAATCGATAATCATGAAACCTACCTCTCCAGCCGTACCGCTTGGTCCACGATAGAGTTTTCTGCCGAGAATAATTCCTCCGCCCACACCGGTTCCAAGTGTCACCAGGAGAAAATCCCGAAACTCTCGTCCTGCCCCGTATAGCGCTTCACCAAGAGCAGCAGCATTAGCATCATTATCAATAAAAACAGGAATCGATAGTTCGTTATGCTGCCTCAGATAGTGCTCAAGATTATCGCGCAAAGGAACAACACTCCACCCTGGAAGGTTCGGCGGATAACTCAGGGTTCCAGTACCGGCATTGACCGCCCCCGGAGCTCCCAATCCGATTCCTGCACATTTGGCAGGATCCATGGTCTCTGAAGCCAGGAGGTAGAGATCATGAATAATTTCGGCAAGCTGAACAACAATCCCTTCCGGACCTGAAGCGGTATCAGTTGGAACCCTCCGGTCAGCGAGAATGCCACGCTTTTCGTCGACGATCGCCGCCTTGATTGCCGTACCTCCAAGATCTATACCCAGTGCCCATCGGGACATACTTTTCTCTATTTATCCTTAGTTCTCAGATGTTCAGCTGTTAAAGGGCCTCAAGAATTTCCGGCCATGAGTGCCTGATACAAAAAAGTCGAGAATCTCGATGATTTCAGGTTCCTGAGGGAGTTCCGATGTAACCCTTTCAAGAGCATTACTCAGCAGCAGGCCTGACTGAAAAAGAATCCTGTACGCATCTTTAATGAGGGTGATTTTTTCAGAACTAAACCCTCTCCGCTTCAACCCGATGGAGTTAAGACCCTCATAACGGAAAGACTCGTGTCCGCCGGCCATGACAAAAGGCGGAACGTCAAGGGAGGCTCTGGCGACTCCCCCAACCATTGAAAAGCGGCCGATTCGAACAAACTGGTGCACTGCGGCAAGTCCCCCGATAACGACATAATCACCAACCTCGCAATGGCCTCCAAAAGGCACACAATTTGCAACAACAACATGATTGCCTATCACACAATCATGCCCGACATGCGAATAGGCCATGAACAGATTATCAGAACCAATCACGGTTTTCCCGGTCGCAATAGTACCTCGGTTAAGGGTAACACACTCCCTGACAACATTCCTGTCGCCCAGATAAAGATAGGTCTTTTCTCCGGAAAACTTGAGATCCTGAGGCTCATTGGCAAGCACAGCTCCCGAATGAATTTTACAGTCACTGCCAATCCGTGCCCCTGAGGCTATGTGAACATGAGGCCATATGGTGGTGCCATTTCCGATTTCGACATCGTCCTCAATAACCGAGTATGGACCAACAGTAACCCCCTCTCCAAGAACGGCGCCTTTGCCGATCACTGCAGTTGCATGAATGCTGCTTTGCATATGGTTTTATTCTTTCATTGTTTCAAACTTATCCACCAAGCCCGGCTGTTTCAGCTCTTTTGCAAGGAATTGAATGATGCGCCTGGCATCCTCTTTTCTGCCGACATTCCGATATGCTCTTGCCAGGATATAAAAAAGCCGCGGTTCGGATTTAGGCGAAGAGTGCGTTGTCAATTTTTCAAGATAGGCAATATACTGAGCCGCTTTCTCTCTTTCACCAAGCCGGACATAAAGGGAGACCACCGAACCTGCAAGTTCAGGATTCAAGGGATACTGCGCGGGAGGAAGAAGTTTAGCGGAAGCATCAAGCACCTGCAGCGCCAGCGTTCCGCGCTGAACATCCTTGATGGAGCCTGAAGCGTCCTCTATTTTAAGCGTTGCCTCGGGATTACCGGCCAAGTCAAGAGCGAGCCTGACAAAGAGAGGTGCATAGTTGCCGCACAGCCTCCTGGAGGTTTCTTCAAGAAAGACCTGCGGGTTATTAATATTTCTATACCGGTAAACCTCCATAAGGTTCTTGTAGAGCAGCGCCGGATCGACATAGCTCATGGGATCAGAGCTTTTAATCGGCACGACCTTATAGACCAGCCCGTCAAGACGAAGATAACCTTCAAGCCCGATCATGCTTTCGGGATCGACGGTAAGAGCAAAATAAACCGGACGCTGAGCAAAGTTGTTCATGAGAATTTCATACACGGCAATATCCTGAGGTCTGAAATATCCCTGACCATTATAGCTCATTCCGGGCTTCAACAGCCATGTCATCGTGTCCGTCGGCGCGGAGGGCAATGTATAGCCATGGAGACGTGACTCGCGCACAAGTTGCTGGCGGGCGGGAAATGACGGAAGCACAGCATCAACCGAATCAATAGGTATATAGGTAATCCCTGCAATTTCGCCGTCGCTCATGCTGAATGCAAGTGGTTTTGCTCCCCTTGGCCGGGTGTTTTTGAGCTGATCGAGATACCAGCCGGTATTGGCCAGACTAAGGTTGACAATGCGCACATCGGTACGGATGCGGGCAACCTCCTGAAGGTACCAAAGGGGAAAGGTGTCGTTATCACCGTTGGTAAAAAGAATGGCATCTTTTTCACAACTCTGCAGCATATTCCATGCCCAGTCCCACGGCACATAGTTACCCGAGCGGTCGTGCACCCTGTAGTTCACCTGAAGCATACGAGCATTGATCAACAGAATTCCGGCTGAAACCGTCAAGAGGGCAAGCAGAAGCTGATTCCTTTTCGAGGTCATCTTAAATCGCTCCTGGAGCGAGTACCAGATGCTTTCAATGCCGATTCCTATCCAGATGGCAAATGCGAAAAAACTGCCGACATAACTGTAATCCCGCTCTCTGGGCTGAGGTTCAGTCTGGTTAAGATAGACCACCAGTGCGGCACCGGTCAGCACAAAGAGTGCAGAAACAACAAGCCCCATTTTCCATTGTCGGCGGAAATGTGAAATCGCTCCCGCCAGGCCCACAAGAAAAGGGATACCCCACAGCACCGACCAGTCGACTCCCGCGCCCTCCATATCATGCTCACGTCCGATAAACTGCCAGCCGAAGTAGCGGAAGTACATCTTCTGCATCTGATAGGTGACAAAATAGTCGAGCTCACTGGAGTACTGCTGGTAATAATACTGGTGTACCGGTTCTGGCGACCAGCGTCGAGGCCAGAGCGGCATTTCGCCATACTGTTCACGGTTGACATAGGAGAAAAAAGCCTCCGGAGTGGAGGGATTGTTTTCGTTGAGGGGCGGCCCTGCCTCGGCACGAACATAGATCAGACTGTATGATGTATATCCGATGATAATGAGGAAAAGCGACATGAAGACGGTATTCAACAGCGCCATCCTGTGCCTGTGGGAATACCAGGTACCGTAACCGAGCAGCCCGATAAGCAGGAAAAATCCCCACCATGAGGTGAGATGAAGAAGAACGGGAAGCCCCCGGATAACGCCGATATAGATCAGAAAAAACAATCCGACAGCCGAAAGAATAAAGAGGGAGAAGGATTTAACAGTAACCTCGTATTTCTTGAAATAGTAGACGACTGCAACGGCAAAAATCGCAAGAAGACTAAGCAGATGGACACCGATGGAAAGCCCGATCATGTACATGACAACCAGGAGCCAGCGTTCGTGTCCGGGTTTGGGATCCTCTTCATACCAGCGAAGAATCAGCCAGACAACGAGGGCTGTAAAAAAAGATGACGGCGCCCAGACTCCCGCTTCAACGGCGTTAAACCAGAAACTGTCGGAGAGGGCAAAAGAAAGAGCGCCGACGATAGCTCCACCATAAGCCGATACCTTTTCAGCCATACTCCAGCTGTCGGGGTCGGTTTTACGGTAAAGAATGATAAAACGTATAGTGATGAGGTAGGTCAGCATCACCGTTCCGGCACTTGCAAGAGTACCGATCAGGTTGACTCGTGCACCGATATCACTGAAAGTAGGAAGCATTGAAAAGAGGTGCGCGATCAACAGAAAAAGCGGCGCTCCCGGTGGATGAGGGATCCCGAGGGTATAGGCTGTAGCAATAGATTCTCCACAATCCCAGAATGAGAGTGTCGGAGCCATGGTACGGAGATATAAAATCGCGGCGGCAAAATAGAGAAGAGCTGCAAGAGTGCGGTTAATCGTCCGGTGTGTCATAAATAAATATCAGTTCAATGGGCGTGTTATCCGAAAATAAAATCCCCGGCAATAAGATCAGCAAACAAAAAACCTTTCGGTGTGAGGTAAAGTCGCCCTTCGTGCTGTGTTATCCATCCTTTCTGTTCAAATCGGAAAATAGTCTGTGATAGACGAAGTCCTAATTTATTTTCTTTTCGCAAAAACTCAACATCAAGGCCGCTGTTTATTCGAAGTGAAAGAAAAACTTCTTCTGTAAACCGCTCCTCAGCCGAAAGCTCTTCACGAAAGGTCACTGCACGGCCTGGAGCAGCCATATAGCGGGTCAGGCTCGAAACATTTGCGCTACGGGTCTCACGGCCTTCACAAACTGAAAAGCTGTGTGCAGACGGACCGAATCCAAGGTATTGCTCCCGCTTCCAGCTTGCCAGATTATAGCGGGAATGGCAGCCCTCGAGACAGAAATTGGATACCTCGTAATGAGAGTACCCCCGCTCGACAATTTCACTCTGCGCCAGTTCATAGAGGGATGCCTGAACTTCATCATCAGGAACGCTTGTCTTGCCCCGTAAAACATCACGATAGAGCCTGGTCTTCGGCTCTAAGGAAAGCATATAGACCGAAATATGCTGAGGACGAAGCGCCAGAGCTGCCTGCAGATCAGCCTCCCAGAGTGGAAGCTGCTCTCCCGGAACCCCGCAGATAAGGTCAACGCTTACCGACTCAAACTTCTGAAGCGCCCTGGCTGTTACCACCTGCGACTCCAGCGCCGTATGCGCCCGGCCGAGCGCCTGCAGCTTTTCGGGTGTAAATGACTGGACACCAAGGCTCAGCCTTGTTATGCCGGCCGCCCGGAGATCATCCATGGCACTGCCGCCAAGGTCTTCAGGATTTGCCTCGAAAGCAATTTCAATATCGGGAGAAAAGAGGCACAAAGCGGAAATTTCGTTGAGCCACCCGGCTATATAGCCAACAGGCACAAGAGAGGGAGTACCCCCGCCAAAATGAATGGCACTGATCGTCCGCCCTTTTAGATCGGAAGAGCGGGATCTGGTTTCAAGAGAAAGAGCCTTGAAAAATTCATCTATATGGTCCGGGCGGGTAACAAGATAAAAATCACAGTAACTGCACCGGGCTTTACAGAAGGGAATATGCACATAAAGACTCAGCATACTCTATAACAGGCTGGCGTAAGGAAGCGGGATACAATCAGGCAACGGCAAGAATATACTCCGTAACGGCTTTATAAAGATCGTCGGCGACAAATTCGGGAATGATGTTGCGCTCGATACAGAGCTTTTCTTCGTTGTGGCCTGTTCTTACCAGCACCGATCTCATTCCGGCACGCATACCGCACTCAACATCAAGCGTTTTATCTCCGACAAAAAATGATGCACTTCTATCAACAACAAGTCCTTCTGCAAGAAAATCTCCGATAGCCTGCTCAACCATACCTGTCGCCGGTTTCCGGCAGTCCATGAAACGATCGTAATCGGGATGGGGATATTCGGGATGATACGGGCAGTAATAACAACGGTCAAAGCTGGCATTTTTGGCTGAAAGCAGAAGATTGAGATAGCGGTTCACCTCTTCGACCTGCTCCACCGTAGCTATACCCCTGGCAATACCTGCCTGATTGGTGATAATAACAATCCGGAACCCTGCACGTTTTGCAAGTGCAATAGCCTCATCCGCCCGATCGATAAGAACAAGCTGTTCTTTCGTGGAGATGTAACTGCCGGTATCCTGATTGATGGTACCATCCCTGTCGAGAAAAAGGACCTTTATTGTGTGCAGCGTCATCCCCTATTTTTCAAGAAGTTGACGGTAGAGCTGATCATACTCTTCGGCTGAATTTTTCCAGGTGAAGTCTCTGTTCATGCCTGCCAGAACAATCTGCTCCCAACTCTCTCCGTCATTAAAGCATGCAATAGCCTCATTAAGCTTACCAAGCAGAGAGTCAACAGTATAGTCGTGGAAAATGAATCCTGACCCTCTGTCTTCGGCAAAATCGTCTATGGTTTCAACAATCCCGCCTCCGGCATAAGCCACAGGTATGGTGCCATAGTTCATGGCAAACATCTGGATCATCCCGCACGACTCAATCCTGCCGGGCATAAGGAGAATGTCGAGCCCCGCTATGGCAAGATGGAAAAATGAATCGGAAAATTCGGACTGCAGGCTCACCTGTTCAGGATGCTCGGCAACAAAATCCTGAAACAGCTTTTCATATTTTTTGTCGCCGGAACCGCTGATTATAAGCTGAATATCAAGGGCTGCCAGCTGCTGAAGACTTTGCAGCAGGAGCTCTGCTCCCTGAAATTCATCGAAATTGGCAATAACGCCCACAAGAGGAACGCCTTCGCAATACGGCAGACCTGCCTCCTCAAGCAGAGCTTTTTTATTGTCAAGCTTGCCATCCATATTTTCAATGCCGTAGCGCTTCTTGATGAGCTTGTCAGTCGACGGGTTCCACTGGCGGTTGTCAATCCCGTTAAGGATTCCGTAAAACTTTTCCTGATACTCCTCAAGTACCGGACCGAGCCCGAAAGTCTGCGGACCATCCTGTACAATTTCCTCGGCATAGCGTTTCGATGTCGTGGTAAAAAGGTCGACATGCTCAATACCGGTGTAGAGCATATTCACCTCGTCATTGGTGCAATAGAGGCCGGAGCATACATCATCGGGCAGAAGCTTCTGAAATGACTTGAAGGGAACAATGCCCTGACGGTAGACATTGTGAATGGTAAGAACAGTTTTTATATCCTTGAAAAACTCATTCCCTGCATAGACAGTTTTCAACAGAAGGGGGATAAGACAGGCATACCAGTCGTGACAATGGATAATATCGGGCTTCCATCCAAGACGCTGCAAGGTCTCAAGAACACCTACATTGAAGAAAACAACCTTGTCGGCACTTCCCTTCAGGTCATTTCCGCTGTAGAGGTCGGTAAAAAGACCGTTACGTTTGAAATATTTTTCGTTATACAAAAAATATGTCTGGATCTTGCTTGAGGGTAACGCCGTCACCTTGACGTTCAGTAAATCTATTTTCTCCTTCAGGTGAACCTCTATATCGGACAAACGCAAAACATCATGCAACCGGAACTTACGGTCGTTGATCGTGCCGTATTTCGGCATCATTATGCGAGCCTCAAATCCTTCTTCCTCAATAGCTTGGGGGAAAGATGCCATAAAATCAGCAAGTGCACTGATTCTTATAAAAGGAGAAACTTCACCGGAGACATAAAGAACTTTAATATTTCGTCTGGCCATCTATATCGCTATCAATCTATAATTTTTCACGAAAAACTTTCATAGAACTACTTTAGTTTTTAATTTACGAATTTTAACAGACACATACAATCAAGCCTCTCTTACTGGGAGAACGAAGGATTTTCATGCAAAGTGTATCGCGTATCATGAAGATGTTCTTCATTCTCCTGCTTTGGCTTTGCGGGGGCTGTGCATCCGATCGTCCGCCTACGGGTGGCCCTCTGGATACCTCTCCATTACAAGTGCTCTTTTCCAATCCTGCACCTTCTTCCGTCAATGTATCCACAGAGAGAATCCACCTCACATTCAACCATTATATTTCCGGACGGCAGTTACTCAACTCCCTTCTCTTTTCGCCTTCCATCGGTAAATACGACATCGCTGTCAATGGAAAAGAGGCGGAAATAAGAGTGTTCAAACCTCTTGAAAAGAATCGCACTTACGTCATCACCCTCGACAAAAATCTCAGGGACACCCAGGGCCGTTCATTCCCTGGCCCCTATACCATTGCATTTTCTACCGGCCCGGTTATCGATACCGGAGTAATCAGCGGCAAAGTCGTTAATGCAGACTTTTCATCCGCCACAAACGCCTTAGTGCTGGCGTTCTCCGAACACTCCAACACCACCGCGGCAGCGAGCCTGCTGACAAGAGAGCCTGATTACCTCATACAGGCCGATGCATCCGGGGCCTTCTCTTTTAAGAACACAGGCAAAGGGTTGTTCAAAATCTTTGCCGTTAACAACCGCAAGAATGAGCTGCGGTATTACTCCAAAATCGAAGAAGTCGGCTTAAGCAATGCCTCCCTCATTCCC
>CAIXLG010000009.1 GCA_903920215.1 uncultured Chlorobiaceae bacterium
CCAGATCGAGCGCTCTGAACGGCTTGGTGCTTGCCGGAGGCCGAAGTGTACGGATGGGAAGCGACAAAGCACTTCTTGCATACCATTCCCAAAACCAGCTCTTGCATACAGCGGCTCTATTGCAGCAGCAATGCCATGAGGTCTTTGTATCCTGTCGGGAAGAACAGGCAGAAACTTATCGTCACTTTGGGATTCCCCTTATCACCGACAGCTACCTTGGTATAGGCCCATTGGGAGGGCTGCTCTCAGCGCAAAGAGCAAACCCTGATGCAGCGTGGGTTGTTGCTGCCTGTGACCTGCCTTGTCTTGACACGGATATTCTCCACCAACTTTGTGAAGAGCGCAATCCAATGCGTTTTGCAACTGCGTATCGAAATCCTGATTCAGGAATGCTCGAGCCCCTTCTGGCCTGTTATGAGCCTAAATCCCGACATCATCTTATCGAACGGCATCTGGAGGGAAAAAACTCTCTTTCTCTTTTTCTGGAAGAATCCCATATAACGATGCTTATGCCACACAATAGTAATGCGCTGCAGAACATTAATGACTCTTTCGGGCAACAAGGCGTTGGCCGTTCTCAACCCCATTAAACCTCTGAACACTACATGGGGGGAGCGTTGGCAAATTTGGAACAACCGGCTTAGTCTTTAACGCATCGAACTGAAAAGCCAGTCTTTTTACTGGCCATGCCTCTTCGTAATGCAGCATCAAAGTAGCCAAGTGAGCGGCACCATGCGGTTTTTGCTGATGATTCTGTTGACGACCAGAGTCGACTGTATTGTCCTGGCGGCATGAAATTTCCGTCGGTATCTCGTCGCGCTCCAGCCGGGAGTGCATCAACCCCGCTGTTACGGTTTCCTCCGTTCGACTGCTCTTTCCAGAGCGTTGTTGCTTTCATTGCACCGCCAGCCTGTTCTGTGCCGCCCAGGAGATCGCTCATCGCACTCCATTCCGCATCGGTGGCTACATGCCATCCCTCCATCGCAAGCCCTCTTGGGTCGTTGACCGCATACCAGTTATAGAGTTTTCCGTAGGTTTTTCCATTATCAGGGTTGTTGAGGTTGTAACACCAGGCCCCCGTTGTGAGAATTGCCCACTCTTTGGGGTTTTTTATTTCTGGAATGGGATCGCCGTTCCGGTAGTGAGCAACGTCAAGATTTTTACCTGTCCAGACCATTGAACCAATCTGAGCGGTGTTATAGCTATTCGCGTCACGATCAACAACTTTTTTTTGGTGAATGCTGCATCCTGCAGATAAGAATACGACCACAATCACTGCGGTTAATACCAAAATTTTTTGTCTATTCATGATATATACGTGGCTGAAAATCAATTTTTTAGCAGTAAAAAAAAGGGTGATGCGCGGTTTAAATAGTTCAATTATTTGGGTTTTTAAGAAATGCTGTCAGTATGAATTTTTTATATACACCCCATACTTATTATAAACATACGCTCATAAACAAGCAAGCTTCATATCTCGTTTTTATGCTCTCCGGAGATCAACAATAACGAGTTGCCCCGATCTCAACCCTTGATCCTCATACCCGCTCACAGTTTCAGGATGAAATCCTTAAATATCACAAAAGCTTTGCCCTGAACACTATTCGGGTTTCAAATGATAAACACGAGCTTTTTAAGCTTTCCGACGCCTTTTCGGTGATTGATCGGGGCAGGGAAGGGAGTGGTTGAGGTTGTTTAAAGCGAACAAGACATAAAAAACCTTAAAGAAGGCGATGAAGTTCGTGTTGCTTCAAAAGCATTTCAATCCGATCGTCATGAAATTGTGATTAACAAGTGAGGTTAACGTCACGCCTGAAAAATCAGCTCTCATTTACAACATTACATTGTAAATTCCACTGTGCAAGTGGTGAAACATTCCGCTATCTTCTGTTACGCATAGTGGGCCCTCTAAAAATGGCTAAGAGTTGGAACCCAGCTTTTCTTCAGACATTTTTCCGATGTTCGACATGAGTTATTCTGGTACAAAAGGCAGCAATGCCCTGCTGCAGAGTACGCTTGTTGATGATTTTAACCGGCCTGTAGATTATGTTCGTATTGCTGTAACGTCTTCCTGTAATCTCAGATGCAGCTACTGCATGCGTGAAGATCACAAAGAGACTGCCGATACGGAATCTCTCCTTAAAATTCGGGATATCAATACCATTATTGATGTGCTTGCCGGCCTTGGAGTTACCAAGATCCGCTTTACAGGAGGAGAGCCCTTGCTGCGCAAAGATATTGTTGAGTTAGTACGTCAGGCCAAAACTCATACTGGCATCAAAACAGTAAGCTTGACAACAAATGGTTTGCTGCTCGATCGTTTTCTTCCTGCCCTCATTGATGCAGGTCTTGATTCACTCAATTTCAGCATTGATACCCTTGACGATAATCGTTATCGCGCCATAACACGGCGGGAAGAATTCAAAAGGGTGCGTGAAAATTTAGACATGCTTCTCAAAACGGATGCCATTTCTGTTAAACTCAACGTTGTTCTCATGCGTGATATCAACAGTGATGAACTTCAGCGATTTGTTGATTTTACCAAAGATCATAGTGTTACTGTGCGGTTTATTGAATTGCAGCCTTTTGATGACAATCAAATCTGGAGAACCGGAAAGTTTTTCAGCGCTGATAAAATCAGGGCATTGTTGCAAAGTTATTATCCCGACCTTAACCCCGTCAGAGGATATGCTACCGAATATTTCAGCTATACCCAGCCCGACCATAAAGGATCAATAGCCATTATTCCTGCGTTTACAAGAAATTTCTGCACTGGGTGCAATAAGATTCGCATTACATCGAACGGGCAAATCATCAGCTGTCTTTATGAAAAGAAAGGGATCAATCTGCTTCCGATTCTTCGTGGTAATGCTCCTCATTCTGCGCTTATAGAGCTATTCCGGCAAGCTGTATCACAGAAGCCGCAAGACGGCAAACATACGCTCAACAATTCTGTCAGGACCAGCATGTCCGAAATTGGTGGGTAGAAAGAAACGCTGGCTTTTCAAGTCACTGGTATGCGCATTGCCTTTATTTTCTCGCCTTATTTCCCTTCTTTGATCACTGAACTCTTTTATTTAACCAGTCGAATATTGTTGATTTAATACCAAAAAATCGGACTCTTATATAACAATTGTTATGTGTTTGATTTATAACAATCGTTAATAAGAAATAGAAAAAATATAATTCAAAAAATATAATTCTGTTATAGTCAATAAGGTATATAGATGTGATAAGAGTATATGATTAAATCATATAGGTCTACCTTAAGTTCTTGATTCTTTTGGCTTAGGAAGATTATCGATACATTATTATATTATACGTTCCTTGTCTGATTAATGAATAATTCGGGGAAATAATCCACCATTTATATCCATTCCTTAAATGGAATTGCAGCAATAAAATCTGTCTGAAAGGGAGAATTTATGCATAAAAATATTACGCGCCGTCAGTTCCTTAAAGTTGCCGGTGTTTTGGGAGGAATGTCTCTTTTACGACCGCTCTGGAGCATGGCAGAGAGTTCTCAGGATAAAAAGAACAGCTCTGTCAACAGTGCACTGATCTGGGTTCCAAGTATCTGCAATTTCTGCTCTTCCTTCTGTAATATTGTTGTTGCTACCAAGGATGTCGATGGTATCAAGCGTGCAGTTAAAATTGAAGGTAATCCCGAAAGTCCTCTTAACAGAGGAAGAATCTGTGCACGAGGGCAGGCCGGACTCCGTCAGACGTACGATCCCGACCGCCTCAAACAACCACTCATAAGAGTTAAGGGCAGCAAGCGAGGGGAGTGGAGTTTCAGGGTGGCCACATGGGATGAAGCATATACCTATATCGCTGATAAACTCATGAAAGTTCATCCATGGGAAATAACGATGGTTGGAGGCTGGACAGCATGCGTCTCCTACATGCACTTCAGTCTGCCGTTTATCAGGACTTTACAGATACCCAATATTATTGCATCTCCTCTTCAGCATTGTGTTACAGCAGGTCATCTCGGCACTGATCTTGTTACCGGCAATTTCAATGTCCATGACGAAATTCTTGCTGACTTTGAAAATGCCCGCTACATCCTTTTCAGCCTCAATAACGCTTCAGTAGCAGCTATCTCTACAGCAAGAGCCGTCAGATTCGGACAGGCCAGAAAAAACGGAGCCAAAGTTGTCTGCCTTGATCCCCGGATGAGCGAATTAGCCTCAAAATCAGATGAATGGATTCCGGTAAAGCCGGGAACCGATCATGCTTTTTTTCTGGCAATGCTTTACACGCTTCTCCGCGAAAAGCTTTATGACGAGCAGTTTATTTCGCAGCATACCAACGCTCCATTTCTTGCTTATAAAGACGAAAAAGGTGTTGTTCATCTTGCCTCAGATAAGGGAAGTGATGGAAAACCCTCTTCATACTATCTCTATGACAATATTGCTCAGCGCATCACCTCTGTTGCCGCCTATGTAAATACCAACGAATGGTCGCAAAAGAAGGATCGTCTTCTTCCCTCTCTCTCTGCTCCTGCAGGCCTGGTTTGGGAAGGACATCACGTAAAAACAGTTTTTGACTTATTTATTGAAGAGTCTGAGCCCTTCACTCCCGATTGGGCCTCTAAAATTACTGATATTCCTGCTGCAACGATTCGGCGTATCGCTATCGAATTCGGACAGGCAAGACCCGCATTGGTCGATCCAGGATGGATGGGAGCCCGATATCACCACCTCATAGGCCAGCGCCGGCTTCAGGCAATCATTCAAACGCTGGTCGGCGGAATTGATAAACCGGGTGGCTGGTTAATGAGTGGCGAATACCACCATAAAGCTGAGAAATCTTGGGAAAATGTAAAAAACGGTACAGGCAATAAAAATGTACCTCCTGTAGAATTGCCCGGTATGGGGTTTGCCTTCGCATTGCTTGATGTGTTCGGAAATCCGGATGCATGGGAGCACGGCAAGCCCGCATTCTCATTTGCCTGGGCAATGGAGCAGCAAAAACAAGGCAAACCCTCAGTATTCATTCCTGCGATGGCAGATGTCGGTCTGCTTGAAGCCGTTAAGGGGGAGCTCAATTTCAAGGGAGAGCCATACCGGGTCAAAGCATTTCTGATGAATGCGGCAAATCCGATAAGGCATTATTTCCCGGCTAAGCGTTGGGAGGAAATTCTTTCGCACGACAATGTTGAACTGGTTGTAGCTATTGATGTCCTTCCTTCAGATACGACGCTCTACGCCGATGTTATTTTGCCTAACCACACCTATCTGGAGCGCAATGAGCCGCTTCTCTATCCCCTTGGGCCAAGCACGGATCTTGGCTATACCACACGCCTGAGAGCCGTCAATCCGCTCTACAACACAAGAGACACTTCCGATATGCTCTGCGAAATAGCAGAGCGTATGGGCAAGCTGAAACCTTTTCTTGAAGGTGTTGCTGAATATGCCGGACTTGATAAAGAGATGTTGGAAGCTGAGATACTTGCGGCAAAAAAAGCCCGTAAGCCTCTTAATGAAGCATTTCTAAAGAGTGCTTATAGCGCAATGGGTAAATTTGCTGGTCATGTCTCAGGAAATGAGCTTACCGGAGCCGAGGTAGAATCCATCATTCGCAAAAAAGGTATGTTGATGCTGAAGGATGCTGCCACTGTTCTTAAGGAAGCCAATATGCCGCGGCAAATCCCTGTTCCTACAATTTCCGGCCGACTTGAGCTTTACAGCCCTGTTCTTGCTTCATTTGCCGACGCAGCAGGGGCACAACCCATTTTTAATCCTGTTCTTGGTTATATCCCCAGGGTTACCAGTGATAAGGAGGAGAAAGCAACTCTTGATCGCAATGAATTTTACTTCACCTATGGTAAAGTGCCGGTTGTTTCCCATGCCTCGACCAACAGTAACAACCCGATTCTCGCCGCAGTAACTCGTCCGAAATCAGGCACATTCATGGGCTTGTGGATGAACAGCAGGAAAGCAGGGGAGCTTGGGTTGAAAAACGGTCAGACCGTTGAGGTTAAAAATCTCCGTTATGGGCCAAAAGTAAAAGCAACACTCTTTACTACCGAAATGATTCGCCCTGATACGGTGTTTCTTCCCTCCTCATATGGCAGTCGCAACAAAAAGCTTAGTGTCGCCGGCGGAAAAGGGACTCCGTTAAATGAACTTATGCCTTATAGTATCGAGCCGATTGCAGCCTCGTTCATGTCACAGGAATTTACGGTAAGCGTTCTGCCGGTTTAACAGATAAAATGGAGGAATGAGAGCTCATGGCCCGTTATGGAATGGTTATAGATATGCGAACCTGCGTTGGTTGCCAGGCTTGCATGGTTGCATGTACCACGGAAAACCAGACTCCCTTCTGGAGCGATAAATTCCGTACGCATGTCGAAGATAAAGAACAAGGGAATTATCCTGACGTACATAGGGTAATGCTTCCCCGTCTCTGCATGCACTGTGAAAACACCCCCTGTTTGTCGGCATGTCCGACCGGGGCAACCTATAAGACGAAGGATGGTATTGTTCTCGTCAATTATGACCGGTGTATCGGTTGCTATGCCTGCTGTATAGCCTGTCCTTACGATGCCCGATACCCCTATGAGAGTGATGACGTTAACAGAGAAAGAGAACTGTACGGAAGCAACGCGACTCATGAGGTACCGCATGTCGATAAATGTACCTTTTGCCAGCACAGAATTTCACTGCACACTGAACCTGCATGTGTCAGCACCTGCCCGACACATACACGAATATTCGGTGACCTTGATGACCCGGCAAGTGAAGTGCATAAAATTGCTACAAGCGGCAAAGCTGCAGCACTGAACCAGGGCCTTGGAACGTCTCCAAAAGTATTTTACATCCCATCTTAGAAAGGAGAATACTCATTATGACTTTTGTTCATCAGCATGTATGGGGCTGGCAGATCGCAACCTACCTTTTTTTAGGGGGGCTTGGAGGCGCCACGTTTGCAATAAGCGCCATCCTTCATCTTTTTGAAGGGTGCGATAGAAAAATGCTCTCTGTTGCAGTACTCTCATCAATAGGGTTTCTCGTTCTCGGCACGGTTTTTCTGCTTGCCGATATGCTCCAGCCATTAAAACCTGAAAGTCGGATAAAGCGCACATTATTAGGAGGTCACTCCCAGATATTCCAAGAACAGCCGATCTCTGGCTACTGATTCAGTAGACCAACGGTAGTTACCCATGGCAGTCTGCACGTGAG
>CAIXLG010000010.1 GCA_903920215.1 uncultured Chlorobiaceae bacterium
CCATGACTTTCTTACCCATTTCCGCAAGACCGGCAACCGTGTTTTGAGTCGTTGTTGACTTGCCGATACCACCTTTTCCGTAAATAGCAACTTTTCTCATTTTCGTACTTTTTTAGGTTTTCGATGCGTTTGTCATCAGATTTTCAGGAATACAGAGTCAAAGCCCTGAATCATTATCATTACATGCTGCAAGAACCGAGCCAAGCTTTATATGTCAGGCCAATTATTATGAAAGAGAGGAGGGAAGACTACTCAAGGCCTTGATACAGAAGGGTTTTGGGCTGTTAATACGATGTTGTTTTTTTAAGAAAAGGTTTAGCCGCTGGTCGTACACTATATCTTTGCAGTAAATGACGACATTCCTGAAGAAAACCGGCAATAAACCACATAAATGTATTATGTGTGAAGGGTTATGCAGAGTGAAATGCCTTGTGACTCAGAGATATATCTATTGCCTCTTATTGCTGAATGTGCAAAGCTTCTATCCACCGTAATACTTCTTCCTTTGCATCATCAGTTGCCTCCATGTGATTTGAATGCAAGACAAGATATTTATTAAGCGGATGCTGGGGCCATTTTTCAAAAACATAATCCCTGCCTTTATCATAGAGAACATCTGTTGCCCCTGCCAATATCCAGATAAGCGGAATTCCTGGAGTGATTTTCAATGTCGACAGAGGCATTGATGCCATACCTTCAGGGTCGTAATAACTGAAATACGTAGCGGCAGTCATGGTGATATCAGCATATCTGCCATTATTTCTGTGTGTAAATAATGCCCGCTCGTCGCCTCTTCCGCTATCAATCATCTCCTTGGCTTTATTGATGCTTGACTGGATGCTCTCTTGGTAACGAGCTATTTCAGGCATATGTCCGGGAGCTATAGCTATAACGGCATCAATTTTTTCCGGGCCATAGGCGGTATATGCTATAGCTGCATTTGCTCCCTTACTGTGTCCGGCCAAAACGATGACGGTAGAGCCGCTGTTTCGTAATTCCTGAATATTGCCGGTTACAATCTCTAATGCTGCCGAATAATCGACATCATATCCCCTGACTTTACTCCATGGCATCAATGGTGTAAGAACCATATACCCCTTGTTTTTCATCAATTTAGCCAGGGAATTGAACTGTAATGGGTTCCCCCATTTACCATGAATCAATACCACTCCAACCTTGTTTTCAGTGGCGGCACATAAACTGCCAGAAAAGTTCATTATACATCCGGTTTAGTTGACAAGCCTTCCATAAGTTACGGAGAACACCCTAGCGGTACTTTTTATAATTTATTCCGAACTGCTGCATTTTCAAGAGCAAGCTGCAAGACGCTGCATAAGGCAAAGCCCAAGCGGAAGACTTGAAATGCTTCGGGTGAGCTGGCCACTGAATCCAGTTATGCAATGAGGCTTTTGCAGCAGGCGTCGGATGCCTTGAATCTTCTGGCCGCTGGGAAAAGGAAAGCTGCCGGTATCAAATACAAACGCCGGAGAAAGAAAGCTTTGGCAACAGCTCACGCCCGCCGCCACCAAGGAGCCGCCCGCAACAAGACAAGCTTTTATTATAAGGTAAAAGAGGGGCAACGCCTTTCCTCTCCATGAACCGGTCAGGTTACCAACGTAAAGTGTGCCGCAGATAAGCAGCATGGATGATGAGGGTAGGTCCCTCGCACTCGACTTGCAGGAGTAGGGTGCAAACCACCGTATGCGGCTGTGGTCAAAAGCTATGGTCGTGAGCGATACGGA
>CAIXLG010000011.1 GCA_903920215.1 uncultured Chlorobiaceae bacterium
GCAGCAGGAATTACACTTCCTGAAGTTGTGCCGGCAAAAAGAGTAAATGTAGTCACAAGGAAAAAACTGACAGAAGCACGTAACTAATTTTACGGTATTGTTTTATAGGGATTTTTTAGCCTTTTTTTTCTGGAACTTCCGTTCCAATAAAACCTTAAGGGTCCCCCAAACATTTAACCCAGCTGTACGACGAGCAAGCATATCATCAAGCAAAACAATACTATCTGGATTTTCGATTGCCAGCGACATAGCCGCCAATTCTCCCGGACCCAAATCCAAGGAAAGCCACTCGGAAGGAAGTGATTGAGGATTAACAATTTGAAGCCATGAGTAATCAGAAAGTTTTGGAACGACATAACCCTTATGTCCTCCAACCAATAACTCACTTTTTACAGCTTCAGGTGTCCATATTTCGCCGAAAAGCTCTGGCAACCAATCAATTACCCCCTATTCAATAAAGATAAAGAAGCGAAGAAGTATTGCTTATCGCATTAATGAACTTGGTCATGTTCTAAGTCATCTAACTCCGCAGCTAAAGGAAAAACATTATACCTGCCGAGGTTGAGTAAAAATTCAACTCGACCCATTCCAGCAAGTTCAGCAGCGCGACCTGAAGAAAGCCTACCCATTTCAAATAACTTCACAGCAGCAAGCATCCGCAACTCTCTGCCGAATGAAATAATATCAGTCTTCTCTGCCAGCAATACCTTTTCAGGAATATCAAGCGAAATATGTTGTACAGCCATAACTCACCTCCATTATCAATTTTCTCAACAAATATACACCACCCATCCGCGATTACAAAATATGACCACCACAACTCAGCACACTCCTACCTGCCTACTATTTTGCCTATAGTTATCAAAATCGCTAACTTATGCCGTGAGTTATGAAATTGAATACTTCCACCCGGTATTAAGGATACGATTGATGGATGGATCTCAAGCATCAAGGCCGATTACAGGAGATTAAAAATGGATGAACTTAAATACCAGCCAGTCCCATACGATGTTGAGGGGGATATTGCCAAAGACCTTCAAAACGAGGAATTCCGCAGGGAATATGACGCGCTGGAACCAAAATATGCATTTATCAGTGAACTGCTCTCTGCACGACGGGGTTCAGGAATGACCCAAGAAGCAGTGGCACTGAAAATCGGGACAACCAAAAGTGCGATCTCCAGGCTGGAATCCGGCAGCAAGCATTCCCCATCCCTTACCACCCTCAGAAAATATGCCGAAGCTGTTGGCTGCGAACTGGAAATCAAGTTGACTCCAAAAAAACAGAAAAAAACTGAAGATTGACTTTTCCTAACTGACAAAAGTCAATTGATTGAAGCTCTGATGCATCAAAGTGGCATCAAGGACATGATGCCTCACTGAGCAGATAACAGCTAACCTAAAGTATTTCATGAAGTTTGGACATGCTGCTGACAATTGACCCGAAAAGCAGCTTATGTTTCCCAATCTTCGAGATTTAAGCCTGAAACTCTCGAAAACTCTCTTGTATTGTGAGTTGCCAAGGTTAAAGAGTGAATCAATGCAATAGCAGCAATCTGAAGATCATAAGGACCAATCGGGTTACCAGTCTTGGCAAGATCAGCGCGGATTCGACCAAAGTGGAGGGCTGCATTACCATCAAACGCAAACAATAAAAAATTTTTTCCCAATTCGTCAAGCAAAGTCAGATTTTCATCACACCGCGTACTCTTGAACGCACCGAAATAGAGTTCCGCTTTCACTACATCACACAGAAATATTTGATCTGCTGGACACCGCAAGAAACAAGCTTTTACCGGAGATGATTGAGGATTCAAATAACGAATCCAGACGTTGGTATCAGGCAGCCACATTATTCCAACTCCAAACGTTGTTCAGGGTCGCCTTGTGGAGCGCGCTCAAGTGCCTCCCCTTTCCATCCTCCCGCAGTGTGCTCAAAAACACCCGGAGGCAACTCTGTTCCGCGTCGAGTGCGTACAAACAACAAAAAGTCTAATACCTCTTGAGCTAATGGTTCCGTAAGAAACTCAGCTTCTTGTTTCAGTTGTTCGATGACGGTCATTATGCTCTCCGATAATCATGATGAAAGAACTAAAGTTTATGACTTTTTACACCCTCTGAGTTCTATACTGGACACAAATTACGATAAAGGTACGGATAATTACAAACCAAACCAGAAAATGAAACAAACTGTGTTTCATCCTCCGTCAAGCAGGATTTACAAATATTTTATCACTACTGCCCGGTGATAAGTCACTTTTATTTACTCAGCAAACACTAAGAATGTCGGCGAAGAATCTGATTAACGGCCGAAGATGATATACCAAGCACTCGAGCAGTATCAGCATAGGATAACCCTAATTCAAGCACAAAATGACGAGAAAGTTCTTTACGCACCTCGGTGCACTCACGGCGCTTACTCCCTGATTGCAATGCCTGCGATGTAATACCTGCCACTTGACACCTCTGCATCAAAGCTTCCATGGCATTTACTTTGCTCGAGGTATCTGGGACAAGGGTTTTCACCGTTTCTTCAACTTCATCGAGTATTTCTTTTACAAACTCCCCGCTACCGAGTATCCGCTCATCGCTAAATTGCTTCTGACCTCGCTGACGCAACGACAAAACTTCCGACCATCCACCTGCTGAGCGCACCAAACCGCCTCCGGTCAGCTCAGACTGCTTTCCCAGGCTACTCTGCTCTAACACAAATTGAAGATATGCACTTTGCGCCGCTCTCTCTCTTTTGCCAAAATAATGGAGTACATATTTCCGATCCTGCCAATCACGCTTTATCCTGTTTATTACCGTAGCATGACCGCTCCAAGGGTAGTTGGCCAGTTCATCCATTGAGCCGACAAGTCCGGCCCTCAGTGGATTGAGATGGATATAGCTGACCAGTTTCAGAAAATACGGCTCCTCTTCGCAGATAATTGATTTATATCGATTCTGAAACAAATGCCCGTGACGAAAATGACGGCGATTGTACAAGATTGCATAGCCGGTTAAAAACTTACGCATAAATATCGACAGGCCGGCTTCTCCACTTTTCAACAACAGATGAGCATGATTGGTCATGAGTGCCCAAGCATAAATTCTTGTCCCTGTTGATGCAGCCGCAATACCCAAACGGGACACAAACAGATGACGATCATCATCATCCATAACGATATGGTTCCCTTCGATTCCCCTAACCATCACATGATGGAGGGTTCCCGGTGTATCCAATCTTGCCCCTCTCGGCATTGTAATCGTTAGTTATTTTCTTGAGCTTATAGCAATAGTTCACCCTTTAATGTACTGTTTTCAAAAATTAAATACACATAGTCACCAACGTCCCCTAGAATCCCCTACTTGTAGTAATACTCCTTGATAAATTATAACATATATGCTATACTTATGCATGAGCTATCAAATAGGCTATTATAACAGTTCTGTTCAAACCAGCATTGATGACTGGCCCTCTGGGGTGTATGCGAGTTTTATCAAGATTACCGAACAGATAGAGCGTTCGGGCCCAAACCTTGGCTTACCATACACTCGAGCATTAGGCGATGGGTTATTTGAAATCAGAGCCAAAGGGCCAGAAGGAATAGGGAGAGCTCTCTTCTGTTGCCTGATTAACCGGAAGGTGATCATTCTTCACGGGTTTATCAAAAAGACCCCTAAAATTCCGATAAAAGATTTACGACTTGCGAGAAAAAGACTTAAAGAGATAAAATCATGAGTGACAACAACGCATATAACCCGATCTTCTTCGATCCAAGCGAAGTCGCCGCTAAAAAGTGTGCGACCGATCCCGAGTTCAAAGTTGCCTATGATGCACTCGAAGATGAGTTCGCAGCCTTAGCCGCCCTGCTCGACGCAAGAGCACATGCGGGACTCACACAAGCAGAAGTAGCATCACGTATGGGTGTATCGCAACCGGTTCTGGCCCGTATAGAATCGAGCCTCGGCAAGAAGGATCACTCTCCTTCGCTGAACACTTTGCGGAGATATGCCAATGCTTGCGGGATGAAACTGGTAATTCAGATGGTAGAATCGAATACAAACAAGGCTGTTAATAACTGACAAAAAAAAACGGCAGGGTAACATTTCCTGCCTGAAAAAAGGCAAATGATTGAAGCTCTAATGCTTAACAGGGCACCCGAAACATGATGCCTCACTGAGCAGATAACACGACCTTTATATGCTAACCTCAAGTCTTTTATGAAGTTTGGACTTCCTGCCAACTGCGAACTACCCACGACCAACTCATCCCTTCCTTTCCGTAACTGTACGTTAAGAATACCAAATTCTTGCGCTGTCAAGCTGGGATTGACTCGCCATGAGTCCATAGTTCATGCTCACTAATATCAATATCGTTACTCCAGACTACAGCAAAACCACCAATATCAACCTTCACAGCTCGAAATAAGGTCTCGTTCCTTAAAGGAGCAAACATCTCTCTATCGAGCAACCGATTAATGTCATATTTTTTCTTCTGACTATTATCGAACTCAACCAGAAGAGAGTGGCTATCAATGGCTTGAGCGCTTTTGATTTTCGGATAATTCATAATGTGTCACTCCAATGGGGGCAGATGATGACACTCCTGCTTATCCCACATTTCTTTTAATTCCGCACGGTACATAACCGCCCATTCATTTATCAATTTCAATGCTATCAATATCAAACAAACCAACTCTGCGAAACACATTATCAGGGGGTATACAGTTATTCATCAGCAAAGTAGTCTGAGTCTACGCGTTTAATCTCGTAAACTTGTGAATTGCTCACCCCAACGTTGAAGTCGATCATCAATTGTGCCAGGGTTATTCCGTCAATCAGGACAACCTTTGAGTCTATTTTACTGGCATACTCAATCGCATCACTCGAAAATGAACTTGTTGTTAGGAAAACTCCCTTCCTTGCGCGGCGACCGTGCAATGCGCCAACAAATTTTTGAATCTCTGGGCGTCCAACTGTGTTCTCCCAGCGTTTTGCTTGTAGATAGATTACATCAAGCCCTAATTGATCCTCGTTGATGATCCCATCAATTCCTTCGTCTGCACCAGCGTTCGTTAGCATCCCTGCCTTATCGCGTGAACCACCATAACCCATTTTCAACATCAAGTCAAGAACCAATCGTTCAAAAAAGATTGGTGTTGCCGATTTAACGAGCGCAATCAATTCTGCAGCCAACGAGTTACGAATAGTCTCATAGGCAAATTGAAGTGTTTCTTCTGGAGTCTTCTCCGTTACAGTATCTTCGCTTGCGACATCTGGCGTTTTAGTTCGGAATTCGTCAAACCCAGGAAACTGTTTTAGAAATGTGATATCGATGCGCTCGGGTGGATTCAGAAGAACAGTACACCCCGCATCGGTAATTTTGAAATGGCCTCGGCGAGTCTTGGCAAGCAATCCTGCTCGCTCCAGATAAATCTTGGCCCATGCTATACGGTTGTTAAATCGGGACTGTTGACCGCTTGGAAGCGGTTCAAGCTGTTCTTCGCTTGTTAGAGCAAATTGGTCGGCAAGCGGTATGCGGGCATCAGCCAGCCGGTGTTCATTACCATTTTGCACAAGACGCAACAAGGGAAGCATCATGGATTGGAAATCAGGTATTGCCATAGTCCTTTTAGTTAAACCTTTAGCATATCGCAATCGCTTATTATTTGTTAGCAGTACTTCCATAGCTTGAAGCTAAACTCACTTCTTTGACATCCGACGAGCTACTCCACTAGTTTTTTGATGATCACTGCGTAAACCATCGCGAACAGAATGGAGAGTAGGTTTCCGGTGAGGAAGTACGTGTTCGATATGGGATTTTGTTGGTCATCTCTCAATCGAGTGCTGATCTTCAGCGCACCATAGGCGGTCAAGACGTGCGGGAAATTCGCCAACAACCCCACGAGGAGAGTCGCGCGCTCAAGTATCCCCTTCAGAACCGATTCCCAGTGTGAGCCCCCAGTCTGTTCGGCACCAAGGCACTTCTTCAAGATATGAAACGCAAGCCCTGCAACCAGCTCACCGAGCACCAAAGTTATGGACACCCACAGGTATTTCAACTTATTCCATTTCTTAAACAAAAGTGTTATAATATACCCTAAAAGGAGTTGGGTATATGGCACGACCAGCAAGTGGTAAAAATGTTTTAGAAAAGGCAAAGGAAGCATTGCTAAATGCTCGTTCAGTAGAAGAACTGCGCC
>CAIXLG010000012.1 GCA_903920215.1 uncultured Chlorobiaceae bacterium
GCAGCAGGAATTACACTTCCTGAAGTTGTGCCGGCAAAAAGAGTAAATGTAGTCACAAGGAAAAAACTGACAGAAGCACGTAACTAATTTTACGGTATTGTTTTATAGGGATTTTTTAGCCTTTTTTTTCTGGAACTTCCGCTTCAATCACCATGTGAGTTGTCATTCCTGCTGACTGGCACTCCAATTCACGTAAAGCCAAAAACTTTTCAGCCTCAAATGAAGTGGATAAACGGTATCTCACACCTGTTGGTGGATTGCCGAAAACCTCTGCACCAAGAAACTCTTCTTGATTTTTATACTCCAAATCTGCTCCTTCTGCAAGTGCCTGGTAAATTTCTCCCATGTCCTCAACCTTTGTTGTCGTTATAAAAAAAGATACGTCGCCAAGTAATTACAGTAGTTCAAGCTGATCACTACCTTTGATATATTCGAGAACACACACTATTTGTCCACTCTCTTTTATGCGCACCGATCAAACGAGTGTTCATGCTTCTTTTTGCTCCCTGCCACACTTCCAGCATGAACTGAATTGACCTTCAATCGTTTCGCCGCAATCAGGGCAAACCCATTGCCTGTTCTTTCCAACCGGCAAACTTCGCCTCGCCTCCATCACCTCGCACGCTCTTGGATAGTCAGCATCATTCAAAACCCAAAGTGCCGGGATGCCTATCCATTAAGTGCTGATAGAATGGTGATGTTGTCGTCTTTGAGATAAGTCTTAAGCAAGCGGAAGCTAATTTCGTCATCTTCTGCAATGGGAATTGTTACAGATGGAAAAAAGTCGACAGGTTCCTTGATGAGGGAAGCAGTATCCTATTTTTTTAGTGAAAATGGGAGTGTAAAAACAAATTTGCTTCCTGCGTCTGTTTCTGATTCAACCCAGATTGTTCCGCCAAGCATTTCGACGTATTGTCTGGAAATGTTCAATCCGAGTCCTGATCCTCCACTGTTTGCTGTTACTGCATCGTAAACCTGACGGAATCGCTCGAAGATCTCCTCTTTTTTGTCTGCAGGTATGCCGATACCTGTATCGATGACAAAAAACTCAAGCATGTTCTCTTTTTTGGTATAGCCAATCTCAATGCTGCCAGCACCTGTGAATTTCATCGCATTCTGTACAAGGTTGGTCAGTATCAGCTGAAGCTTTACGTTATCGGTTTCGATAGTGCTTTCGTTGTCGGGTAGTCCTGGGCTGCAGCGTAACTCCAATCCTTTTTTCTCAGCCTGAGGCTTGAAAAAAGCGCAGATATCATTGAGTAGTTCATTGACTGGCGTTTGTGATACCTGGGGTTTGGCTTCGCCTGCCTCTATGCATGAAATATCAATGAAATTGTTGATAAGATGCAGCATTTGCTCGCAGCTTTTGTGGATGAGACCTGCATACTCAACCTGTTCCCCTTTGGAAAGATGAGGGTCTTTAAGGAGATCTGAAAAGCCGAAAATACCAGAAATCGGGGTGCGTATATCATGGCTGATGTTCGCCAGAAACTCAGTTTTCCATTTGTCGTTTTCTACCGCTTTTTCTTTTGCGGCAATCAATTCCCGCACAAGTACTTTCTGTTCTTCCTCATTCTGCTTGCGCCTGGTAATATCATCAATCATTGCTACGGTGTACCCTTTTTGCGGACTGTAGACATTGATATCAAACCATTTCTTCAAAGTTTCAAGATAGATTTCAAACTGATCTGGGATCCCAGTATCGACTACCCGTTTATGTTTCTCAAGAAACTCTGGATTTGACTCGGCGATTCCGGGCAGAACTTCGGTTATTCTTTTACCTGCCACATTGTTCAAGCCAGTTAGGTCTTCATAACCTTTGTTGACTTCCAGATGAATAAAATCAACAGGGTGCCCCTCTTCTTCAACCATTCGGCAGTATGCATACCCATTTCGCATATAGTCAATGAGGTTGCGATGCTGTGTTTCGCAACTGATGAGAGACTCCTTAGCCTGCTCAAGTTCTTTTTTGCGACTACCTGTTTTTTTTGTGCTCATTTTATTATCATCACCGGGGAACCATCATGTTCCGGACGATCAGGAAACTCCAGTCCGCATGGAATGTACTTGCTGTAATAAAGATGGTACTCTGCCCATCAGCACAACGACCTGAAGTAAGGGATTATCTTGCCGTAACTTAAGGCTAAAGGTGTGTCTGTTATTATGTGCTGTAGGGATACAGTAAATCACAACTGCTTTTACAGTGGCAATATACAGTTATTTCTAAAACATCAATTTTATTACGCTATAATGGCAGGTGGTGTGATGGCGGTGATAAATGCTGATACCGCGTGGTCGAATGTGAATTACGTTCTTAGTCTTCTCCCCCCCGCCTTCCCCTTGCTCAGCTCTTTATCAATTTTCTCGATCAAATTATCATTCGGCAATGCAATGCGCGCCAACTGCTTGTTCAGCTCTGTCTGCATCGTCGCTGAATTGATCAGCACAGCCGCTTCCCATGCGCAGAAGTGGATTCTGTACCCGGTCAGCTGCAACTGGGGCGCCTGGCTGAAAAAAGCTATTCTCTCAAGACAGCTTTAGTTTTGTTGGGGTTCAGGAATCACCCCAACCTCCATATCCTGAGATAAGGTTGGTTATTGCATTGCATCTCTGTAAGAACGGCTGGATGAATTACAACGGAAAAATCCCGATTCGTTTGTAACAAAGACTTTTGATATAACAGAGACCACATCGAGTGTCCAGAAGTTGGACGCATTGACTGCGGAACTCGGCGGGCTTGACCTGCTTGTTATCAGTTCAGGGACCGGCGACTTGA
Organism: uncultured Chlorobiaceae bacterium; assembly: GCA_903920215.1. Lineage (GTDB taxonomy): Bacteria > Bacteroidota > Chlorobiia > Chlorobiales > Chlorobiaceae > Chlorobium. The sequence continues at coordinate 2,777 of CAIXLG010000012.1, forward strand.
ATGATAGATTAGACTTCGCCATTGAAAAGCGAACCATCGACACAAATGTCTGTGGTTTTACTTGTGTGGCTGACTGGGCATTTAGTCGCGATCAGCTCTGTCGGCGGACTCCGTGGCAGCAGGCAGGCACCATCGTACAATGCATCAAAAGCGTTTCAGATTAATTATCTTGAAGCCTTGAAGCAGAAAGCAACTTTTCTCAACATAGCGGTCTCTATAACAGACATAAGGCCAGGTTTTGTGGAGACCGACATGGCAAAAGGTGAGGGTCAATTCTGGGTTGCATCTGTCAATAAAGCAGCCCGGCAGATATTTGATGCTATCCTGAACAAAAAGGAAATCGCTTATATAGTGCCTGAACGAAAAGGCGCTATGATATTATATAATAATACGTTATATTGGTATTTGAAGGTCGAAAATATTTGAAAAATTCAGGCAATCCTTGATCAAAAGCGTAATAACACCTCATTATAAGCATTTATGATGGAGA
>CAIXLG010000013.1 GCA_903920215.1 uncultured Chlorobiaceae bacterium
CACGGGGTACACGGGTTTACCTACGACCCTACAATTGGCGAGTTCCTCCTTTCGCATGAGAACATCACCACTCCGAAAAGCGGTAAATATTACTCCATCAACGAAGGCTCTTACGCACAATTCAACGAAGGAACAAAAAAGTATCTCGACTATATCAAAGAGGAAGACCCAGCAACAGGACGGCCTTACAGCACCCGTTACATCGGCTCCCTGGTGGCAGACTTCCACCGCAACCTGTTAACAGGAGGGGTGTTTGTTTACCCCCCAACAACAAAACACCTCAACGGCAAGCTCAGGCTTATGTATGAAGCCAATCCTCTCGCATTTATCTGCGAACAGGCAGGCGGACGGGCTACAAACGGCAGAACCCGTATTCTTGATATTCAACCAGCCGAACTGCATCAGCGTACTCCGCTTTATATCGGCAGTACAGAAGATGTTATTGTTGCAGAAGAATTTGAACAGGGCCTGCGATAACAAAAGAGAACTTATACTCGTTAATTGACTCTAACAAAAAAGCCCCCGTCCAGGAGGCTTTTTTGTTATAAGTTATACTGTTACATCACTCCACGATCAAATTCAGGATAAAATATCCGTTCGATACCAACTGTTTTTCCTGTCGCAAGATCAAGTGACATGAGAACTCCAGAAAAATGCACATCATCTTCGGCACATTCATATTTGTGCGGTGTCTGATAGAGCATCCTGTCAGTTGCCGACTTGATCTGCATGCCGATAACCGAATTATGCGGTCCAGTCATTCCGGCATCAGTGCAATAGCCGGTGCCTTTCGGCAGAATACGTTCATCTGAGGTTGGAACATGGGTATGGGTGCCGATAACTGCCGAAACCCTGCCATCAAGGTACCAGCCTAGGGCAATCTTTTCAGCCGTAGCCTCTGCATGAATATCAACAAAGATCAGGCGAACATTCTCCTTGACCTGCTCTTTAATCTGCTTGATCACCCAGTCCGCCGTTCTGAACGGGCAATCGATGGAGTACATAAAGGTTCTGCCTTGAAGGTTGACCACAGCAATATTACCCAGTCCATTCGGAAGCTTGTATACCCCATACCCTTTTCCGTAGGTACCTTTCGGATAGTTCAAAGGACGCAACACCTGACTATGTGTCTTCAGGGTGTCAAAAAAGTTGAAATTGCTCCAGGTATGGTTTCCTCCGGTCACAACATTAACGCCAGCCTCAAGAAGCTGATTAAGTGCGTCAAGACTCATCCCCTTCCCATGATGCGCATTCTCACCATTACAGATCACAAAATCAACATTGTACTTGCTGATAAAACTCTTCAGCATCTTTCCAACCATCTGCAAACCAGGAGTACCAACAACATCGCCTATAAACATGACCTTAACAGTCTTCTGTGCCATATAAACCCTATTAAATATTTATTTTATAACAATTTGCGAGAATAAGCACACCCTGTATAACCGGAAAACTTAGCAACTCAAGTAACAAACCCCGCAGTCAGGATTTTTTCAACGTCTCTATTTTCAATAGGAAGATACCGAAATGAAAAAGATAACAAGGGATAGCAAATCTGTAATGTTGAATTTATTTACTGTTCTAAAAGGGTATAAAACATACACACACTACACACAAAAAATCCGGCTCCTCACCGGGCAATTAATCATCATTATTTCATTTTAATCAGATTACTTATCGTGATGACATAAC
>CAIXLG010000014.1 GCA_903920215.1 uncultured Chlorobiaceae bacterium
CACTGTTTCTGGTGTACATCTATACCGATATAAAACTCTTGACCTGTAAAGGCATCTTGATTATCTTTCAATGCGCGTTTCATAGTTCCTCCGGATTGAGTTCAAAGAGTTAGTACCTCAATAATTTAATTCCGGAGGGGCGTTATTTATACCCCCGTTTTTAACATACGACCTCAGCACCCGTCCCTCCCTTGTCATCCCGACCATCGGGAGGGATCTATCTTCACTGCCGACTGCCCACTGATTCCCCTCGCCCTCTCGAAACTTTTTTATATTCCTGAAATAACGTATTATTACTGAACTCTCTTCTCCTTTATCGCTAAAGAAATAATGATGCAAACCAATGACAGTATTTCAATAGAACGTGATATTGGTCGTGATCAAACTAAAGTGGGAGAGATAAAAAGAATCAAATACAAAAAATAAAATGCTTACAGTTACTATACATGACGCTGAACGTCAACTTGCCAGTCTGGTGGATCAGGCTGCAAGCGGTACAGCATTTATTATCAGTAAAGCGGGACGACCAATGGTAAAAGTAATCCCATTTACATCCGATACTGAAACTCCCAACCGTCTTGGCTTCATGGTCGGTGAAATTGCAGTTCCCGATGATTTCGACCAAATGGCCAGCGAAGATATTGCTCACTTATTTACTGAAAGCAAGGGATGAACCTGCTGCTCGATACGCACATATTATTGTGGGTTGCCGGGCAACCTGACCGGTTATCTGAAGAATGCAGGGAACTGCTTCTATAACCCTGAAAATAATTTGATTTTCAGTGCTGCAAGTCTTTGGGAAATTAGTATTAAAACAGGAATAGGAAGATCTGATTGCAATGTAGATCCTATCCGTTTACGGAAAATGCTGTTGCTGAATACATACAGAGAGCTTTCGATAAACAGTGAACACGCAACGGCCGTAATTGCACTACCATCATTACATAAAGATCCATTCGATCGAATGCTTATCACTCAAGCTCGTATTGAGGGACTGTTACTGATCACTTCAGATGCAAAGGTAGCCTCTTATGGAGAAGGAAACCTGAAGATATAGCAAAGTGAAGTATCCATCTTTCTGCCACTGGACCCTCAGCTCTTCCACTGCAAATTGGTCATTTATAATCGGGTAACAGCGGCGCATTACTGCGCCACCGTCCCCTAAGAACCCAGCGTACGACTTTCACCGCACTGGGCTCAAGCCTCGCAAAAGCACAGTGCTTTACCCAGTAAAGACAGCACACTTTTTACCTTTACATTCGGACTGCAGCCTGCTTGGTCCAATTAGCCCGGATGGTGCACATACAGATTACTCCGTATTCATTCGCTTTCTCCTCGATCTTTTGCCCACATTTCCATGGTCGCCCTTACGGTTCGATTGCCCGACATAATCGGGCGGAAGTATGGGTTTATTGTCAGTGTGAGTCCAGGGATAAAGGAGTTCACCTACCCATATACCTTTTGGTTCAAGCCTGTCAGCAACTTTGGCTTGTTGACTTTGACGACGTTTATCAACAGTTCACATATGTTAGCCATGTCATCCTGACCTTGCCCCTCTCCGCCTGTTGCTGGCAGATTCAGCTTCTCCTCGCGGATCAGCCTACAGTTTCCTGCGGGTACGTTTACCAATAGCTTCACACAGGGCAATTACTTATCATGCATGGCGGTCTCAACTGACTGAACAGTTGGTCTGCTTTATCAGACAACTCCACAACAAAACTTTCACGTCGCACAGTCCTATAGGTCCCATAGCCTTATAAGCCCTATTCTTCAATGCCGACTGCCCACTGCCCACTGCCCACTGCCCACTGCCCACTGCCAACTGCCCACTGCCAACTGCCAACTGCCCACTGCCAACTGCCAACTGCCCACTGCCAACTGCCAACTGCCAACTGCCCACTGCCCACTGCCCACTGATTTCACTTCATCACTTTTTTCTATAAATACACTCCATGTTTTGTACATTATTTAAGTGTAAAACTCGGCTTAAGCGATCAATTCGTTGAAGTTATCAAGTCTATTTTTGGAGATTGCGTCTCATGCCGTCAGACATTCGTTGGATTCAGCGCTTTAACAACTTCAAAAAAGCTTTTTCCCAGTTAGAAGAAGCTGAAGAGCTTGCACAGGAGCGCTCACTTTCAAAGCTTGAAGAACAGGGTTTAATCCAGGCATTTGAATACACCCATGAATTGGCCTGGAAGACATTGAAGGATTTTCTTGAAAATCGCGGAGTTCAAAATTTATATGGATCCAAAGATACTACCCGAGCCGCCTTTAAAGCCGGTTTAATTGGCAACGGTGATATTTGGATGGACATGATTGTAAGCCGGAATCTAACATCTCATACCTACGACGACGCCACTGCTGGTAACATAGTTTCTGCTATTCACTCCGATTATTTTTCTGAATTCAAGGATCTCAAAGTCAAGCTGGATGCGCTGACAGAGGAGGAAAACGTATGAAATACGGGTTGCAGCATTCCACTATCGAAAAAATCAACGATCTTCTCTCACTCTATCCAGAGGTGGAGCAAGCCATACTCTATGGCTCACGTGCCGCCGGCAACTACAGGAATGGATCAGATATTGACCTTACACTTAATGGTGAAGCACTGACATTCGGCACGCTGAATAAAATCATTGATGATCTCGATAGCTTGTTTCTCCCTTACACCATTGACTTATCTATTCTCGCCAATATCAGCGACCCCGATATCATTGATCACATTCAGCGTGTCGGTGTTACATTCTATAAACGAAAGAGCGAGCAAGTCAAAGTAAGTTGAATTTCATTTCAGCCCCTCCCTTGTCATTTCGAACTGAAAGTGAGAAATCTCTCCTTTTCTTTCCTGACCTTCATGTCTTCCACTGCCGATTGCCCACTGCCCAATGGATTTCCTCATCTGCTTAATGGCGAGGAATTTGATCAACGAAAAAAACTTTTTTTATACCTCAGACAGCTTTTGTCCCACCAAGGTGCATAAATTCAATAAACAGAAAAGGTGAGATTATTTCAGTGACTACTGGTTTTTTAATTGAAGAGATTATTTTGTAAATAATATGTGATGTTAACAAGGTATGCATTATCAGTAATCATTTACATCATTTTAGGTTTTATATATGCCACTTCATTTTATACATCCAGTCGCTCATCTTCGTGAAAACCCTGATGGTACATGGGATAAACATGATTTGAATGAACACCTTATTCGAGTTGCAGAGAAAGCTGCTTCGTTTGCTGATGAATTTGGTAATGGTGACTGGGTAAAAGCTGCTGGTCTATTGCATGATCTTGGGAAATACAATCCGGCGTGGCAGGAATATATTCGGAAAAACAATGGGGATTATTCGGAGGAAGAGAATGGGTAAAATTGATCACTCTTCTGCCGGCGCTCTTTACGCCCTTCAAAAAAATGCGCAGATTGGAAAAATTCTTTCTTACCTCATTGCGGGTCATCATGCTGGCTTACCGGATTGGGAGCATGAAACAGGTGTAGGAGGTGCTCTTTCTGGCAGGTTAAATTCTGATGAGAATCTTCAGAAAGCACTACAAGGCCAGCCACCTCAAAACATACTTGATGTTTCATTGCCTACTTCAAAGCCCTTGTTCACAGACTTTGATGCTGTGCACGTATGGGTGAGAATGCTCTACTCTTGTCTGGTTGATGCAGATTATCTTGATACCGAGTCGTTTATGGATCCGGACAAGTCTGATTCACGTGGCAATACCTATACGCTCCAAGAGCTCAAGGTCAATTTTGACTCTTTCATGGCTAAAAAGCAGAAGCAAACAGAACCTTCTCCGGTTAATCAGGCCAGAAAAAACATTCTCGAAGATTGCACAAACCAGGCAGGATTGGCACCTGGTATATTTTCCCTAACCGTACCCACCGGTGGCGGAAAAACTCTTTCGGCAATGGCTTTTGCACTCAATCATGCTATCAAATATGGCAAGAAGCGGATTATTGTGGTTATTCCCTACACAAGTATTATAGAGCAGACTGCAGATGTTTATCGCCAAGTATTCGGTAACGATGCAGTACTTGAACATCACAGTAATTTTGATTCGGATACAGAAAATTCAAAAGCGAATCTCGCCACAGAAAATTGGGACGCCCCGATTATTGTGACAACCAATGTTCAATTGTTTGAGTCGCTTTTCGCTGCTAGAAGTTCAGGATGTCGAAAACTGCATAACATCGTCAATTCAGTGATTGTGCTTGATGAAGCACAACTGCTTCCTTCAGAATATCTTCAGCCGATAGTTTCAATCTTGAAAGTGTTGACAGAGTTCTTTAAAACATCTGTCGTTCTTTGTACAGCAACACAACCTGTATTATCAGGCCGAATTGGCTCAGGGCAGAATGTCCTGAAAGGGTTCAGTGAAGGGAGTGTTCGAGAATTAATGTCCGATCCTGACAAACTGTTTGGGATATTCCAGCGTGTTACTATTCAAATGCTTGGAAGCTCAGACGAACGGCAGGAGTGGAAGGATATTGCCAAAAAGCTTTGTGACGAAAAACAAGCATTATGCATCGTCAATACTCGAAACGACTGTCGGGAGTTGCATGGGCTTATGCCAAAGGGTACGGTTCACCTTTCAGCCTTGATGTGTCCCGAACACCGCAGTGAGGTTATAGCCGGAATCAAATCCAAGCTGAAAGAAAATACATCTGTTCATGTGATCAGTACACAACTGCTTGAAGCAGGTGTTGATATTGATTTTCCTGTTGTTTTCAGGGCATTTACCGGGCTTGACAGTATTGCGCAAGCTGCCGGACGGTGCAACCGTGAAGGCAGATTGGACAAAGGTCAGGTTTTTGTTTTTAATCCCCCAAAACCTCCTCCGTCAGGAATGATGCTGAAAGCCGAGCAGGCTGGGCAGGAAATGTTCCGCGTTTATCCCGAACTTGCCGCTTCATTGATGCCGGAAGCCTTCAGGCAATACTTCCATCTTTTTTTCAACAGACTGAATGATTTTGATAAAAAGAGCATCATGGATCTCCTTGCGGGGCCTGATGCCAGGCAGTTCAAGATTCAGTTTCGAACGGCAGCGCTTCGCTTCAAGCTGATTGATGATTCCCAACAGCATAGTCTTGTTGTTCGGTATCAATCCGGCACCATTGATAACAAAAAATTGATTGATCAATTGCGTTTTGTCGGCCCAAGCAGAGGATTGATGAGAAAATTGCAGCGCTTTTCCGTAAACGTCTATGACCGTGACTTACAGGAAATGCGAAAGAATGGGATGATTGAAGAAATTAATGGCATTTGGGTACAGGCATCCAATAATTTGTATGACCCGATCTTCGGTCTTGATGTCAAGGCTACTCCGAATTTGTACTGGTAACTGAACAAAAAAGCAGTGGATTATGGAATACTGTAATAAAATATTTTGTCTCGAAGTCAAGGGTGATTATGCCTGTTTCACAAGGCCGGAAATGAAGGTGGAACGCGTCAGTTATGATGTGATTACTCCATCAGCAGCACGGGCCATCTTCGAAGCAATTTTCTGGAAACCCGCAATAAAATGGCATATCCGGAAAATAGAAGTTTTAAAACCAATAAAATGGGTTTCGGTACGGCGCAATGAGGTCGGGACTACGGCCAGTGAACGGAGTAATGGCATTTTTATTGAAGACAACCGCCAGCAACGAGCAGGACTTTTTCTGCAAGATGTTTCATATCGGCTTCATGCAGAGCTTGAGTTTATTCCGCCTCCATCAAGGCCAAAAAGTATTCGTCCCGTGATGGAGTCTTTGCTTGACGACAATGAAAAGAATGAGTGGCAAAAAGATGAGAATCCTGGCAAATACAACTCCATGTTTGAGCGGCGGGCCCGTAAGGGTCAGTGTTTTAACCAGCCCTATCTCGGATGTCGTGAATTCAGTTGCGATTTCCGTTTTATTGATGAGCTGCAGCAAGAGCCTGATCCAATTGATGAAACGCGTGATTTTGGTTTTATGCTCTATGACCTTGACTTTGAAGACCTGGAAAATCCAACTCCAGCATTTTTCAAGGCTCACATGGAAAAAGGGATAATAAATGTGCCCGCATGGGGAAGTGAGGAGGTGAGAAAATGATCCTGCAAGCTCTCTACGAATACTATCAGCGCAAAGCCGCTGATCCCGACAGTAATATTGCTCCTGAAGGGTATGAGTGGAAAGAAATTCCTTTTGTGATTGTCATTGATAACGATGGCAAATTCGTGACTCTTGAAGATACACGTGAAGGAAATGGAAAGAAAAAGCGAGCAAAGCCCTTTTTAGTGCCTGCTGCCGAGAAAAAAACAGTCGGAATTAAAGCAAACTTGCTGTGGGACAATGTTGAATATGCACTGGGTGCCAATCCCCGTGACCGTGACGACATTAATGCTCGAAAGGATTCATTTCTTAACCGATTACAAGAAACATTCTCAGACGAGACATCAGCGTCACTTGTAAAGCCATTGGTTGAGTTTCTTCAGCACAACCCCATTGCACAGATTACCTCCAAAGAGTCAGAAAATGAACTTTGGAAAGAGGCACTGGAGAATAATGCCAATGTCACCTTCAGGGTTTTGGGATCACAGAACACAAGCCTGTGTGATACTATGAAACCCTATATCCTTAAGAATCAAGAATCTGACGGTGGAGGAATTTGCCTTGTGTCAGGGATCCGAGAACCAATTGCACGTCTTAATGTCTCTATAAAGGGAGTCCGTGGTGCTCAATCATCAGGAGCTGCTTTGGTATCGTTTAATTTGAAAGCTTTTGAGTCATACGGGAAAACCCAGAATTACAATGCGCCGATTGGTGAGTCGGCGGCCTTTGCATATACAACTGTGTTGAATCTGTTGCTTGGCAAGGACTCCAAGAATAAGGTACAGGTTGGTGATGCAACGACGGTTTTTTGGGCACAAAAGCCTATATCTTTTGAGGATATATTTCGGTCTTTTTTTGCATTCCCCCCCAAAGATGATCCTGATGCTGATGTTCGTGCAGTCAAAGCACTTTATGATGGGTTGTATACTGGTCACACAGGTGGTGATTCTCAAATGAGATTTTATGTTTTGGGGCTTGCTCCTAATGCAGCTCGTATTTCCGTAAGGTTCTGGCAAGAAGGAGAAGTTCAAGACTTTGCTGAAAAGATCCGGCAGCATTTTGATGACCTTAAGATTATTCGTTCTCCAAGAGATACTGGGCGTTACGCTTTGTTCTGGATTCTATCTGCTATGTCTTTAGAAAACAAGGTTGATAATTTTCCGCCAAATCTTTCCGCTCAAATTGTTCAGGCTGTACTGACAGGCTCGCTCTATCCGGTAAGTATGCTTCAGCAAACTATTCGTCGTATTCGGGCGACAAGGGATGTTTCCAGAATGCAGGCAGGTATTCTTAAGGCTTATCTCAATCGTTATTACAGAATTCACACAACAAAAGAAAAGGAGATCACTGTGGCTCTTGATACTGCCAATAATAATCCGGGTTATCGACTTGGACGTCTTTTTGCCGTACTTGAAAAAATCCAGGAAGAGGCAAATCCCGGTTTGAATGCAACAATTCGTGACAGGTTCTACGGGGCAGCTTCATCGTCACCGGTAACAGTATTTCCTCAGTTATTGAAGCTTAAAAACCATCATCTTGCAAAGCTTGAAAATGTTGGCAGAAAGGTCAATTTTGAACGAATGCTGACTGAGATTTTTGATGGTATTGGTTCAGAAATGCCATCTCATTTAGCTATGGAAGATCAGTCTCGTTTTGCCATCGGATATTATCACCAGAGGCAGGCATTATTTTCGAGTTCTTCAAACAATGAAAACAAAAAAGAGGGGTGAACACTATGAGTAATCTCGAAAAAAGGTATGACTTCGTACTTTTATTTGATGTAAAAGATGGTAATCCCAATGGTGACCCCGATGCGGGAAATCTTCCCCGTATGGATGCTGAGACGGGAATGGGGCTGGTGACTGACGTTTGTCTGAAACGAAAAGTCCGGAATTATGTTCAACTCTCTGGGCAAGATATCTTTATCAAAGAAAAGGGTGTTCTTAACCTCTTGATTGATCATGCATATGAAGAACTGAAAATTGATCTATCTAAGGAGCCTAAAGATGCGAAAGACGGGAAAAAGAGAAACAAGGAGGGTACAGCACAGGGCGGTGAGGTCGATAAAGGCCGTGCGCAAATGTGTAAACAGTATTATGACATTCGGACCTTTGGTGCGGTAATGTCAACAGGTGCAAATGCTGGGCAGGTTCGAGGTCCAGTACAGATAACATTTGCCCGCTCTGTTGAACCGATTGTTGCCTTGGAACATAGCATTACCAGAATGGCGGTTGCAACAGAAGCTGAAGCTGAAAAGCAAAGTGGTGACAACCGGACGATGGGTCGCAAGTATACGGTACCCTACGGACTTTATCGAGCCCATGGTTTTGTTTCTGCTCATCTGGCAAATCAGACTGGTTTTTCAGAAGATGACCTCCAACTTTTCTGGGATGCACTCCTGAACATGTTTGAACATGATCGTTCTGCTGCACGAGGAATGATGGCAACCAGAGGTCTCTACGTATTTGAGCACAGTTCAGCTCTGGGGAACGCTCCAGCCTACGACCTGTTTGATCGGATCACCGTTGAGCGGAATATTGCTTCATCTGGTCCAGCTCGTTCGTTTGACGACTATGTAGTTAACGTTGACAGTAATGATCTTGGAGAAGTAAAACTGATTCGGAAACTCGGCTGATAACAATAAGATAAAAGGTATGTACGCCGATTCAGACTTTGTGGCTTTGTCCGCATTGCAGCATTTTGTCTATTGCCCAAGGCAGTGTGCGCTTATCCATCTTGAACAGATATGGAGTGAGAATGGCTATACAGCTGAAGGTCGGGAGATGCATGAGCGAGTCGATGACGGTAAAACGTCCTATCGTAGCGGTGTCCGTGTAACGCGAAGCGAGTTGTTGCGGAGCGCTGTGCTTGGCGTTTCCGGTGTGGCAGACGTTGTGGAATGGCACAAGCTGAATAATCATGAAGAGCCTTTTCCTGTTGAGTATAAACGAGGAAAACCGAAACAACATGATGCTGACAAAATTCAGCTCTGTGCCCAGGCAATATGCCTCGAAGAGATGCTTTCTCTTCATATACCTTCAGGGGCATTGTTTTATGGGCAGACAAAACGAAGGCTTGATGTTGATTTTGATAATGCCTTGCGTGAAAAAACTCTTCTTGCCGCTGAAGGGGTGCATGATCTTTTCAGGAATGGAATTACCCCGCCACCTGATCCAGGGCCAAAATGCAAGCTCTGCTCGCTGCAGGAGGAGTGCCTGCCCGATTTGATTGTAAAAGGCGGATCTGCAACGACCTACCTTAAGAAATTGGTTCAAACTCTCTCGGAGGATGAGATTTGAAAAAATACCTCAACACCCTTTTTGTAACAACCCAAGGCGCCTACCTTTCAAAGGAAGGAGAGTGTGCTGTTATCAAAATAGATAAGGAAGTAAAAGTACGCATCCCGCTCCATATGCTAGATGGCATTATCTGTTTTGGATCGGTAACCTGTAGCCCTTATTTGTTTGGCCATTGTGCTGAAACCGGCGTAACGGTAACATTTTTAAGCCAATACGGGAAATTTCTTTCTCAGATGCAAGGAGCAACTCGAGGTAACATTTTATTGCGGAGAGCCCAGTACCGTCTGGCAGATAATTACCTGCAAACAGCCATTCTTGCTCGCTCCTTTGTTGTCGGCAAAATTGGTAATGCAAGGATTACTCTGGCCAGAGCGTTAAGAGATCATCCTGAAAAGGTAAATGCTATTCAATTGAAACATGCCCAACATATCCTTGCTGGATGCATAAAACGATTGCAGGTTGAAACCGATCAGGAGCGTATAAGGGGAATTGAAGGGGAAGCTGCAAAAGTTTACTTTGAGGTATTCGATGAATGTATTACTTCTCCTGATCCATTATTCCGGTTTACAGGACGCAACCGACGTCCACCTCTGGACAGAATAAATTGCCTGCTTTCATTTCTTTATACTCTACTCACTCACGATATTCGATCTGCTCTGGAGTCATGTGGTCTTGATCCGGCTGCCGGTTTTTTACATAAAGACAGACCTGGGAGACCAAGCCTTGCGCTTGATATGATCGAAGAGTTCCGTTCGTTTATTGCGGATCGATTAGCTTTATCGCTGATCAATCGAGGGCAGATTCATTCCAATGATTTTACCGTTTCAGAAACAGGCGCAGTAATTCTGAAAGATGATGCCCGCAAAACGCTTTTAACCGCCTATCAAGAACGTAAACAGGAAGAAATTGAGCATCCTTTTGTTAAAGAAAAAATGGCAATCGGCTTGCTTTGGCACATGCAAGCCATGCTGCTTGCCCGATACATCCGGGGCGATATTGAAACCTATCCGCCATTTGTCTGGAGATAAATAATGCTTGTTCTGGTAACCTACGATGTCAATACAGAAACACCAGCAGGAAAACGAAGATTACGCCGGATTGCTAAAACATGCCAGAACTATGGCCAGCGTGTTCAGTTTTCCGTATTTGAATGCAACGTTGACCCTGCACAATGGACAAAATTACGAGGAAAGCTTGTGCATGAAATGGATCATAAACACGACAGTTTGCGCTTTTATTTTCTCGGAGCAAACTGGCAGCAAAAAATTGAACATGAAGGTGCAAAAGAGCCCCGTGATCTCGAAGGTCTGCTAATTTTATAACGCGAACATCAAGCGGTACCAAAATACCCGCTATGTTCGCGATAACCTTTATATCATTAATATTGTTTTAGTTATAGATTTCATTATCAAGTTTTCGTACAATGTTTTTTGGCATAGAAAGTGGTTCGCGTTTAGGCGCTTTTGAAACCACGAAATACTTGATGATACAGAAAGACAGTCGCGCCCCCCGCGGGCGCGTGGATTGAAACTGGAGCGCGATGCCCGTGGTGGGTCTCGTTATGGTCGCGCCCCCCGCGGGCGCGTGGATTGAAACATGACATAACGAGCGACATAAGCAGCGCTCTCAGTCGCGCCCCCCGCGGGCGCGTGGATTGAAACTGGAGCGCGATGCCCGTGGTGGGTCTCGTTATG
>CAIXLG010000015.1 GCA_903920215.1 uncultured Chlorobiaceae bacterium
TACTCTCTGCTGTGACTATATTCTGACGAAGGGGTTGCATAAATATCGCGTTTTATTATCTGACTTTAACTACTAGTAATATAACGATTTACGGTATTTATTGCACCCTTTTTTTGTTGCTTGATGAATAATTCAGGCTATGTCGTTCGTCCATCTTTTCAAATTAGCCAACGAATCGGGTGGCACCCTTTACCTGATGCTGTTTCTGTTACTCCTTGCATTAACGGTCATTATTGAGCGATCGCGCTACCTTGCCAATATGTACCGGGTTGGGGAAAAAGCAATTGAATTATGCCGTTCAAAAAAGGTCATTAATAAAAGCACCATCAAAGAGTTTCATCAACGTCATAATGAAGTTCCTGTTCTAAGGCTGCTTGAAGTTGCCATTGATGGTGAGCACGATCACTTGAATCAGGAAGAGCTCTCGGGCAGTCTTGAGGAGGCGCTTATGCATGAAGTGCCAAAGCTGGACCGTTCACTGTGGCTTCTGGACACCGTAATCACCCTGGCTCCGCTGTTAGGGTTGTTTGGCACGATTATCGGGATGTTTAATGCTTTCAGCGTTCTTGCGGATATTCAAGGCGGTATCACCCAAGTGACAGGCGGCATTGCGGAGGCACTGATTGCAACAGCATCAGGACTCGTTATTGCCATGATCGGGATATTTTTCTTCAATAGCCTGAATACCAGGATCAGAGAGGTTGTTCATCAAATGGAAACGCTCAAGGTGATGATTCTCAATCGTCAGCAGTTATTCCAGTCGGTCACTTATCAAGCCTAATACAGAATAATAATGCGCTATTTCACACAACGCAGGGCTCGTGTTGAGATCATTCCGATGATCGACATCATGCTTTTTTTATTGGTGTTTTTTGTCATGTTCTCTTTGCGCATGATACCCGCAAGTGGTCATGTAACCAAATTGCCTACAAGTTCCAGTGCAGCACAAATACCAACGCCCAAGCTGCTGGTTGAACTTGAATCAAACGGGACGCTTTTCGTCGAAGGTAACCAGATAAATTATGGGCAGTTGACCGCGTTATTGAAACAACGGGATGCTGAAAAAACTGCCGTGACTCTTGCAGGAACGGAAAGTGTTTCGCTTCAGGATGTGCTTCATGCAATCGATGCTGTTAAAGCTGGTGGTGCGACCCAAATTGCGTTGGCCGCACGCAAAACAACTTTTTAAGAGGGGTGAGAGAGCTATGATTTCAGTTATGTGGCGTGAACATAAAATGCTTCAGGCGTTTGGGCTGGCTTTTGTAGTGGAATTGATCATTCTCATATTGCTTGGCATCGGTTTTGTCGGGTTACAGCGATTGAAAGACGGTGGGATGACCTCTCCGGCAATTATTCAATTAAGCAGCTCACCGGAAGAAAAAAAGATGCTCAACGCTCCGATTGCTCAAAAGAAGTTGTCTATGCCACTGCCAAAAATGAGGAGTCTGACTAAGCCTAACCATACGAAGTATAAACCAGTAACGCATGAACTTGCACCTGAAAAACCAATAGCACAAAGTGCTGCTCCAGTACCGATAAGATCGGAGGTAGTTTCAGGTGAAGCAACGGGAACTCACAATGGTTTTGTTGAGCAAGTGGCAGCAACAGGTGGTGGAAATGGTAAAGCTGATCCGCTGACAGAATATGCCGCCAAAGTGAAAGCTGCCGTTCAGGAGGCTGTGGAGTATCCGGCGGCGGCTAACAATATGAGGACAAAAAGCAGGGCACGGGTGGAATTTTCGTTGCAGGACGGCATAGAGCAAAATCCACATATCATCGTAAGCAGTGGCTTAAGTGTGTTTGACAGTGCCGCTGTTCATGCTGTGAACATTGCCCACTATCCCCCACCGCCTGCTGTGTTACATGGTCAAACAAAGTTGTTTCAAGTTTGGGTTGAATTTCATCGGTAACCATTAATAACGTTTAATCTCATTCTATGAAAAAGTTATTCATCACCCTGTTAGCGTTACTCTTTATCGTATCTCCCTCATATAGAGCTGATGCAGAGATAACGAAAACTCCTGTTGCGTTTCATTTTACTACTGTTGGTGATTGCCGTGGTGACCCGTCACTTCCCGGAGCAACTGAGCAGGATTTGCTTTGGGTTCAGAATACCAGAGTCATGACCCGGATGATAAGAGAGATGCAGGTGGCACAACCACAGGCCTTGTTTTTTAATGGTGACATGATTTATGGATATTCGTCGAATAAAGAAAAAATGGAACGATACTATGCCTATTGGCGGGGAATGATGGCAAATCTGATCGAATCGGGCACCTACGTTGTTCCTATTCCCGGGAACCATGAAGTCCAGATTAAGGTGAAAAACGCTGAGGGAAAGGAGAAGAAAACTGCAGTCGTTGAAAATGAAAATATCTGGCGATCCAATATGGGCGATCTTATTATTGATCTGGATAAATGGAAGTCCATTACACATCAGGAAGCTACAGCATGGAATGTTGAGAACAAACCGAAAATCGGTACCGATGGAATTACCACTGACCAAAGGCAACTCAGTTATTCATTTGACTTGGGTAAAAATCATTTTTCGATGATCAATACTGACCCTGCAGGATTTGACAGTTCAGCGCCGGTAAAATGGCTGGAGGGTGATTTTAAGGCTGCGAAAAAAAGAGGAGCAAAAAAGTTCTTTATTTTTGGTCATAAAATGGCATTTACCTATGTGCCGGAAAAGCTGAAAGGTACTAAAGAAAGCAAGGAAGGCGGATTTGACGCAAGACCTGAAGTCAGAGATGCGTTCTGGAATCTGGCAGAGGCTTATCAGGCTGTATATTTTACTGGACATCAGCACACTTTTCATGCTGAACAGCCCAGAAAAAATCAAGGTGGCAAGGCCTGGCAGGTGATCGTTGGCGGTGGTGGCTCTCCATTTTCGATTCCTAAAGAGTCTATGGATAAAGAGAGTGACCGGATGTTTTCCTGGGCGGATGTTCTGATCTACGAGGATGGGAAAGTGAGCATCAGGATTTTTGGCTTTGATGAAGATTTCGGGCCGACGAGAATTATTGAAGAGTGGGATATTTAAGGGCGGAGTGAGGATAGTGCTGAGTGCTGAAGACAGTTGGCAGTGGGCAGTTGGCAGTTGGCAGTGAGAGAAAATGGATCCCTCACTGCGTATCGGGATGACTGGGCTATGTTGATGTTATGAGTGTGCTTTGGTTAGTTGTCTAACCTGGCTGCTGCAAAACTGCCATTATGGTTGATTACTGCCCAGACAGTCTTGGTCAGCTGGTCGATACCGTAGGTGCCTAAGGCATACCCTTTTTTCCAGGGGCCGGCAACAAAGGTTTTGGCTCCTCCGGTATTTATATCAACAGCATTGACCCAGTTGCCGTCAGCGTTTTTGGCTGCCAGAGCAAAAAGGCCTTTCTTTCCGTGCTGTGGGTGTACCTTATCCGGGTGATAAGAAATCGAAAGAGTGTAAACATCGGTTTGTTCGCGGCCAAAGTCGGCCATGCCTGTCAGAGATAAAATATTGCTTGCAAGATATAAGCCATGTTTCGACTGCAAGGAAGCTTGCTTTTTGTGCCAACCTGTATCAATGGTCTTTGTGAACTTTCGGCCAACACCGCCTTTAGTATCAAGATTGCCATCCCTCTCTGTGCTGTTATTCGTTCCATCGAGAACTTCGGCAATTGTGCCTTTGAATTTGTCTGATACGGCTGCATAGCTAGCTCCCTGAGGCATATGGAATTCCCTGCCGTTTGTGCTGTAGCTCCAGCTCTCTTTTTTGACAAAGTGAAACAAGGGAGTAATGCCGGTATCTGCCTTGCCCTCTCCGTTTGGATAGTGGCCGTCAGACATCCAGTTGCCGTGGTCGTCGGAGTAATAATCGACCGTTACGCATGGACCGTCAACCGTATAGATATAGTATCCAACCGTATTGTCTTCCTGGGAAACCGATATTTCACGTTCTTTCTGGCCAAACCATTTGGGGTCGTCCAGAGGCTTTGGGGTGTAGAACTTGCTGCTGTTGGAGGCACAGATTACTTCTTCAATGTGCGATTTACCGTCGGGACTTGCGACAATTGAGCGCTGGTGAATATGGTCATGACCGCAAATAAAAAACTTTACCCCATTATCCTGCAAACTGGCGAAAAATTTATTCTGCCAGTCGGGATGAGAGTTCGTATAGCCATTAAACATGGTATCCCTATGTCCTTCACCGATAAGCGGCTGATGTGAAAAGACAAACGCCTGGGCCGTCTTTCGGCTTTTTTTGTCAAGCCTGCTGCTTATCCATGTCTGCTGGTCATTGACGGTATAGCCGTATGCGTAACCATTGGGATTTTTATCGACTTTCGTTGGTGTGGCCCAGGTATCGACTATCACAAAACGAGCCTTGCTTTTGGGGTCACCATAGTCAAATGAGTAACTCATGCCATTCAAGTCTGTACTGACTGAGACGGGGCTGCTGAAACCACTGCCGATCTTATAATGCTGATGGTCTGTTTTTGTGAAGGTTCCTGTTTGGGTTTGAGGGTAATTGGAGCGGAAAACCGACAGACCGTAGCCATTGTTCAGACCAACGGTCTCATGGTTGCCGCGAAACGGAAAAAAGCCTATGCCGGCATCAATAAGTGGTTGCGCCGCCTTTGCGCGGGTCACTTCGGATATATCATTGCCGTCGTCACTCAGGTCACCAACAGCAATGACGAATTTCACCCCAGCCTTGATGAATTCCTGGTTGACCTGATTGATAATAGAGAGTGGTACGGTATATGGATTTGCGTTGGCCGGGTCGGATGTGGTCCACTGGGAGTCACCCATGACACCGAATTTCCAGGGCTCCGCTGAGGCTGAGGTTGCTCCGCTCAAAAGAGCAAACAGCAAGGCTGACATTGATGCGGTTTTTAGCAAATAACGGTTGCTCATCTGATATTTTTGTCGTTTAGAACAGTGATTGATTAAATTCTGGCAGCAAAGCACTGCAAGAATGAATGTTTCAAGTGCGGCAATGATCCAGTGATTTACAGTTCGAAGGGCATAAAGTTAACCTTATTAATGGTTGAGATTTGAAGAACAACTATTTACAATATATCGAGAAGCCGCCTGTTGTTTTTTCGGTTTTAGCTTTGTTTGCAATTATGTAACAGAAGTATTGAAAGCTATCCTGCTTGAAAGCAGAGTTAAAAAAGCCGCTCACCTGGAGAGCGGCCTTTTTCGGGAATGATCGATAGATGAAAACTATCAGTCTTTCACCCGCTTTTCTGCTTCAAGCCAGTCATCTGCATCCGATCCATTGGCACTACCCTTCGATTCCCAGAGATAATAGGCTGAAAGTCTGATCTCTTCTTCCTGTTGCTCCGCTGATGTTGCAACTTCATAAACATCCTGTCCCGATACTTCCTCATTGATTGCCATGGGTTCTCTCGATTAATTGGTTATCCAGCCAGTACTATGTTCCTATTGCATTACATCAGTGCGCCCTACGTATCGCCCTATCGTATTGCACTTCTCATATTACTGATTACTTGAGGTTCCTCACAGTGGAGTTCTGTTACATTGGTGCAAATTCTTATACGCTCTTTTAGCGTTACACTCACAGGAGTAGCGTATGGCATTATTAACAGGTTTTTTGAAAGAAAACAGGGTTAAGGTGAAGATTGCTGCTTTAATTGTTCTTTTAAATAAATTTGTACGGGTTGATAACCCTGTAATTTCATCAAAAGTTTTTTTCACCTTAAAGCGCTGGATAGTTGACAACGGACTCTCGACAACAGTCATTTCATGTGCTATTCTTTTGCCTTGATGTGAAATGTTACTTTTAATGCAATGCCTTTTACTGAAGAACAGGTTCGAGCAGCTTACCAGATAAAAGGATTCTTTTTTAGCTAAGGAAATCTTCCCCCCAACAGTGATTTCGTAATCGGTCCCGTTGACTCACCGATATGGTTCTTTGTACAGCAGGAGTGGACACGCCTGCTGAAGAAAGTTGGCAGTTGGCAATAAACGCGAAGCCCTTTAGGGCTGGTGTACAGCGATGAGCGGGTGCAGCTGGCTGCGAAGGCAGGCTGTTGCCGTGATATCTTCAATGCGGAGTGCAGCGCTGCCAATTAGCTTCTTTGCTCACTCGGAAAAGTATGGTGAAAAGTTCATTATTATTAAAACCAGCTCATCAAGCCGAAATCAGCATACAAAAAATACCAAAAAAGCCTCCCCATGGAGGAATGGCAATAAACTGGGCAGGCACGGGGGCCTGCCGCCTATGGGGTTGGGTGGTTGATTAGTTGTTCAAGTATTCTTCTGCTTCATTCCAATCCTCTATATCTGAACCATCGTGGGAACCTTTTTCTTCCCAAAGGTAATATGCCATGAGCTGAATATCTTCTTCGCACTGTTTTGTTGTGTCTACTACTCGTTCAATCGTCTTGCATGTCATCGTTCCCTTTGTTATTTAATTTGTCGTATCTCATATATTGCGCGATTATAACACCACATTTTCTTTTTTATCGCGGCGGAGTATAGAGACTTATTAACCTCTTTCCTATGGCGATTCCGTTAAATTTATTTCAATAATATATAGCTTCCCTGATTCCCAGCTGTCTACAAATGCAGGCAGAAGAGGCACCGAGCTTAGCGGAGGGGGGGCAATCTGGTCAATACGCCTTATAGCTTCGTTCTATGTATGCGTTATCAACAATTTCATCCAGACCGTGCTTTTCGGCTTCATCGTATAGGAGTTGTATGAGATTGTGCCACTCCAATGAAGGGAGGTTGCTATCGGAATCTCTTTGTAAGCTCAGGTTGTAAATGGCTGCTTGGTCTTCTTTTATCCCCGAGACGGTAAACAATTTCGTTCCAGATGCGTTGTTTCATAATCGACTTGTTTCAGGACTGAATGTTGCTCTTGTTATACTGCCATCAAACTCTGACGACGAAGCCCTAAAAGGGTAAAAGTACCAAGTGAAATTAAAGTTCGAAGGGCATAAGCTGAACCTTGTTTATGGTTGAAGAGTAAAGAACAATGCTCATACTATACCGAGAGGGAACTTGATCGTAAATAAAGCCGCTCACCTTGAGAGTGGCTTTATACGGAATAATCGACAGAATAAGAGTATCAGTCGTTAACCCACTCTTCTGCTTCAAGCCAGTCTTCTACATCAGAGCCATTGCGACCGCCCTTCGATTCCCAAAGGTAATACGCAGCAAGTCTTATATCTTCTTCCTGCTGTTCCGGCGATGTTGCGATTTCTTCATACTCCGGAGCCGATACTGCTTCCTTTTTTGCCATGGTTTCTCCCTGTTAATTAGTTAGCCTGCTAGTACTATTTCCCTATTGAATTACATCATTACGCCCTCACTCAGCCCTTTCGTACTTCTTATAAATATTACTTATTTCAGGACGTTCTGCACAGAGAAACTCTGTTACATTTGTGCAAACTCTGCAAGTCTCTTATGATTGTTACGCTGACAAGAGTGGCGTATAGCCTTATATAACTTGTCGTTGACAGGAATATAGGCTTGAGGAGAAAATCGAGGCTTTCATTGTTCTTTTGAATAAATTTGAACTGCTTGATAGATCATTAATTTCATCAGAGAGGAAGCACACCATTGTCATTTATTCCATCAAAGATTTTTTTCACCAAAGGGGTTGGACGGCACAAAGAATATCTCTCCTCGTTCGAGCTTGCCTTGAGAGATGCAAAAATTGAGGTCTGTAATCTGGTTACCGTATCCAGTATTTTCCCGCCTCATTGTGAGCGCATCAGCGTTGAAGATGGGGTTAAGCTGCTTTGTCCCGGCCAGATAACCTTTGCCGTTATTGCTCGTAATTCTACCAATGAATATAATCGCCTCATTGCTGCTTCGGTTGGCGTTGCCATCCCGGCAGATGAGACTCAGTATGGTTATCTGTCGGAACATCAGCCTTACGGGGAATCTGCCGAACAGTCGGGTGAGTATGCTGAGGATCTGGCCGCAACGATGCTTGCGACAACTCTTGGTATTGAGTTTGATCCCAACAAGGATTGGGATGAAAGGGAGGGTATCTACAAGATGAGTCACAAGATTATTAATTCATACAACATCACAGCAACTGCAGAGGGTGAAAATGGACTCTGGACAACCGTCATTTCGTGCGCTATTTTTCTGCCTTGATGTGAACCGTTATTTTTAATTGCAGTGTTACTTCTATTCTTATGCCAGATCGACCGGTTCATATGCAGATTCAAGAACTTTCGCAGGTTCTTGTTGTCCTTTCTACCAGAGTAGTCGGGAATTTGTATGAGGCATTACGTGCGGTTAAATATCAGGATGAAGAGAGTGTACCTCTTATCAAGCTTGTGGAAAATGAGCTGGATATTGAGGAGATTGACTTAGAGGAAACATGTATTCAGTTTATTGCTCTCCAGCATCCGGTAGCAAAAGACCTGCGCACGATTGTCACTATCATGATGATTAGTGATGAACTTGAGCGTATTGGTGAAATTTCGATGCATATAATTGATTCGATGCTCGAAATTAGTCCTCATTTGCTTGAGGTGCTGGAGTTTGAGAAGATGTTTATGCTGGCCGGAGAGATGGTTACAAAGTCAATTGATGCTTTTGTGTTGCAGGATCGTGATCTTGCTAATCAAGTTTGTGCTCATGATGATGAGGTTGATGCCTTGCATCAGACGGCCTTTACAAAAATGACTGCTTTAATGAAAATCGCGGATGCTGATGTGATCCGTCTTGCCAATGCGTTAAGTATTTCGAGGAATATCGAGCGTATGGCTGACCATTCGACAAAAATTGCGCAAGATGTTATCTATCTGGTGACTGGTCAACTTGTCAAACAATCCGTTTCCCATGATAATCTGCTCTAAATAAAGCCAAGGGAACAATGACCGATAGGGGTATTTGCAAATATTCGTTACTATTATGTTCTATAGACCTATACAGAAAATCAATTATCTGAGGAGGTAATAATGGTCAAACCAGTTAAGTAATCAAGCAAAATTAACTTGAACAATTACTGAATAACAAACGATTCTCTTGGATTCACTTTGTAGTTCCATTCCCCATGAAACTCATCTCTTTCAATGTCGAGCTTGGTGAGTTCTTTATCGGTGACTTTTATCCTGA
>CAIXLG010000016.1 GCA_903920215.1 uncultured Chlorobiaceae bacterium
AACAGATGTCGTTGACGAGGTCAACAAACTTGTTCCATCCATCCGTGAAAAATTCCCCGACATCGTCTTCTTTGGCGGACAGCTTGTCTTTACCAACGAAACAATCATGGATCGCTGGCTGCACAATTACACCGTTTTTGCTGTGCAGCAGAATCTCTATCTTCACGGTATTCCTTTTGTGATTCTGCCGGTTAAGGTATAGCACTATTCTAACGGGTTTGCCTTCCGCTCAATGTTCAGGTAATTCCGGATGTCGGAAAATGTTCAGGTTTGTATTGCAAGCGTTCGCGAATTTTGTATTTTTAGTGCGAAGGTATTGATTGATCGATTTAATTTTTTCTTGACGATGAGCATAGCGAACCTTAATAGCCTTTTGCTTACCCTGGGCCTGCTACTCCGGGCTTTATGGCTCTAAGGGGAGGTGCGTTTTAGTTCGTTTTTATCGCCAGAAAGAACATTGTTAAAGCCGCCAGCCCCTCAGGGTTGGTGGCTTTTGTCATTTTATAGGATCAAAAGGAGAAGAAGGTGCAATGAAAAAAATGAATTATCAAAAATATGCAGCATATCCAGCGGTTAATCTTACCGCAAGGAGCTGGCCGGACAACACAATAACAAAAGCGCCGATTTGGTGCAGTGTGGATCTTCGTGACGGTAATCAGGCACTTCCCGTCCCGATGAGCGTTGAAGAAAAGGTTTCTATGTTTCAGCTTCTGGTCTCCGTGGGTTTCAAGGAAATCGAGGTCGGCTTTCCATCAGCTTCGGCAACTGAGTATGCATTTGTCCGCAGATTGATCAATGATAATCTGATTCCGGATGATGTTACCATCCAGGTGCTGACTCAGTCTCGTGATCACCTGATACGAAAAACGTTTGATGCAATCAGCGGAGCGAAGCGGGCAATTGTCCACCTTTACAATTCGACCTCACAGTTGCAGCGGGATGTTGTGTTTCGTAAAAACAAGGAGGAGATCAAAGCGATTGCTGTTGAGGGAACGGCGCTTGTTCGCCGCCTCAAGGATCAGTCGGGCAATGCAGGCATTCGCTTCGAGTACAGCCCTGAAAGTTTTACCGGTACTGAACTCGATTATGCCCTTGATGTCTGTCACGCAGTCATGGATACGTGGGGAGCATCTGCTGATGAAAAAATCATCCTCAATCTGCCCTCAACGGTTGAAATGTCTCGCCCCAATATTTATGCCGACCGGATCGAGTGGTTCTGTCGCCATATTAAGGCTCGGGATGCTGTCCTGATCAGCGTTCATGCCCATAATGATCGAGGTACAGCAGTAGCAACTGCTGAGTTAGCACTTATGGCGGGAGCAGATCGTATTGAAGGGGCTTTATTTGGAAATGGCGAGCGCTGTGGCAACATGGATATCGTAGTCATGGCATTAAACCTTTTCAGTCAGGGTGTCAATCCTGAACTTGATTTTGCCGATTTGCCGCGGGTACGCGAGGTTTATCGCCGCTGTACCCGCATGGATATTCATCCTCGCCATCCTTATGCAGGAGAACTGGTTTATACAGCTTTTTCCGGTTCTCATCAGGATGCCATCAGCAAAGGGATGAAAGCGCATGCTTTGTCTCCTGACGGGTTATGGGCTGTTCCTTATCTGCCAATCGATCCCCAGGATGTCGGTTGTACCTATGAAGCGATTGTACGCATCAACAGTCAGTCAGGAAAGGGTGGAATGGCCTATGTGCTTGAGAAGGATTTCGGGCTTCAGATTCCTAAATGGATGCAGCCCGATTTTGCTGAAGCTGTTCAGGCTGTTGCCGACACTACAGGCGAAGAGCTCTCGTCTGAGCAGATTCATGAACTTTTTCATGCCGAGTATGTTAAACTCAAGGAACCTGTTACTCTCAAAAAGTGTCATTTCAGCTGGGACGATGAGGATCCTCTTCGGAGTGATGAAGAGGCTACTACTATCAACTGCATCGTGCAGATGAGGGAGAGTGAATTCAACTTTGAGGCTAGGGGAAACGGCCCTCTCGATGCGTTTGTCAAGGGCTTTATCAAGGAGAGTGGCCTCGAATTCAGTGTTGAAGAATATGCCGAGCACGCTATTGGGCGCAGCGCCCGCGCTCTTGCCATAGCATATATCAAGATTGGCTGCGCCGATGGAAGGATTGCTTTTGGTGCGGGAATCGATTCGAATATCAGTCTTGCGTCCATCAAAGCCACGGTCAGTGCACTGAACCGTCTTCCTTGACTCTTTTATTCATGCGGTAACACGATTATTGTAATCGGTTACCGCTATTTTTTTTCGTACAGGAACGGTTTAATTCATTCTTACCTTACAAATAGAAATAATTTCTGTTTAGATCATGAATGAAGCCTATACCTTGATCAAAGCGGCCGGACTCAAGCTCACGCCGCGTCGTCAAGAGATGGTTGCATTGTTTTTGCACACACAAAAGCCGCTTTCGCCATTGGAGGTTCAGGATCATCTGAAACTTCACTTCAGGCAGTGTGGACTGCCCGGTGTGTATCGCAATCTTGAAACCCTTGTCGATTGCGGGGTGTTGTTCCGGCTTGCAGGTTTTGCCCGTGAGCGAAGCTATGCTCTTTGCTGCCGGCCTGTTCATGAACATCATCATCACCACCATATTATCTGTTCATCATGTGGAAAGGTTGGTCAAGTTGATGTATGCGGTTATCATGAGGGAATGATGATTAAAGGTTTCCGGCTTGTGAGCCATGTGGTGCAACTGAGTGGTATCTGCGACTCCTGTGTATCGAAAGAAAAGGAGAATTTCAGTTGAAAAGCATAGTATACAAATCAGTTTTGGCGTATACGCTCGTGGCGATCCTTTTCCTGAGCGGGTGTATGCATCAGACCGAAACAACAAAACTTCAGGTTGTGTGCTCTATTGAACCGCTCTCCTACTTTGTCAAACAGATTGGAGGCAGCCATGTTGACGTATCGGTTATGGTTCCTCCAGGCGGAAATCCCCATAGTTATGAGCCTTCACCCAGGCAGATGGTCCGGCTTGGCAGCTCAGCACTGTTCATTAAGGTCGGATCAGGGGTAGAGTTTGAGCTTGACTGGATGCAGCGCTTTTTGTCTCTGAACAGCAAGCTGAAGGTCTGTAATGCAGTTGAGGGTGTTCGCCTTCTTCCTGTAAAGAAAGATGAAGCGCATGAAACTTCTCAGGAAGAGAGTCATCATCACGGACGATACGACCCGCACTACTGGCTTTCTCCGTCGAATGGAATTATAATTGCCAACAATGTCGAACACGCCCTTGCTTCAGCAGACCCGATCCACAAGAACGACTACCAGGAAAACAGGGAAAAACTTGTAACTGAACTGCAGTCACTTAACCGGGAAATTCAGAGGCAGCTTGTTACAGTAAGGAATAGACGTTTTCTGGTTTTTCATCCTGCATGGGGATATTATGCAACGGCTTTCGGTCTTGAACAGATTGCAGTTGAGGAGGAGGGAAAGACGCTCACTCCCAGGCAGATGCAGCGTGTCATTGATAAAGCCAAAGTAAATAATATCAAGGTGGTGTTTGTTTCACCACAATTCAGCAGATCCCAAGCTGAAACTATTGCCAGAGAAATTGGTGGGGTAACGAGGAGTGTTGATCCTCTTGCGGGTGATTATCAGGAGAATCTGCGACGTGCCACGAAAACATTCATCGAGAGTATGCAATGAAGGATCCAATTATCCAATGTGACCAGCTTTCTGTCTCATTGGGAGGGATGAAAGTGCTTGACAAGGTGACACTGTCAGTTAATGATGGTGATTTTCTTGGTATTATAGGGCCTAACGGTGGTGGAAAAACAACGCTTCTTCGAGTGATTCTCGGGTTGGAAGCTCCCTCAGCAGGCAGTGTCAGGGTTTTCGGAGGTTCTCCGGGAAGTTTCCCTGCTCGAATCGGCTATGTGCCTCAGCGCCTGTTTTTTGACCGCGACTTTCCTATCAGTATCCGCGAGCTAGTCCTGATGGGTCGAATTTCGAATAAAAAACTTTTTCAGCACTATAACAAGAGAGACAGGGAGAACGCAGATCAGGCAATCTGCACGGCTGGTCTTGAACGGCTGGCGGATCGCCGTATTGGTGACCTCTCTGGAGGCGAGCTGCAGCGGGCCCTTATTGCCCGGGCATTGGCTGGAGATCCCGAGCTCCTTCTGCTTGATGAGCCAACGGCCAGTATTGATCCGCAGATGAAAACTACTATTTACGATCTGATGGAGCACCTCAAAGAAAAGCTTACGATTGTTCTTGTCACCCACGATACCGGAACCATAAGCCGTTACGTGACAAGAATAGCTTCTCTGAATGTAACGCTTGAACTCTATGAATCCGCATTGAGCCCGAACAGGGATAGCCTCAGCGCACTCTACCACTATCCAGTTAACACTGTTGTTCATCACTCTCAAGTTTCCAGAACTATTGATCATCCTTAGCGGTATGCTGCACGAAATTCTGGCTTTTGAGTTTATGCGCAATGCGTTGCTTGCTGCAATTCTTTCCAGTGTCGCCTGTGGTATTATAGGCACCTATGTCGTAGTGAAAAAGATCGGGTTTATCAGCGGAGGCATCGCTCATACAGCTTTTGGCGGGATCGGTCTTGGTTACTACCTCGGGATCAATCCACTGCTCGGAGTTATACCATTCAGTCTCTTCGCCGCCATTGCTATCGGCCTGATGAGCAAAAAGGCCAAAGTTGCCGAAGATAGTGCTATCGGTACGTTCTGGGCAGTCGGGATGGCTGTCGGGGTTATATGTATCAGTCTAAAACCTGGATATGCCCCCGATCTTTTCAGCTATCTTTTCGGTAACATACTTACGGTTCCAACATTTGATCTCTGGATGATCCTGTTGCTAGATTTTTTTATCATTGGAGTGGTATGGCTACTCAACAAGGAGTTTCTTGCCATATCGTTTGATGAGGAGTACGCCAGGGTGTCGGGATTGAAAACAACAGCTCTCTACCTTTTGATGCTCTGTCTGATTGCATTGACGGTGGTGGTCATGATGCGGGTTGTGGGTATCGTGATGGTTATTGCGCTTTTGACTATTCCTGCGGCTATTGCAAGGATGTTCAGTCGTACTCTTCCTGGTATGATGCTGCTGGCAATAGCGCTTTCATTGTTATTCAGCATCAGCGGCCTTTGGTTTTCCTATCAGTTTGATCTGGCATCCGGAGCGACAATTATTCTTGTTTCAGGGTTTGTTTTTTTTCTGGTGCATGCCTGGCGGCTGGTCAGTGCTTCATTGACGGCACAATGATGACCGGGCAGGTAGCCCGACGGATTACCCCCTCTGACACACTGCCTACGATGAGGTGAAAGAGTGCAGCAAACCCGCAGAGTTTCTTTCTGCGATTGCCTGATAGGTAAAAGCAATGGTTAAACTACCGCATGACCTTCAGAAAATGGCTCTCAGGCTTTTACTTCGCATTTTCCTTGTTCCTGCGATATCAGGAAAAGCGCAAAAACGACTCCCGGCAACCAGCCAAGCAGAGTTAGAAGCCCGGTCAGCATAATCGTTCCGGCTTCCTTGTTCATAATTGCGGCGGGTGGAAGAATAACGGCGAGAATCAATCTGCGAATATCCATAGCAATCTCCTTTTTGTATGAAATAAACAAAATTTACTACTTAAACTGACAACAAGCAATGCAAAAACATAATCATGAATTTTGTAACTATTTGGTAATAGTAAAGCTTGCATTATTAAGCTAAATTAGTAAATTAAATTCCCTTCAGAAAAATCGTGAGTAAATAGTGCTCTAGATTTGTTCAACATAAATTGAAATAACTTGCCTAATAAAGTTCATCCCGAAGTGGTTTTGGATGATGTAGAAGAGGTCATTGAAGAGCCTAATTTTAATAACTACAATACCTCGCCAGAGCCGCCCAGCCCTTACGCAGACCTTGAAAAAAAGTATCGAAAAAATCGGTTTAACAAAGGAAGAAGCAAAAATCCTTCCGAGTTTTTCAGCGTAAGCGGTACAGGTGCACGTTCTGCATCGAAAAGTGCTGACGGCAACAAGCTGCAGCAAAAAAGAAAACCGAAAAAAAAGACAACCTCCAAAGTATATCGATCCACTTCCGGCAAACGTAACCCGTAAGCAGCCTGCTGAATCAGCACGCCGCATCCTTTAACCTCAATTTTTTATGAGGTCAGGATTGTGCGGGAATATTTCAGCTGTTGAACTCTTCAAAGAAGATTCGTAGCTTTCATAGGTTGTAACTTTATCATTACATCTTATGTCCTATGCTGCTTATCAATCGCTTCATTTGTCTTATTGAAGACCATGCGGAATCCCTTTCTCTGCAATGGGTACAGAATGTCCGCAATAATCCACTCACATCAGGATACGCCAGCCTCTCAAAAGAAGCTCTACATGATATTGTCTATAACCGGTTCAGAAAACTGGGCCAGTGGATAGGCAGACAAGAGGGTCGAGATCGTGAAATCGCAGAGCAGTTCTGTGAAATAGGAGTTCAAGGGGCAAAATCAGGTTTTAAAGTCAGTGAAATGGTCTATTCGTTCATGCTTGAACGGGATCTTCTCTGGAGCTACCTTCTTGATGAAGGTATTGTTACCGAAGGTATCGATTTGAACCGGGCGATCGAATTTTCCCACCAGTTGAACTATTTTTACGAAAAGGCTATTTATTTTGCCATTGTCGGATACGAAGGTCAGCAACTTTCCTCTCCTGACACAAGGGCTCAAGGTGTTTTCGACAAAATTTTTGAAGGTTTCAAGCATTGGATTGTTGTTCAATAACGATTGTGTAAAGCCAGCAGCAGAGTGGCATTGATCGTTCCTATTATTTCCGTGGTATGGTTTTTGAAATACAGGCACACCGGGGGGCACGATCGTTCTTTCCTGAAAATACCATACAGGCATTCTGCAAGGCTGCGGATCTTGGTGTCAGAGTGGTGGAGCTTGATCTTGTGGTTTCCAAAGATCACCAAATTGTTGTGTCTCACGATCCTTGGCTTTCCGGTCCCCACTGTTCTGATCCTTATGGAAATCCATTGAGCACCGAAAACCTGCAGCGATGTATCTATGATATGGCTTATCGTGATATCGCTGCCTATGATTGCGGTTCGCCGCATCCATCCTTTCCCCTTCAGCAGCGTATTGCCTCCTGCAAGCCTCTTCTTTCTACAGTGTTCACAAGAGTTGATGCCTGTATGGCTTCGGTAGGGATGAAGGGCCGGATGATCTATAATCTTGAAATAAAATCATGGCCGGATAAGGATGGAATCCTTCATCCGTCACCGGAGCGGTATGCTGAACTTGTTCTTTGTCTGGTTGATGCTTTGGGATTATCCGGTCGCATCAGGATACAGTCTTTTGATTATCGTGTTGTTCGCGAGGCTTGGAAGCTTAACCCTAAACTCTGTTATGGGTTGCTGATTGAAGATCCAAAAAATATGAAACAGCTTTTGCAAAGGCTCGGCTTCCTGCCTCAATATGTAAATCCCCATGTCTCTCTCGTTGATCGTGAAATGGCAGAATATCTCCATGCCGAAAGTATCCGGATGATACCCTGGACGGTGAACAGCAGGGAAGATATGCTGGCGATGAAGCATAGTGGTGCTGACGGAATTATTACCGATTACCCAGAGCTTGCTCTTTCACTTTTCGGTTTGCAGCAGGAACCTTCAACTTAGTGGTGGGGGTAATATGGGGGTCTATTGCTTATTTCTTATCGGGCACTGTAAATGGCGCTCAATGTCTGCCGGAGAGAGTTTACCCTCTCTGCAATCGAGTCAGGAGTTTGGGTGTCCTTTTTCCCTGTCGGACCGTAGAGGATTCTGTCAAGTGAGTCAAGAACCGCTGGGAGTTCTGCTTGAACGTCATCAGGGAGCCCTATCTCCTGCAGAGCATTTTTCAGTTCCACTCTTGTCAGTCCTCCTGGACTTTTTATCCCTGCTTTTTCCAGCAGCAAAAAAAGTTCTTGCTTAAGGTTTTCGGCAGTTGTATCACTACTGGTCAGAGCTTTTCCCTTTTCCGGGTTCATCTGTTTTCTTCTTAAAAGTATTGTGGTTGCACGTGTCATCAAAAAAAGCAATGCAACGGCGGTTACTATGAGCAGTGGTGACATAAAAGTGTGTATTTCTGGAACAGAGCTGCGAGGCGTTGCTGTATTTGTTTTTCCTTCTGATGCGGGGGCTACTGTTATGGAGATTGGGTTTGCAAAAAGGGTGTTGTATTGCTTTGTGTCGGGATTGAAGGTAATCGTGCGTAGTGGCGCAATCTCGTATTCACCTGCTGATTGCGGCCAAGCAGTAATTGTTGCTGTTATGGTTCCGGTCGTAGGGCCTGAATTTGCTTGTAACGATGTGTTTATTTCGGGTGGATTCTGTCGAAAGCTTTCAGGAAGGTGAATATCCGGTAGTTTAAGGGTAAGCAGGCTTCCTGTTCCCGTGAGCAGAAGCTTTAGTGATACCGGCTCGCCGGCTTTGAGCTTCAGCTTATCTGCAACAAACTCCTGCGTAAAGGTGCCGACAGCACCGGCGAATCCTGCAGGAACCGGTTCAGGAAGGGTACGAACAGAGATAACAACGTCAGGTGCTGTAACCCGTACATGGGTTTCAGGTCTCTCCTGAAAGCCTGCAGCACCCTGATCCTGCGGCAGATTACATAAAATGCTATATCCTGAAACAGTGATTTTACCACTTTGAAGAGGCACAAGCTTAAACTGCTTGACAACAGCATATCTGAACAGTTCACCATGAACTGATGTCGGTGAGCTTTTAATGAAGCGCTCAGGAACGGTTTCCTTTGTCCATACACCCTTGAGCAACGGGACCGTTTCTTGGGATATTTTCGGTGCAACCTCTTTAAAATAGAGCGTATAGGTCAGGAGTATTTCCTGACCTATATAAGGCAGGCTATTGTTTACCGTGGAGGCAATAAAGAGTTTGTTCGACTGATTTACTTCTGCTCTGGCGATTACCGGAATAGAAGTAAATCCTATCACGAGCATGCATAGAGCTCTGTACAGGGTACGAACAACGCCTTTTCTCATAGTGCTTATTTCATGAGTTCCATGGATCGTGCCGCAGCAGCAGCAACTGTTTCAACCAGAATCTGCCGAATATTTTTTTCATCAAGAACCTTCAGGCCGGCTTCTGTAGTTCCACCCGGTGTTGTGACTTCCCGTTTGAGTACTTCCGGGCTTTTCCCTCCGGAGAGCACCATTTTTGCTGCTCCAAGCATGGTCTGAGCGCCTAAAAGGAGAGCTTCCTCGTGGGTAAGGCCGCACTGCACTCCTCCTTCGGCAAGAGCGTCAAGAATATGGAACATATAGGCCGGTCCGCTGCCGGAGAGTGCCGTAGCAGCGTCCATCTGTGATTCATTGAGAATGGCTACCCGACCGATCGAGCTGAACAGGTCACATGCAAGAGCTACATCATCGTCAGAAGCCATCTTTCCTTTGCTGACAGAGGTCATTCCTTCGCCAACGAATGCTGGAGTATTGGGCATTACCCTGATAACTTTAAGGGTATCTATTGAGTTTTGTATGATAAACTCTGAGGAAATTCCCGCTGCTACGCTTATCAGCAGGTGATCAGCACTGAGAGCGGGTTTCAGTTCCGCAAGCACCTCTGCAATCTGGTAGGGTTTGACGGCAAGGATAATGACCTGTGACGTATGTGCAATAGCTTCAATAGAGAGGCAGGGATGAACGGGGTATTCGGCAGCAACGGAAGCGAGAGCCGAGGCTTCCTTGTCAAAGCCAGAAATGACTGTATTTTTTTTCCCGCTAAGTCCCGCAATAAGAGCTCGGGCAATTCTTCCTGTTCCAACAAAGCCGATATGAAGTTGATTCATTGAATACTGTATTATTAAAATGAGTAGCCTGTTCTGGTATTTACGTTTTTTCCGCTGATTTACCATCACCTGCGGGGTTTGTTTGCACTCTCTATTTGAAGCGCACTTTGCAGTATAGAATGGAGAGGAGCAGAACAAGAGTGATACTGTTGGCGGTAATGATAGGCAAATCGTTTTTTACAATACCGTATAGAAGCCAGAGAATAATCCCGAGATTCATCGCAAAAGCCCAAAGCAGACTGATATCACGGGTTTGCCTAGTTCTGAAAATCCTTACAGCCTGAGGCAAAAATGCCAGCGTCGTAATGATTCCGGCAGCATAGCCAAGGTGTTCTGTTTGAAGCATCATCATGCGGTTATGGGCTGATTTTTGGCAGAAAAACAAAAAGGCGGGAGATCTTCCCGCCTTTCCGCCTTATAAGCAAATAATCTTACTTGCTCGTATGAACGATATAGGCTACTGCATCGACAACCTGTGCATCAGTGAGATTCGGATGACCACCTTTTGCCATCATCATTCCTACTTTACCCTTGAATCCTTTGATGGAATTGTTGTTCAATACAGCAATACCCTGTTTGATGCGTGGTGCCCATGCAGCCTTGTCACCTAATTTCGGTGCACCCATAACGCCATCTTTGTGGCAGGCTGCGCAGTTGGTGTCATAAATAGCTTTACCAGCTTTGGCATCAGCCTTGGCATCGATAGAGGTCATTGAACAAACAAAGAGTGCACACAGTGCAGCTGACAGAAAACGAGACATGGAAAATCCTCCCTTATAATGGTTGTGGGTTTGTGGAAACGGGTGTTGTGTGTATGTCAATAGCAAAGTTCTGTTCCGGTTATTTCGACTTGTCGACCATAAAGGCAACAGCATTGGTTACAGCTTCGTCGGTTAGAGTCGCATTGCCGCCCCTTGGAGGCATAGCGCCGACCTTGCCTTGGAACCCTGTGATTGATTTTTTAGCCATTGTCTCTACTCCCTGAGGGATACGTGCACTCCATGCAGCCTTATCGCCAGGTTTTGGCGCTCCCATCATGCCGGCTTCGTGACAGGCAGCACAGTTTGTATCATACACAGCTTTCCCTGCAGCAAGTTTCGGGTCTGCCGGAGCTTTTTCCGCAACTGGTGCAGCTGCAGGTGCAGCGGGCGCGGCTGGGGCGGCAGCTTCTTTCTTTTCATCAGGGAACTTAAGGCTGGCAGGAGGTTTTTCAAGACCGCATGCGCCGAGGAAAACAAGGCTTAAGGTCAAACAAGGCAGGAAAGGTTTCATGTTCATATGCTTAATACTGGTTTAGTTGGAGTAGCGGGTATAGTATGAAAATTTATAACCTACAGTTTAAAAATTATTCAGCGTATGGCAAAATGGTTTTTTCAATGGGCATCTTTTTCCAGCTGTTGCTTTAAGTCATGGCGGGAGAGGCTGTAGAGGTGGGTGTAAAAAAGATTAAACAGCAGGACGGCAGCTTTAGCACTGGGAGCATCCATCCCTCTTCCTAATGAATTTTTTATGGAGAATATCTCTCTGGTAAGAGTTGAATAACTCTCGATAAAGGCATCAAGCGGAATATTTTTTGGGGTGTAGAGCATTTCCTGACCGAAAGTGTAACGGTATGCAGTAATGTCGAGGGGGTCAAAAAGCAACCGGCCTTCTTCCCT
Source organism: uncultured Chlorobiaceae bacterium (assembly GCA_903920215.1). GTDB lineage: Bacteria > Bacteroidota > Chlorobiia > Chlorobiales > Chlorobiaceae > Chlorobium. Next base: position 11,472 of record CAIXLG010000016.1, read on the forward strand.
AAGCCGTTCGAATACCCTTGTGCCGGGAATAGGTCGAAGGATGTTGATTCCAGGAACATCAAGCCGGGTATCACTGATAAAATCAAGAATTGCAGCAGGGGTATCGAGCGTATCACCGTCAAGACCGTATATAAAACTTCCGTAAAGGCTTATACCGGCATTTCTAATGGTTTTAATGGCTCTAGAAAGTTCCCCTGCTTTGTTCTGGTTTTTTTTGTGAGCGTTACGGCTGATTGTTTCTATGCTTTCTATGCCTACCAGCAAGGCCTGGCATCCGGAACTGGCAAAAGTTTCCAGCAGTTCATGCTGCTGCCCAAGAGTTGTGGTGGCCTGGCCGAACCATCGGATTTTCAGGGGAGTGAGCTGCCGGAACAGTTCATAAGCGTAGATCGGATCTGCGTTTATAGTGTCGTCGATAAAAAAGAATATTCTGCCGTCATCCTTTTTGAACCGGGCGACTTCAGCGACAATGTCGTCGATAGTTCTTCTTCGCAGGGTATGGCCATTGAGCACATGCACATTACAGAAATCGCAGCTATGCTGACACCCGCGTCCTGTCTGGATAAGGTTGGTGGTAAAGTAGCGATTGTTGATCAGTGACGTTTTCATGACTGGTCTTGAGAGCGCCAGATCAGGAAACGTATCGGATTGGTAATGTGGCTTGAGCGAGCCTTGAGTAAGATCGGTGAGGAGCTCTTTCCAAAGGTCGTCAGCCTCGCCCAGTACCAGAACATCAGCATGCGGTCTGCACGATTCTGCAAAAAGAGTGACATGGGCACCTCCAAGTACTACACTGATTCCTTTCGAACGGAGGGCATCGGCAAGAGCAAAGGCCTTTTTGGCCATTCCGGTCTGTACGCTGATGCCCACCAGATCCCAAGTTTCATTAAAGGGAAACTCTTCAAACCGCATGTCACAGATCGACTGCTCAACTCCCTGCACCTCAATAGAACTGAGAATCATGAGTGAGAGCGGAGGAATAGCGAACTGGCTTTGCTTGATGACGTTTCTCAGCGAACGGTTGAACCATGAAAACAAGGTGTTATTATTCTTTTCGCTGTAGAGTGATCGTGCGCCGTCCACACCGCTTTCCGAAGGCAGAAAAACCAGCAGGACTTTTTTTGTTGCATGCATTCTCTACCAGTCCATGTTGTTGCTGCCGTTTTTTGCCGCTGTCGATTTGTTTCGGGGAAGTTGGCGCATCAGTGATGATTCATCCTGCTGTGTATGTTCAAGCAGCCGTTGCGCCATATCCTGACTGATGCATGATTTTGGCTGAGTTTTACTCTTATTGCCGGTGCTTGATGACGAAGAGTGTTGAGGAGTATCAAGCTCCTGAAGGTAACGTCGCACAATTTCGTAATTGATTTTTGCATCACCATTATTCGGGTTGTTCAGGAGAACTGATTTCAGGCAATCGAGTGAACGGTGGAACAACACTGTTTTGCTTGACTTCGCAGTGGTTCCGATAGCGCTCATGGCAAGTGAGTTGCTTTCGTTGAAGAGTGATTGTAACTCTATATCATGATCCTTGCCTGCCGTTTGCGGTTTGTGTGCAAACATGGCCGAAGCTTCAGCATATTTGCCTTGCATATAAAGGGTACAGGCAAGATTGAAGGTGGTTGCTGTTTTTTTTCTTCCTTCAGGGATAGTGCTCAAAAGTTGTCGCAACGTATTTTCTGCATTGCGATAGTCTCGTTTTTCATAGAGGGAATTGGCGCGCAACTGCAGTCGGTAGTCCTGCAGCATTTCCTGCATGGAAGAGACTAAGGTCACAATAAGCAGGATTGCAGGCAATCTGATCATAATGAGAGCGCTTTTTATAAAGAGAGAAACCTATAAAAAAACCGCCCCGGAGGGCGGCTGTTTCATGAAAAAGTTTCCTGTTCAGTTTCCAAGAAATGCTTTCTGTACGGCGCTGACTCCGACTCCGATTTCAAAATCATAGTTGATCTCTTTCAAAGCCCTTTCCAGGCCTCCGATAACCGTCAGCATGTCAAGTTCATCATAGTACCCGAGATGAGCAATACGGAATATCTTGTCTTTATACTCATCCTGGCCAGCAGCAACGGTGATGCCGTTGTTGATCTTCAGTGCTTTATTGAAAGCTGACCATTTCACACCTTCGGGGAGCCAGACCGGAGTAACAGCAAATGAAGGGGAGTTGCTGAACAGCTTCATACCAAGAGCATTACAACCCTGGCGGCAGGCACTTGCCAGGCTTTCATGGCGTTTCCAGATAGTTTCAATGCCTTCTGCCTTGATCATTTGCAGGGCTTCGTCAAGACCGATAACCAGTGTAACTGCCGGAGTAAAGGGAGTATCGTCACCGGCATGGGCTTTCAGAGCCTTTTTAAGGCTCAGGTAGTACTGGGTTTTACCACTCTGGCCATTAATGATATCCTGTGCTCTTTCAGAAATGGCAACAAGTGCAAGGCCTGGAGGCATCATCAGTCCTTTCTGGGAACCGGTAATGCAGATATCAACGCCCCAGTCATCAAAATGGAACTCGTGAGCCCCGACCGCAGTAATGCCGTCAACAAGGATAAGAGCCTCAGAGTGTTCGCGAACGAGAGCACTGAGAGTCTGGATATCAGCAGCGGTGCCGGTTGATGTTTCCGAATGGGTAAGGCAGACACCCTTGGCATCCGGGTGTTCTTTGAGCAGTTCCAACAATCGCTCAGGCTGAATGGCACTACCCCAGGCAACTTTTTCCTCGACACAGTTGCCGGTGAAGATCCTGACAAGCTCTCCCCAGCGTTCACCGAACTTGCCGGCGTTTACGGTTATGACCTTATCGCCTCGATTGAAGATGCTTGAAATAGAAGCTTCCATACCGCCGGTTCCAGAACAGCTGAGCACAACAACCGGCTGAGTGGTTCTGAAGAGATACTTGAGATCCTCATGAACCCTGGTCAAAATCTCCATGAACTCGGGGTTCCTGTGGTGGATAATCGGAGCAGCCATGCGAAGCATGACATTTTCTGGCACAGGGGTTGGCCCTGGTGTGAATAATCTTTTTTTCATCTCTTCAGAAAGTGGTTTGAATGGAATTAAAGAGATTCTATGATATTAGTTTTTTGCCTTGTCCATGAGCGCGGTGAACTGTTCAAACAGATAGTGCGAGTCGTGCGGTCCCGGCGCTGCTTCAGGATGGTACTGTACTGAAAAACAAGGCAGCTCCCGGTGTCTGACACCTTCGACGGTATTATCGTAAAGATTCAGGTGGGTCATTTCCAGTATTTCAGGCAGCGACTCCATTGTAACAGCAAAGCCGTGGTTCTGGGATGTTATTTCTATCTGCTTTGTGGTAAGGTTTTTTACCGGATGGTTGCTTCCGTGGTGGCCGAATTTCAGCTTGTAGGTTTCAGCCCCAAAAGCCAGCGAAAGCAGCTGATGGCCAAGGCAGATACCGAAAATCGGAAGTTTTCTTGTTGTGCGGTTATACTCGGCAAGTTTTTTGATGGTCTCGATTGCATACCCGACAGCTGACGGATCGCCAGGGCCGTTCGACAGAAAGACACCGTCAGGATTAAGCGTTATGACCTCTTCGGCTGTTGTTCCAGCCTTCAATACAGTAACCTTGCATCCTGCATCCTGCAGCATTCGCAAAATATTGGTTTTGATGCCGTAATCAAACGCCGCAACGTGGAAGCGGGCATTTGCATTTTCAAGGGTATAGTTTTCACTGACTGTCACAGTTTTTACCAGATCGCTGCCACTCATTTCAGGGATAGCAAGAGCTTTCGTCTTCAGGCTTTCATCACTCGTATCAACCGCAGAAATAATGCCTCTCATGGCACCTTTTTCACGGATCTCACGCACAAGCTTACGGGTATCGATACCGGCCAGTCCCATGACGCCTGCCTCCTTGAGGCATGAGTCAAGAGTTCGTGTCGCTTCATAGTTGCTGTAGATTCGCGACACTTCACGCACTATAAAGGCCGAAGCCCATATCTTTGATGATTCATTATCGGAAGGATTGATGCCATAATTTCCAATCAGCGGATAGGTCATCAACACCATCTGACCAGCATACGACGGGTCAGTAAGAATTTCCTGATATCCTGTGAGCGAAGTATTAAATACAACTTCGCCTGTTGCTTCTCCAATATGGCCGAATGCAGTCCCGTTATAGACTGATCCGTTTTCTAATACCAACTTTGCTGGTCTTGGCTGCATTATACTTGTCACTCCTTGGTCGTGAGTTTATCGCCCGATTCCTGTTTGTCGATATTGGCAATAGCGGTGCGGTCAAATTTGATTTTTGTGGTATCGGATACCTGAACAAGCACGGTTTTTTTGTCTGGATCAATTCCGGCAACAGTACCGTGAACACCGCCTATGGTAACAATTTTGTCACCTCTTTTTAGGCTGTCGAGTACTTTTTCTCTATCCTTCTGTTTCTTCTGCTGCGGGCGGATCATAAAGAAGTAAAAGACAATGAAGATAAGGACAAGAGGGACAAGCTGAATGAACTGGTTCGGCGTCTGGCCGCCTGCGGGAGATGCAAAAAGGAACAGAGAGAGTATATGATTGTGCATGGTAGCGTTATGATATTATATAAAATCCAAGATCGTTTTTTGATGATCAACAATGTAATGTATTTATAGAACTATTTCAATCCTGCCTTCCTCGATCCGGCAGCAAAGCTCGCGTAAGGCGCTATGTTATAAGAGCGCTTTGCCGTCATCCCTCGAGAGAGTTTTACACCGGCAAGAGTGGCAATCATGGCCGCATTATCAGTTGAGTAAACGATGCCGGGGATATGCAGGGTGATACCCTCCTTATCGCACGCCTCTTTCATGGCTTTTCTGAGTCCCGAGTTTGCGCTGACTCCTCCAGCAATTGAAACGCTTTTTATGCCGCGGTTTCTGGCTGCCAATATGGTTTTTTCAACCAGCACGCTGACGATTGCCCATTGGATCGATGCGGCAATATCTGCGAGATGGAGCTCAATATACTCTGGAGTTTGCTTCTGCAGCCAGGTAAGTACCGATGTTTTGAGCCCGGAAAAGCTGAAATCAAAATTTCCCTGGTAGCTTTTGCTGGTTTGGGATTGTGATGTAAGCGCGCGGGGAAACTTGTGAAAAAGAGGATCTCCTTTCTCTGCGAGCTTGTCAATTACCGGGCCAGCCGGATAGTCGAGACCGAGCATCTTTCCTGTTTTGTCGAACGCCTCCCCCGCTGCATCATCAAGTGTCCGCCCGATAACTTCATAGGTAAGGTCCTGCGTTACAACCGACAGCAGCGTATGTCCTCCTGAAACCGTCAGAGAGACAAATGATCCCCGAGGGGCGTGATGAGCGTCGCTCTCATTGATAAAAGGGGAGAATATATGCGCCTCGATATGATTGACTGGTACAAAAGGCTTTCCAAGTGCATAGGCCAGGCCCTGAGCAAAGCAAAGCCCTACCATGACGGCGCCGATAAGACCCGGCCCTGCAGTGGCGGCTATGACATCAAGTTCATTTTTTGTTATATTGGCTTCAGTTACGGCAGAATCTGTAATTGAAACGATAAGTCGTTCATGTTCTCTTGAAGCCAGTTCCGGCACCACTCCACCAAAGGCGGAATGACAGCGCTGTGAACTGACAATATTGGATTCTACCCTGCCGTCACGAACTATGGCCGCAGATGTTTCGTCACAGCTGGTTTCTATGCCTAAAATAATCATGGAATAATTTTTTATAAAGAGCTATGGGCAAAGCTAACAAACCGGGCAATAATAGCAAACCGAACGTCAAGGTAAGCGTTTTTCATGTTTTTGTGATTCTCGCGGGCGCCGACTTGATTCTTCTTCTTGCTCCCGACTTCGGTATTCTTAACAGTATTCTTGTTCTCCCCGATATCTATTCATGGTCGGCTGTCATCGGTGGTCTTATTATGCTGGTTTACGGCTTTAATGGTCTGTACAAAAAGCTGTAGAAAGTGTTCAGCAAGCCGATAGTCGGAAAAGGCGTTACGTTAACAAGCACAAGAGAGAGGAGGCGCAATGCAGCATGCAGTCGAACTGGAAGAACTTGGAACGCGGATAACGGAGGCCTCCCGTTTTATTGAAAAAGCGGAGGCACAGCTTTCGCGCAGGGTTATAGGGCAGCATGATGTGATCAGGCGGATCTTTATTGCTATGCTGGTTAACGGCCACATACTGCTGGAGGGTGTCCCCGGACTTGCTAAAACACTCATTATCCGGACCTTTGCTGCAGCTATGAACCTGAAGTTCCAGCGCATACAGTTTACCCCCGATATGCTTCCTGCCGACCTCATCGGTACAATGATCTACAATCCCAAAGACCTGGAGTTCTATCCCCGTAAAGGACCTGTTTTTGCCAATGTCATCCTTGCCGATGAAATCAACCGTTCACCGGCAAAGGTTCAGTCTGCGCTGCTTGAAGCCATGCAGGAGCGTCAGGTCACCATCGGTACCCAGACCTTTCCCCTCGAAGAACCCTTTCTGGTGCTGGCCACCCAGAATCCCATTGAGCATGAAGGAACCTATGTTTTGCCTGAAGCCCAGGTGGACCGTTTTATGATGAAGGTTCTCGTCGATTATCCATCGTACGACGAGGAGCTTGAAATCATGCTGCAATCTGCTACAAATGCTGCTGCAGCTCCAATCATACCGGTTGTGCAGCCTGACGACATTGCCCGGGCAAGAGCGTTGATTGATCTTATTTATGTCGATCCGCGCGTGCAGCGCTACATTGTCGATCTCGTTGTCGCAAGCAGAAAGCCTGCGCAGTACGGCATTGCCTCTCTTGAAACGATGATCGAGTTTGGAGCCTCTCCAAGGGCCTCAATTTTTCTTCTGCTTGCATCCAAAGCCCATGCCTTTTTGCAGCACCGGGCTTACATAACACCTGAGGATGTAAAGGCAATCGCATACGATACCCTCCGGCACCGTATAAGGCCGGGGTACGAAGCTGAGGCTGACAACATAAAGCCTGACGATATTATCCGCCAGATTCTTCAGCACGTGCAGGTACCTTAACCTCTGCACAAGTTCCCGGCTGATGGCTGAACAATGAGTGGAGTCAATAATGGAAAGGAATGACGATCATCTGAAAGAGCTTCAGAAAATTATAAGGCGAGTTGAAATTCGATCCAAGCGCATGGCCAGTGAGCAATTCAGTGGCGAATACCACTCTTCGTTCAAAGGAAAAGGGATTGAGTTCAGCAATGTCAGGGAGTACCAGTATGGCGACGATGTCCGTTCAATTGACTGGAATACCTCTGCCCGCAAGTATGAATTGTATGTCAAGCTTTTTACCGAAGAGCGCGAACGGACTCTGCTGCTTGTTGTTGACGGATCAGATTCGATGCTGTTCGGGAGCCAGGAGCGCCGCAAAAAGGAGCTTGCCCTCGAAGTAAGCGCAGTGCTCGCCTTCAGTGCCATCCAGAATAATGACAAGGTAGGGCTTCTTATCTTTACCGATCAGGTTGAAATCTTTATTGCGCCCCGAAAAGGCCGGGATCATGTTCTGGTTATTCTTGAAGAGCTCTTCCGCTTTAAGCCGCAAAACCGCAACACCGATATCAATCCGGCCCTCTCCTTTATCCGCTATACGCTTCGGAGGCAATCAATCATTTTTCTTATAACTGATCTGGTAGCCAGTGACTATGAAAAAGGTATGAAGCAGCTCAATGCCCGCCACGACTTTATACTGGTTCACATCAGCGATCCACTCGACAAAGCGCTTCCTCTCAGCGCCCTTCTTGACCTTGAAGAACCCGAAACCGGGTTACGTATAACGGTTGATGCAGCCAGTCGCCGTGAAATTGCCCGCTATCGCCAGGAGCAGTCAAGGCTCCATGAAGAGCTTCGGCAGCGTCTCCGTCGGATGCGTATCGACACCATCTTTCTTGATACTGACCGATCTTTTATCGGCGACCTCAACTCTTTTTTCCGGTATCGTGAACGGAAGGTGTGAGGGGTATAGCTCCGGTTCGCTCAAGTGGCTGCTTTTATGGCTGCTTGCTGCGCTTCCGATTATGACGTGCTCCCTCTTTTCTTCGAGGGCATTGGGAGCTGTTTCCGGTGTAACGGTGGCGGTTACACCCGACACAGTTCTTGTCGGTGATCGTATCCATTGTACCATTGGAGTCCGCCATTCGGCAAACGATGTTGTCTCGCTTGAAGGTATAGACAGTCTGTCGGTGCAGCCATTTGAGTTGATCAATCGCCGACAGTCATCCGCAGTTGTATCCCCGGGTACCCGTCAGGAGCGTTGTGATTTTGAGCTTGCAGTTTTTACCATTGGACGGCAACCTGTTCCCCGGTTTACTGTGGTGCTTCGCAATAACCAGGGCAAGCTCTTAACCCGTGAGCCCTACAGGCCATCGAGTGCCGTATTTGTCAGGGCGCTTACTGACTCAACCATGAGAGAACTCAGGCCTATAAAGCCGCCTGTAAAGCCAATGATTTCCCTTTTGCTGCTCTTGCCGGTTGTTCTTGGGGTGTTTGGTATTGCCGGTGTTGTGCTGCTCGTGCTTTTTCTCATCAAGCGCACAGTGCGCACGAGTGCTGAAAAGGTTGATCCCGGTCAGGTTGCCCAGCGAAAGCTTCGCAAACTTGGTTCGAGGCTTTCAGCCGGAATGCCACCGCCAGAATGCTACGAAGAGCTTAGCAACATCATGCGAACTTTCCTTGAAAAGCATTACCGCATCCGGGCGCTTGAAGCTGTGACACAGGAGATTGAACGCGATCTGAAAAAGCTTGGTGTCGCAGGTTTTGAAAGCATTATGAATCTTCTCGCACAGGCCGATCTGGTTAAATTTGCCGATAGTCGTCCGGATGCCGAGGAGTCCCTCCAGTCACTCCGCAAGGCCGAAGAAGTTATCCGTTCCGCACGCATTCCACACTCCCCCGATGAATAAACTCATCCACTTTGCAGAAGAGAATCACCTATATTGGCAAAACGAATCAGCTGGTCAGGCCTAATTTTTTATCAATCAGACGCTTTACATTTCTCTTTCTATGAGGAACAGGTTTTCAGTATGCCGCAACACTCCTGTCACGATGCTTATGATCGGGATATTTTTTTTACAGTTGATATCCTGCACCTCCATAAAGAACGGTGGTAATGCCTATCCATACAGCTCTGTTCCTGGTGACTCCCTCCATACAAGAATCTACACTCTCAACAATGGGCTGACGGTCTACATGAGTCCATATAAAGACAAGCCAAGAATCTATACGTCGATTGCCGTCCGCGCTGGAAGTAAAAATGACCCCCCGGAGACAACCGGCCTTGCCCACTATCTGGAACATATGCTTTTCAAGGGCACCGATTCGTTAGGAGCTCTTGACTATGAAAAGGAGCGTATCGAGCTCGACAAGATTACAGCGCTCTATGAAAAGTACCGTTTGACCTCAGATATCCACCAGCGAGCTGCGATCTACAAGGATATTGACAGTATTTCCAATGTTGCGGCACGATTGACAGTCCCCAATGAGTACGACAAGCTGATGAACTCGATCGGAGCCCAGGGAACCAATGCATATACATGGAAAGAAGAGACTGTTTTCTTAAATGATATTCCCTCAAACAAGCTCGAACAATGGTTGACCATCGAAGCAGAACGCTTCCGTAATCCTGTCATGCGACTCTTTCATACTGAACTTGAAACAGTTTATGAGGAGAAAAACAGGAACATGGACAGTGACCAGAACAAAATATCTGAAACCCTCTTTGCCGGACTTTTCAAAAAACATACATACGGCACCCAGACGACTATCGGCAAGGCGGAGCATCTGAAAAACCCATCGATAAAAAATGTCATCGACTATTATCGCGCCTGGTATGTCCCTAACAATATGGCACTGTGTATTGCCGGTGACTTTGATCCGGATGTCACCATAAAACTGATCGATCAAAAATTTTCACACCTCAAGCCAAAAGCAATCCCCGTTTTTACTCCGGCAGTGGAAGAACCGATCACAAAATCATCGGTTATCAAAATTAAGGGGCCGGAAGCCGAAGAGATTGTCATTGGATATCGCTTTAACGGAATCAACAGTTCCGATACCGATTATCTGACGCTTATCGATAAGGTTTTATACAACAATGCAGCAGGACTGATTGACCTCAATCTTAATCAGCAGCAGAAAGTGCTTGATGGAAGCTCAAGCCTGGTCTTGATGAATGATTACTCGCTCCATCTCCTCTCCGCAAAGCCAAGGAAAGGCCAAAGCCTGGAGCAGGTCAGAAAGCTCTTGTTTGAACAGATTGAACGTCTCAAGGAGGGGAACTTTCCTGATTGGCTGATGGACGCAGCCATCAATGATATGAAAATCGAACAGCTCAAACTCTATGAACTCAATCATGGTCGCGTCGCTTCGTATGTTAGTGCATATACTTCAGGTATGCAGTGGTCGCAGCATGTCAGCCAGTTTGAACGTCTTCAGAAAATCACAAAAAATGACCTTGTGGCTTTTGCCCGGAAGCACTATGGCTCAAATTATGTAGCTGTTTACAAGGAAAACGGCAAGTCTGTAAGCGAAGCGAAAATCCAGAAGCCTCCCATTACGCCCCTGAAGGTAAACAGGGATGTCACCTCACCCTTTGCAGAAAAAGTCCTGGCCCTGAAATCAAACAAACTCGAGCCGGCCTTTGTGGACTACAAAAAGGCCATCACCTTTTTAGATGTAAACCCATCGATAAAGCTGCACTATGTGCAAAATCGGGAAGACGATCTTTTTTCGCTCTCCTATGTGTTTGATATTGGAAAAAACAACAATAGAAAACTCGATCTTGCGCTGAATTACCTCTTCTATCTTGGAACATCGACCATGACTCATGCCGAGTTCAGAAGGGAGCTCTATAAAATTGGGGCCAGCTTTTCTGCTTCCACCTCTGAACATCATGTTTCTTTGGAACTTACCGGACTCGGAAAAAACGCGCCGGCAGCGATACGGTTGCTTGAAAATCTTCTTGTCGACGCAAAGCCCAATGAAGAAACCCTCTCAAAACTCAAGGCAGGCGTCATGAAGGAGAGGGCCGATGCCAAACTGTCGAAAAACAAGATTCTTTTCGATGGCCTGATTAATTACGGCAAATATGGGCCGATCTCACCATTCACCAACGTGCTCAGCAGTGAGGAGCTTGAAAAAGTGACCTCTCAAGAACTGCTGGATGATGTACGTAACCTTTTGCAATATCGCCATCGGGTACTCTATTGCGGACCGGCCTCCTCTGCAGAGGTGCTCAGTGATCTGCATACTGTGCGTCATTATCCCCTGTCGTTCAAAAATCCACCGGCGTCTGATCCTTTTATTGAACTTGAACAGCCGGATAATCTTGTCTACGTTGTAGACTACGATATGACGCAGGCGGAAGTGATCATGTTAACGAAGGATGCATTGTATGACCCTTCATTGGTTCCGATTGTCACTCTTTTCAACGAATATTACGGTGGAGGGATGTCTTCCGTTGTGTTTCAGGAACTGCGAGAAGCAAAAGCTCTTGCCTATGCAGTTTTTTCCGGATACAGTGTTTCGAAGCAAAAAGGAAAGTCAAACTATATTTTCAGTTATATCGGTACCCAGTCAGACAAACTTCCCGAAGCGCTCGAAGGAATGAGAAAGCTGATGACCAATTTGCCGAAATCAACAAAACTTTTTGCTTCAGCGAAAAACGGTACTCTTCAGGGAAAATCCACTAATCGGTTAACAAAAACCGAAATCCTGTTGAATTATGAAGATGCTCTCAGACTCGGACACCGCTACGACATCAGAAAAGATATATGCCGTGACGTTCCATCAATGAGTCTGTCAGATATCGATCAATTTCACACAAAACATTTTCACGATAAAAAACAGGTTATGCTGGTTCTTGGCAAATCCGGCAATCTCGATATGGAAACCCTGAGGAAATATGGAACGGTCAGGGAGTTGTCGCTCAAAGAGGTTTTTGGGTATTAAAATGTGCCCGCTTGCCGCGAAATGCTCATTCAGCATGTTTCGCGGCAGCTTTGGCTTTGTTCTTATAAGGGTTTCAGTTCACCCATTATACAGCACTCATCAGTTTTTGAATCAGTTTTTTCAGGTGCGGGAGCTGCCTCAGCTTTTACTTCAGTGGTAACAACCTGCTTGGTATCAGCAGCTTGATTATCTTCGGCAATTGCGACGCTTCCAAAGAGGGCTGTCATTGCAAGAGATACGATACAACCGGCAATAAAATTCTTTTTCATAGGGCTTCGTTTGTTTAGTTTATTGATGTTCAGACCTTTTCCACCGTCAGGCGACGGCTGATTTTTCCTATATAAACATTCAGACCTGTTACGCAAATGACACACAAAAAAATGGCTCCCAGAAACACAGCGAGTTGACCAAAAAGCCCAAAAGCTTTTCCGCTATGCAACGGCCGCATCCAATTGATAAACCGGTCTCCCGCGCTGCCGGTTTCAGCTAATCTCAAGTGTTCGACCTCTCCGGTCGCCATAGAGATGTAAGCATAGTTGTTTCCATTTGGCGAAATATCGCCGGGCAAAAGAAATCGAATGGTATAAACGCCATTCTTCATATCCCGATTCACCGAGTATACCAATGTTTTTGGAAAAGTGCTTTGTATAACCCTGATGGCATCATCCACACTGCAGCCGATACCCGTTACTTGAAGCGGGCTTTTTGACTTGATGTGAGGAATCGGAGTTACCGGTGCCACGATATTTGTGATCGGCGTTACGGCCTCAGGCAGATTTAAATAAACTGCTGAAAAAGAAACTACCACCATTATTGGAAAAATCAAAACAGATGCAAACTGGTGAAGGTCATAGTTGATTTTATAATTTCCCTCTTTCAACCGCAACTTCAGCACCGAAAGCCATGATGCCACTCTATGGCTCTTTGCAGGCCAACTTAAGGTAAGGCCGAAAAACAAGGTAACCAGCCATACAACCGCACACCATCCCATAACAAGGATGCCTGATTTTCCGAGAAACAGTGAATAATGAAGGCGGCTTAACACTGGCAGCAGATTCGTTCGCGACAGGACAAACTGTGTTGTATTGCGCTGCCCAAGTATCTCGCCGGAATAAGGATTTACCATCACCTGATCAAACCTTATTGAGTTTTCCAATCCTGTTTGTGGCTTTTGCCTGCCGGGTGCATCCTGCTTTGCTCGTAACGACACCACTAAAGCATCATCACTCTTTTTCGGCAGCCTCAACATGCCTGCAAATGCATCAGGAAATCGCGATTCAACAGTTGTTATAATTTCAGCATAAGGGCGCGACTTGGAGCATGGCTCAACCACAAAAAGATGGGGATTGATCATTCGCTCCAATTCACCGCGAAAGGAGATAGCCGCACCGGTAAATCCAGCTATAAAAAGGAAAGCAAGGAGCAATAATCCCGTCCATCGATGTAATTTCATGAACACCTTCCGTGGTGTTTTTTTAACAGCAGGCACACTCATCGTAACATTTCTTCGGTTATATCAAGACTGGTAGAGTATTGAATGGGTTTCAATGAGGCTTTCCCCACCCATTTATTACGGACGATTTCTATCTAATATTCTTGCGTACAAAAATGATAACCGGAAATTTTTTTCAACATACCATTCAAATCCAATTGAGTGCAGCTATTGAAAAAAATGAGAACATGACAGTTTATTGATAAGTAATGTCCAGTGAAGGGAATGGAGTCTGAAAAGCTCCGGACTCTTTAGAGTTTGGAGTTCAATGGTTTAGAGGGAATTTAACCGGGGATTTTGCATCTTTGAGGTAAAATATTTCGCCTATGCAGGAGTGGTTCGCTCGTATACCCAGCCTTGAGCTTGCGGAGCCTTGGTGGCTGCTCCTTCTGCCTGTGCTTCTTCTGGCAGCGTGGTTCAAAGAGAGGCATGAACGGCGTGGTAAAGGGCTGGCTATGCTCTTTCCCGGTCTTGAGTCCCTGCGTGACTTGGGATTTGGATCTGGCCGCATCTTGCGGTTACTGCCTCAATGGCTGCGCTGGAGTGCTCTTTTCCTCTCCGTTATCGCCCTTACCAGTCCCCATCTCCTGTACCGTCAGACAGAAGCCGAAGCAAAGGGTATCGATGTCATGCTTGTGCTCGATATTTCAGACTCAATGCTGCAGAAGGATTTTGCCGGTGAAAGCCGTCTTGATGCTGCAAAGGAAGTTGCCCGCAACTTTGTACTGCATCGTTCGAACGACAGGATCGGGCTCGTGGTGTTTCGCGGAAAGGGATATACACAGTGTCCGCTGACGATTGATCATGATGTCCTTGCAATGTTGCTCGACCGCCTTACGCCAGCTGTGATACAGGATGAAGGGACAGCCATAGGGACTGCAATTCTTATCGCCGTCAACAGGCTTAAGGCTTCGGAATCGTCAAATAAGGCTGTCATTCTTGTGACCGATGGTGAGAATAATACCGGAGAGGTTGGCCCCTCAACTGCTGCCGGGTTGGCCCTGCAGAGCGGGATCAGGATATATGCAATTAACGCCGGTGTTATAAGCCCGGGTAATCCTCCGAATCTATCAGGGGAAAAAGGCAATCACCCGGAGCTGGATGAAGAGTCGCTTCGTGGTATTGCCAGAACTACTGGTGGCAGGTATTTTGAGGTGAAAGATCCTGCGGCATTTGGTGAAACCATGAAAGCCATTGACCGGCTGGAGAAAAAACGGACGTCAGGGACGATTATGGAGCATCGGTCAGGATTGTTTACCCGATTGGTGTTGACTGTGCTCGCGCTCTTTTTTCTTGAAATCATATTGTCAAATACCCGATTCTTGCGGATACCGTAGCCTCTTGAAGTCGTTTGTCTTTATGACGAATCGCTGTAACCGAAATGCCCACAGAATGAAATTACACGTATGAGTTTTGCCTGGCCTGAAAATATTGGCTACATGCTTCTTCTTATTCCTCTTGCTGTGATTCTGGGCTATGGGGTTATGAGGCAGCTTCAAGCTCGAGAAGCGCTTGCCAGTTCGCTTATGTCTCGTGCCATAATGCCAGGTTTACGGCTATGGGTTCTCATTCTGAAAAAAGTCATGCTGTTTTGCAGCATGGGCCTCATGTTGTTCTCTTTGAGTGGTCCACGTCTTACCAGTGGAGGTCGCCCGGTAATGCGAAAAGGTGCAGATCTGGTTTTTGTGCTTGATATTTCCCGCAGTATGACGGCCAGGGATGTGCAGCCGGATCGTCTTGGCCAGGCTAAGCAGGAAATTGCCAGCATCAGTCGTGCTGTTAAGGGGGGGCGAAGAGCTATTCTGCTTTTTGCTGCAGCTCCTCTCGTGCAGTGTCCTCTTACCACTGATCAGGAGGCTTTTGATGCGCTGCTTGGAATGGCCTCACCCGATCTGATCGAAGAGCAGGGAACCGTGTTTCGCTCCGCACTTGAGCTTTCCAGGAAACTCCTGAAACCAGAAACGGAAAATCATCCGCAGTCAGGAATAAAAGGAGAGAAGATTGTTGTATTGCTGAGTGACGGTGAAGATCATCCCGGTGATTTTCTGGCTGAAGCAAAAAGGATGGAAAAGGACGGGATCCATGTTTTTGTCATCGGAGTAGGCATGAGTTCGCCTGTTGTGATTCCGTTGGGGGGGGGTGGAGAAGGAGTCAAGCGTGACGAACACGGATGGGCCATAGCGACGAATTTCCATAGTGAAACATTGCAGAAGCTGGCTCATGATGCGGGCGGATTATATTTTCGCAGTAAGGCTGATAATACCGTGAACCGTGAAATATCTGAACGGATTAACCATATCGAGGCAGTATCGCGCTGGGTGATGGAGCCTGTTGAGCGTGTGCCGCTTTCTCAGTATTTTCTTGCGGCGGGTCTTTTTTTTCTGCTAGCTGAAACCCTGATTGGAAGAGGCGGAGGGAAGCCCCGGTAATAGGTATGTCGTGCGGGTTACTTTCCGATAGTTGTTGAAAAACATTGTTATATTTCCTTTATTATCAGGAGGTTGGAGTCATTTATTCTATAGACGAAAAAAACAGAAATGTTATGGAGCAACAGAACACTGGTCTGAAAGTTCTTGACTCTCTTGAGAGAGCGAAGCTTGGTTTCAGGGTTTTTAACTTGCCTTTTGATGAAGCAGAAGAGGTAATTGATGCTTACGTCAGTCAGGGAAATTATGATCCGGCGAGTGTTGAGCTTTTCAAGGATCAGCTCGATACGCAGAGGAACATTCAGGAAAAAGGTGTTGAACTGCTCTCTACCAGCGCCCAGATTCTCCGTCAGGTTGTAAGTTCTTTCATCAAGAATTGGCCGAAACCGCCAGAGGACAATTCCTCTCATTCCGGATAACGGATAGGGGAAGTCAGGGGAGAGTGAAAAACCTCATTTTAACAGCTTTTAAAAGGTTGCGGCAGTACAGAGTGTCGTAGCCTTTTTTCTTTTCTGGTATGGCGAGTATTCGAGTAGTACGTGTTAACTTTTTTCTCATATCCATTGTTATACAGTAAGTAGTTTCTATGGCTTGCGGTAATGATCCAAAAACATTCACCATCATGCAGTTTGATCCTAACAAATTTACGGTAAAAGCCCAAGAGGCCTTGCAGGCAGCATCCACGCTTGCCAGCAGCAGGCAGCAGCAGCAGATAGAGCCGGAACATTTGCTTTTGGCCATGCTTGAAGATGGCAGCAGTATTGCTGTGCAGATAGCGCAGAAGCTTGAAGCTCCCTCAGAAACCCTGCTTGCGGCGCTTGATCGCGAAATAGAGAGAATTCCTAAGGTAACGGGCGCTTCAGCAACGGGGCAGTATCTTTCACAGAATCTCGGCAAGGTCTTTGACGTAGCCTTAAAAGAGGCTGAAAAGCTGAAAGATGACTATATAAGTTCAGAGCACCTGCTTATTGCCATGAGTGAAGCAGGGCTCAACGTTTCGCGTATGCTTAAGGATTCGGGTATTAACCGTGAAGCTATTCTCAAGGTGCTTGCCACTATCAGGGGAACGCAGCGCGTGACCAGTCAGAGTGCTGAGGAGACCTATAATTCACTGAAAAAATATTCGCGCAACCTGAACGACCAAGCCCGCAAAGGAAAACTCGATCCGGTTATCGGTCGTGATGAAGAAATTCGCAGGGTGCTGCAGATTCTCAGCAGACGCACCAAGAATAATCCGGTCTTGATAGGTGAGCCGGGTGTTGGTAAAACCGCAATCGTTGAGGGAATCGCACAGCGCATAGTTGCCGGTGATGTACCTGAAAACCTGAAGAGCAAACAGATAGCTGCACTTGATATTGCCCAGCTTGTTGCCGGTGCAAAGTTTCGCGGTGAATTTGAGGAACGGCTGAAAGCGGTTGTCCGTGAAGTGCAGGCGTCTGATGGGGAGATTATTCTTTTTATTGATGAAATCCATCTGCTTGTAGGAGCGGGTTCGGCCGAGGGCTCAATGGATGCGGCAAATATCCTCAAGCCCGCCCTTGCCCGCGGAGAGCTTCGCTGTATAGGCGCTACAACACTTGATGAGTACCGAAAGCATATTGAAAAAGATGCCGCTCTTGAGCGCCGTTTTCAGACCGTCGTGGTCGACCAGCCAAGCGTGGATGACACCGTCTCCATTCTGCGAGGCCTCAAGGAGAAATATGAAATTCATCATGGAGTAAGAATCAAGGATGCCGCAATTGTTGCAGCCGCCGAACTGTCGAACCGCTATATTTCAGACCGTTTTCTACCCGACAAGGCAATCGATCTGATTGACGAAGCCTCTTCACGTCTGAGGCTCGAAATAGACAGCAGTCCCGAAGAACTCGACCGCATCAACCGCGAGATTCGCCGTCTCGAAATCGAACGCGAAGCCCTGAAGCGCGAACTCGAAGCCGGAGGATAAATGAATCATGTTCTTTTTTGTCAACTCGACGCGCTCTTTGTCATCCAGATATCCTCATTGTCATCCCGACCGAAGGGAGGGATCTATCTTATCGTCAACCCTTTCTCCCAATTGCCATGAGCAGGGATAAGCCTTATTGCGTTTACATTCTAACCAATAGAACAAATAAGGTAATGTATGTCGGTATGACCAATGATCTGTAGCGTAGGGTTCGGGAGCATAAGAGCAGGTTGATTGATGGGTTTACAAAAAAATATAATGTTGATAAGCTGGTTTATTTTGAAGAAACAAATGACGCACTGAGTGCGATTACAAGAGAAAAAGAGATAAAAAATTGGCGCAGAGAAAAGAAAGATATGCTGGTCATCACTCTTAACCCCGAATGGAACGAGCTGTGCCCGGAGGGCGTTTGGTAGCTGTCCGTCACTCTGTCTTGCCAGCCCGCTCTTTGTCATCCCGAAACGCAGTGAGGGATCTCTGAGGTGAGCACTGGATGGTGGTTTAAACTGATAGAAAGGTAGCGAAGGTGGGATGTGTGATTTATTCGAGTGAAAATTGTACATTACCGGTTGCATATCATTGGATGTTTTCTATGCCGGGATTTTATTAAACACGTAAATACGCCCAAATGATGAAGAAGATGAAAATGATGAGAATTGGTGTGCTGGCATTTATGCTTGCGGGATTGGTTTTTTCCACTGCTAAGGCAGGATGGGATCCGGCTGACGGGGATCGTGCGAAAGCCGGAGTTGAGTTTTTCAGGAAGAATGCTCCTGCGCTTGATCGTTTTTTTGAAAAAGCCTATGGATATGCTGTTTTTCCTGATGTTTTCAAAGGTGGCTTCATGATGCTGGGAGGGGGGCATGGTAATGGTTATGTCTATGAGCTTAATACTCTTGTCGGACATTCATCGATTACACAGCTCAATGTAGGCCCGCAGCTTGGCGGACAGTCTTTTTCGGAAATCATATTTTTTAAGGACAAGGCAGAGCTGGATAATTTCAAAAGGGGAAATTATGAGTTGAATGCCCAGGTAGAGGGAGTCGTGGCTACTGCTGGGGCGGCTACCACTATTGATTTTTCTCATGGTGTAGCTGTTTTTGTGCTTCCGAAGGCTGGAATTATGGCTGAAGCGACGGTGGGTGGCCAGAAGTTTTCTTATCGGCAATACTGAAAAGTTTTTTATAAGCAGGAGAGGCCCCGGTGTAAACGAACTGGTGTTTTTCCATAACGTTATTTTTTTTAATGAAGTATGAATTAGTAGTGGGCCTTGAGGTCCATTGTCAGCTTAACACAGCAAGCAAGGCTTTCTGCGGTTGTTCTGCTCTTTTTGGAAAACCAGCCAACAGCAATGTCTGTCCCGTCTGTCTTGCTCTTCCAGGAGCACTGCCTGTATTTAACCGTCGTGTCGTTGAGGATGCGGTTAAACTTGGACTTGCAATGGGCTGCACTATTGCACCAAGTTCTATTCTCGCCCGTAAAAACTATTTTTATCCTGATCTGCCGAAAGGCTACCAGATTTCGCAGTTTGAAGAGCCTATCTGCAGTGAAGGAGTTCTCAAAATTGAGGCCGGTGAGGGCGAAAAGGTTATCAGGCTGATCAGAATTCATATTGAAGAGGATGCCGGCAAGTCGATTCATGATATCGGCGATGATACCTACATCGATCTGAACAGAAGCGGGGTGCCATTGCTTGAAATTGTCAGTTACCCTGACATGCGTACTCCAAGGGAGGCTTCCGCATATCTGCAGAAAGTCCGGCAGATAGTTAAATATCTTGGTATTTCTGATGGAAACATGGAGGAAGGAAGCCTGCGCTGTGATGCCAACGTTTCTCTGCGTCCTGTGGGGTCGACTGAGTATGGTACCCGTACCGAGATCAAGAATATGAACTCGTTCAAGAATGTTGAAAAAGCCATTGAGTTTGAGGCTGACCGCCATAAGGAAATTCTGGAAAGCGGCGGCGTTATCATTCAGGAAACCAGGCTTTGGGATGCCGATAAGGGAGAGACCCGTTCAATGAGGGGCAAGGAGTTTGCGCATGATTATCGTTACTTTCCCGATCCTGATCTGATTCCGGTGCTTGTTGATCAGGATATGCTTGATCGTATGCAGAGAGAGCTTCCTGAATTTCCTGAAGTTCGTGCAAGCCGTTTTGTAGCTGAGTATTCCATTCCGGCCTATGATGCAGGGGTTCTTACTGTTGAGAGAGAGGTCGCCGATTATTTTGAGGCAACAGTCAAGGTTTCGGGTGATACAAAAGCATCCTCGAACTGGGTGATGGGTGAGGTGTTGCGCACGCTTAAAGAAAAGTATCTTGATATTTCGGAGTTTTCGATTGCACCTGACCGTCTTGGCGGCTTGGTTCGTCTCATTGGCGAGGGGATGATCAGTAATACCATTGCCAAACAGGTATTCGAACTCATGCAGGATAATGGTGCCACTGCATTGGAAATTGTTCAGCGTGATGGTCTTGCCCAGGTTTCAGACAGTGGCGCGATTGAGAGTGTTATCGATGAAATTCTCGCAGCTAATCCGGGTCAGCTTGCTGCATACCGCGGCGGAAAGACTCAGCTGCTGGGCTTTTTTGTGGGACAGTGCATGAGCCGTATGAAAGGCAAGGCTAATCCGAAAATGGTCAATGAGGTTCTTCTGAAAAAGCTTGACGTGTGAAAGGGGTTCAGGATTCGCTGTCGAAGAGGTCTTTGATGCGAGGTGTATCAGGCCAGGTTTTGGCGAGTTCCGGATTGATGACCTCTATTTTTTTTCTGGCTTCCTGCAGCCTTTTTTTGCAGTTGTCGGCAATGGTAAGTCCCTCTTCGTAGAGTGCAATGGATTTTTCGAGACCGGTTTCCGGATTTTCAATGTTCCGGGTTATTTCCTCAAGCCTCGATATGAGCTCTTCGATAGCGGGTTTTCCGGAATTGTGTGCTGTCATGTGGTGTAAGAGTTTAGATATTGTGTTATGAAAATAGGTAAAGCGAAAGATTATTCAAAAGGCAGGTGTGTGAGTGAAGTTTGTTGATAGTGCATCGATTTTTGTTCAGGCTGGAGACGGCGGAAAAGGTTGTGTGAGTTTTCGTAGGGAAAAGTTTGTTCCCAAGGGGGGGCCTGATGGCGGCGATGGTGGCCGTGGAGGCCATATATGGCTGAGAACCAACCGGCAGCTGACAACTCTTCTTGATTTTAAATATAAAAAGAAGTACCTGGCAGTTCGCGGCGTCCATGGTCAAGGTGCCCGAAAAACAGGGAAAGATGGTGGTGATGTTACTATAGATGTACCATGCGGGACGATTGTCAGAAACGCTGAAACCAATGAAATCATTGCTGATCTGACAAATGTGGATCAGGAGATTTTAATTGCCAGAGGCGGAAAAGGCGGCAGGGGAAACCAGCATTTTGCTACACCGACGCGTCAGGCACCGCGGTATGCCGAGCCTGGTCAGAAGGGTGAAGAGTTTACGCTCGAAATGGAGCTGAAGCTTATGGCCGACGTCGGTCTGGTTGGTTTTCCAAATGCGGGCAAGTCCACGCTGATCTCCGTGATCAGTGCGGCGAAACCAAAAATTGCCGATTATCCGTTTACCACTCTGGTGCCGAATCTCGGTATCGTCCGTTACGAGGAGTACAAGTCGTTTGTGATGGCTGATATTCCGGGGATCATTGAGGGAGCGGCAGAGGGTAAAGGCCTTGGTATTCAGTTCCTGCGTCATATCGAACGCACTAAAATACTTGCAGTTCTGGTTTCGGCGGATTCTCCCGACATAGCCGAAGAGTACCGGACGCTTCTCGGAGAGCTTGGGAAATTTAGCACGGGGCTTCTTGACAAGCCGCGGATAGTGGTTATTACAAAAATGGATATTGCAGCCGAAGATCTTGAAATTCCTGTCTTTGAAGAAGGTATTAAGGTTCTTCCGATTTCAAGTGTTTCCGGTCAAGGGCTTAAGGAGCTCAAGGATGAACTCTGGAAAGAGGTATCTGCTCGCATCAGGCCTGACGAACCGCTGGAAGAGGGTCTCGAGTAGTCATGCAGCAGAGTGAGCTCTATGTCAGGTACGCGCGTCTTGCTGATGCGACGGCACTTTCCGCGATTACTGTGGAGTATGCCCGCCAGGGAATTATGCTGGAGCGTTCCGATGAGAGTATTGTTGAAAATATCCGTAATTTTTTTGTTGCTGAATATAACGGTGAAGTCATAGGATGCTGTGCTATTGCATTTTATACCTCGAAGCTTGCTGAAATTCGCTCTCTTGCGGTCTTTAACCGCTATAAAATGAAGGGAATCGGACGCCTGCTGGTTGAAAAGGCAGAGACCGTTCTCCGTGAGGAAGGAGTCAGTGAGGTTTTTGTCCTGACCTTGAGCAGTGAGTTTTTCAGGCGCCTTGGATACCGTGAAATTCAAAAAGAGTATTTTCCGCAAAAAATATGGAGGGATTGCACCCATTGCCCTAAACTTATGGCGTGTGATGAGATTGCAATGGTGAAAACGCTCTGAAGTATAGAATAACCATTTTGGGTAGTGGGTTAATCAACAAAACAGGTAACACACATTCGTGATTGTAAAGGAAGTTATCGTTAAAAACAAGGCCGGGCTCCATACCAGGCCCGCAGCGTCAGTCGTTAAACTTGCATCTCGCTTTAAATCTGATTTTTATATCGAAATGCAGGGTGTTGAGATTAACGCAAAGTCAATTATTGGTGTTATGAGCCTTGCCGCTCCTAAAGGAACCAAATTGACGCTCAAGCTTGACGGTGAAGATGCTGATGAGGCTGCCCGTCAGCTGGTAGAGTTTTTTGAACAGGGATTTGGAGAACAATAGTTTGAAAACTGTCCAAGAGCGTTATTGAAATCATTGCGGATTGCATTCATCACTCCCTTTTTTCCACTTAAAGGCGGCATTGCCCGTTTCAGCGGACTTTTGAGGGATGCCCTTCTTCATAGGGGCTATGATGTTGTTCCCGTTTCATTTAAGGCTCTCTACCCTGAATTTTTATCTAAGGGCGCGTTTGTCAGTGCCCATACGGCAGATGCTGTTGTTCCCGAGGCGTGTCGCTTGGTTCTCTATAACCCTTTTTCATGGTTTGGAGCAATCCGCTCAATAAGGGTATTGAAACCCGATATTCTGCTTGCAGCCTACTGGACCGGACTGTTAGCTCCTTTCTATTATCTGGTGCGCCGTTTAACCGGCATCAGGATTATTGTGTTGCTCCATAATTTTTCCTCTCATGAATCATTTTTTATTGATTCCTTCATGCGTCGGTTGCTTGCTCTCTTTGCTGACGGGTTTGTGACACTCTCGCATGCCGTTTCAGGGGAGGTGAGTGCAGCTATGCCCGAAATCCCGCTGCTGCCGCTGTTTCACCCTCTCTATGAACCGGAAGGAGAGGCTTATTCAATGCCTGATGCACGCCGGGCTCTTCACCTCGCCGAAGACTCTCCTGTTCTGCTTTTTTTCGGTTATGTGCGCCGCTATAAAGGGCTTGATATGCTGCTCCATGCCATGCCGGATATTCTTAAAAAGAACTCCGCACTAAGGCTTGTTGTTGCCGGACAGTTTTTTCAGTCCCCGGAGACTTATAAGGAACTGATCAGGCAACTTGGTATTGGCGGCAGTGTCGATCTCTATCCGGAGTATGTTTCCCTGGAACGCACAGCCCTGTTTTTTGCAGCTGCTGATGCTGTCGTGCTTCCTTATCGCACTGCAACGCAGTCTGGGGTGCTGCAGCTTGCCTACGGTCATGGATTGCCTGTTATTGTTACTCCTTCAGGTGCACTTCCTGAGATGGTGCGTCAAGGTGAAACCGGGTTTGTTGCCCGTGATTGTTCTTCTGAAGGGATTGCTGAAGCTGTCGGGGAGTTCCTTGGAAGCAGGAGCAATCTGACCGAGGTGCGTTCAGCTATTGCATTGTTGTGCAAAGATTTTTCCTGGGACTCTTTTGCCGCTGCAACAGGTAGTTTTCTCGAAGCAGAAGTTTCCGGGAGGTGATCTCATGCATCCATTGACCTGGATTGTGGTCTTGAACTGGAATGGAGCAGATGACACTCTGGCCTGTCTCAGCTCCCTTGCAGGGCTCATGTTGCCATCATGCAGTGTGCTTGTTGTCGATAACGGTTCAACCGATGGATCACCAAAGCGTATCAAGGATGCATTTCCGGATATTGAACTGCTTCTTTTGCCTCTCAATTGCGGCTATGCGGCAGGCAACAACGCAGGGTTCAGGCGGGTTATGGAGCTGCATGCAGAGTTTGTGATATTTTTGAACAATGATACTGTTGTCAATGCGGGTTTTTATCTGCCCCTTGTCGAAACTCTGCAGAGGAATCCTGCGGCTGGAATTTCAGTACCGAAAATATTCTATTTTGACTGTCCCGATACTCTCTGGTATGCCGGAGGAATTGTCAGACTTTCGACCGGGCTCATCAGCCATATCGGCATCCGGAAAAAAGATGCACCGCAATTTGATCGTCCCGGCAGCACTGCCTATGCAACAGGATGCTGTTTTGCCATGCGAACCAGGGATTTTCTGGCAGTCGGGGGTTTTGACGAAACGTTCAGGATGTACGCCGAAGATGTTGATCTCTCTCTTCGGGTTTCCTCTATGGGTTTGAGTGTAGAGTATGTACCCTCTTCAAGGATATGGCATAAGGTATCGGCATCGCTGCCTGGCAATGCCCTATTGAAAGTGATAAAGAAAATGATAAAACAAAGCCTCGGCGTGCTTCATCTTCTCAGAAAGCATCGGGCATGGAGAGGTATGGTCTCTTATCTTCTCCTGCTTCCTGTGCGCCTTGTCAGTAGTTTCGGGGAGGCGATGAGATTGATGGTTTCAGGGATGCACAAAACAGGGAGGGTGCATAATGCAGAGCACATTCAGAACCGTCATTGACGAGCAATATCTCGGTGATCCGGCCCACAGTGTCCGGTGGCAACATACCATCGACTTTATCAGGCGATCTTCTTTTTCAGGCACGGTTACTGCGAAAGGGCTTGATCTGGGTGACCGTACCCCTTTAACTGCATCACTTGAGCAGCTTTTCAGCTGTACGTTCAACAATACAACCGCTGATCTTGACGTTGCATCGCTTGAGGGATCTTTTGGTGTGGTTACTGCTTTTGAAGTGCTCGAACATCTCTATAATCCACTCCATGCCCTGCTTGAGGTAAAGCGGCTTTTACAAGGAAAGAACGCCCGGCTTTATCTCTCCATGCCACTCCACAAACCGGCATTTCTTGCAAGCCCCGATCATTTTCATGAGATGAGTCGTCAATCGGCGCTCGCTCTCTTTACCCGGGCGGGGTTCAGTGTTGTCAGAAGCGAGGAGTTTCGTATACGCCCCCTCTTGTTTTATCTTACAGGATTGAAGCCGCTTTTGCGGGCAGTGTTTGAAAAAGTGCAGATTTATGAGCTTACCGTATGACCTTGCCCTTCGAAAAGAGTATCTCAGGCACTCCCTGGAGGCTTGTCTGGTTTTCTGAAATACAGTGGGACTTTCTCTCGACACGTAAACAGCGTATCCTTGGGCGGTTTCCGGAAAACTGGAAGATTCTCTTTATTGAGCCCTATGCCCTTGGGCGCCGGCATCACTGGATTCCAGTCAAAAGAGGCCGGGTGTGGGTCGTCAGCGTTCCGTTTTTAAAAAGCGTCCCTTTCAAGATAGGACGCCTGCTTGATAACCGGCTCCTGCGTTTACTGGTATCCTTGCCTGGTATTGTGCTGATGCTCTTCTGGGTAGCGCTTCTCGGGTTTTCTTCCAGTGAAAGAATCATTGGGTTGAGCAATGTCTATTGGGGTAGGGTTGCAGCTTTTTTGCCCTGCCGTCTCCGTTTTTATGATGCCAATGACGATCATCTTGCTTTCCCGGGAAGTCCGCTGTGGCTGAAAGGCTATCTCAACACCTATCTTTCAAGCGTGCAGCTGCTTTTCAGTGTGAGCCCGGAGTTGACCGCCCGACTCTGGGTACCAGCGGGTGTCCGGTCTATTGAACTTGGCAACGGAGTTGAGTTCACTCATTTCGCCACTCCATCTAACCTCGTACCGGCAGGACTTTCCAGTCTGAATGCCCCGATTCTCGGCTATGCGGGAGCGATGGACTGGCTTGATACGGCTCTTGTTGCAGCTGTTGCAAGGGCTTGGCCTGATTACTCGATTCTCCTTATTGGTCCGGCGTATGAACGGGAGTGGTGGAAAAAGCAGGGTATTATTAATACTATGCCGAATGTGCACTACGTTGGTAAGGTGGAGTATACCGAACTGCCTGCATGGATTCAGCACTTTGATCTTGCACTGATGCCGCTGCTTCGTAATGAGCTGAAAGGCGTTTCTCATCCTAATAAACTTTATGAGTATTGTGCCTCGGGTGTACCGGTGCTATCGATGAACTATTGCAGCGCAGTTAAGAGGGCGAGGCATGTGCTGCATGTTGCCGCATCCCCGGAAGAGTTTGTACGCATGGTACCCGAAGCCCTTGCCGACAGCAGAAGGGAGGTGCGGCAGGCATTTGCCCGACAGCATAGCTGGGACTGGCTTGCTGCCACTATGGTGCAGGAGCTGCAGAACGCTTATCAGGAGCACTCCACTTGAATCGTAATAGTGTCATAGCAGGTCAGGCTGGGTTTTCCTTCGCAGGATTTCTTTTCGGCCAGGCTTCCCGGTTTGGTTTTAACCTGCTTGTTGCAAGAGTGCTTGATCCGGATGCGCTTGGTACTTACGCTCTTGCTGTTGCTGTTATCCAGATTTCAGAGGTCTTTGCCATAGCAGGGCTTGATTCGGGGCTGTTGCGCTTTGTGAGTAGTAACAGCAGCGATCCTCTCCGTCAAAAGGCAGTGATTGGTTCAGCCCTCAAAACCAGTCTTTTTCTTTCACTCGCTGTAGCACTTCTTCTGTTTCTTTTTTCAGGAAACATAGCTTCGATGCTTCACGGAAGCCATCTTCTGAAGCTTACACTCTGCTGCTATGCTGCAGCAATCCCCTTCAATGTTGCAACCATGCTTTATGGTCATGCAATTCAGGGGTTCCGGAAGCTGCAGCCGAAAATTATTGCAACCCAGATAGTGAATCCTTTTTTGCTGCTCCTTTTAACACTCCTCTTTCGCTACACGGCTGGTCAGAAAGCAGCTCTTTTTTTCCCTTTCGGCCTGTCGGCGGTCATCGCATTTTTCTGGATTCGCCCCTATCTGTCGAAAATCAGCGGCGTTCTTCCACTGGACATTGTTCGTGCCTCTTCCGACAGTAGCATGATGCGCTACGCGTTGCCGTTCATGGTGGTCTCGCTCTTGAGTATGATGACGCACTGGCTCGATGTCGTCATGCTTGGTATGCTCACCGATACGGCCACTGTCGGCCTGTATCATCCTGCAGCCCGAACAGCGGGTCTTATTCGTGCAGTGCTTCTTGCTTTTGCCGGAATTGCTGCGCCGATGATCGCAGCACTGCATACAGGGCAGGAGAGTGCAGAGATAGGAAGGATCTATAAAATGGTGACTCGGTGGATTATCGGCATTGTTGTTCCTCCGGTTATTCTCTTTATGCTGCTTCCCGAGCCAGTGCTCGGAGTATTCGGAGAAAGGTTTACCGCAGGGAGTACAGCCCTTCTGCTATTGACAGCAGCCTCTTTTCTGCAGGTCTGTTTCGGGCTCTCATCAACACTGCTGGCTATGAGCGGGTATGCGAGGCTCAGTCTTTATAACGCTCTTGGAGCCCTTGGATTGCAGGTTGTCCTGAATCTTCTTCTGATACCGCTGTTTGGAATAAACGGTGCAGCTTTAGCCACATTGCTGGTATTTTTTCTGCTCTCAGCTGTCCGGCTTTCCGAAGTGTTTATTCTCTTAAAGATTCATCCTTTCGGTTATGCGTTGTTGAAACCTCTTGCCGCAGGGCTCTTGGCATCGCTTCTCCTTATGGTTGCTCGTCCCTGGCTGCTCACTCTTCCTGTTGTTGCCGGATTTTTGACGGGCGCCCTGCTCTCTCTCTGCACTTATACTGCGTTGATGCTGCTCCTCAAGTTGGAACAGGAGGAAAGAGAGATTATTTTTAGATTTATCCCCTTTATTAACAAGGAAACAAAGTGATACCGCTTGTGAAGAAATCCATCCTGCACTTTCTTATTGTATTTGCCTGCTATACGGCTCTGGCAGTGTTCCTGTATTACCCGGTCGTGTTTCAGTCGAATATCCTTGTTGCACCCGACACTCTGGTTCCCCAGGCTTCAACGATTGCCCTCGACCGGGTTCATGAGGCAACCGGGAGCTATCCGCTCTGGCAGCCATGGATTTTTTCAGGTATGCCGACCGTGGAGGCATTCAGTTATCTGAGTGGACTCTACTATCCAAACCTGTTTTTTAATCTCTTTCATACCAGTGGGATTTTCCTACAGCTGCTTCATCTTGCATTTGCGGGTTTCGGACTCTTTCTTTTTTTGCAGG
Organism: uncultured Chlorobiaceae bacterium; assembly: GCA_903920215.1. Lineage (GTDB taxonomy): Bacteria > Bacteroidota > Chlorobiia > Chlorobiales > Chlorobiaceae > Chlorobium. The sequence goes on from CAIXLG010000016.1 coordinate 39,685, forward strand.
ACTGTCGACTTTCAACAATTGCAGCGTTTTTCGGCGGAGCTGTTTTCATGCTCAATCCCTATATAACAGCTATGCTGGTCCATGGTCATGGCAGTCAGCTTATGACTGCGGCATACATTCCCTGGATGCTCTGGGCGATTAAGCGGCTTGTTGAGCGGGGAGGGCTCACTGAAGCAGGTATTCTTGCTCTTGTTGCCGGCTTTCAGCTGCAGCGGGCTCATGTCCAGATTGCTTACTATTCGTGGATGCTTTCCCTGCTCTTTTTCTTGTTTCTTCTCATTTCCCGCAGGGATTCCCTGCATAAAAACCTGAAGCTCACCCTACTCATTCTGCTGGCGCTTGTCTGCGGTCTCAGTATGTCAGCTTCGATTTACCTTCCGGCATCTCAGTACGCCGCCTATTCAGTCAGGGGAATGGCAGCCGCTGGCGGAGGCGCTTCATGGGACTATGCAACACTCTGGTCTATGCACCCATTGGAACTTCTGACCTTTCTGTTTCCTGGAATTTTTGGTTTTGGAGGAATTACCTACTGGGGATTTATGCCGTTTACCGACTTTCCGCATTATGCGGGAATTGTTGTGCTTCTGCTTGCCATTGGAGGTGCTGCAATGCGCAGGAAGGAACCGACGACCTGGTTTTTTATTTTCGGACTGCTGCTTTTTCTGCTCCTGTCGTTCGGGAGTTTTTTTACTCCTGTTTTTAATCTCTTCTATTATGCAGCTCCCTTATTCAGCAAGTTCAGGGTACCATCGATGGCCCTTATCATGGTTTATCTTATTCTGGCCTTTTTTGCTGCAGCAGGAGTTCAGGAATTGCTTCAGTGCCAGTCGGATCGCCTGAAGAAACCTCTTTATAAAGGAGCTCTTGCTCTTGCGGCACTGCTGCTTCTTTTTCTTGTGTTTGAACAAAGCATTGAGGGATTTTTCCGCTCACTCTATCCTGATCCATCCGTTGGAAGTTTTAATATGGCCTTTATGGTCAATAAAGTGCGGTGGGAGCAACTGAAGGATAGTTTTCTTGTCGTTATGCTGGTTGTAACTCTGTCATTCGGAGTACTCTGGCTGATTGTAAAAAATATGCTCTCCCGGAAGTTGTCTGTTACACTGCTGATGCTGATCGCACTTGGTGATATTATCTGGCTTGATGTGCAGATAGTTCAACCATCGGCATTATCCCTTCGCTCTCCGGTGTTTACTGAGAGCAGTGTGGTTGATCGTGCTTTCCGCCAAGATGACATTACCAGCTATCTTTCTTCAAGAAAAGGGTTGTTCAGGGTCTATCCTGCCGGAGCGCTTTTTGCTGAAAACAAGTTTGCTCTTTTCGGTATTGAGTCGGCAGGCGGCTACCATCCGGCAAAACTCAAGCTCTATGAAGAGTTTCTTGCAAAAACAGGAAACCTTGCCAGTCTGAATATTCTTAGAATGCTGAATGTTCTCTATGTCATCAGTCCTGAACCAGTTTTGCATCCGGCACTCGAACTGGTCAAAAGCGGTTCACTCCAGCTGGCTGGTGGTCCGCTCATGGTCTATGTCTACAGGCTTCAGGGAGCGCTTCCCAGAGTATGGTTTGCCAATCGCCTGACATCGGTAAAAGCAGACGAAGATCTGTTTCCGAAGCTTCTTGATGATCACGCTGCTTCCGGGGAAGCCTATGTCGAAGGAGCAGCCTGGACTGGAACAAAGACGTTTTCGGCAGCAACTGTGACATCCGTCCAGGTAAAGCCTGAGATGATGGATCTCCTGGTTTCAGCTCCGGGCGAGGCATTTCTGGTTGTCAGTGAGCTCTATTATCCCTTGCGGTGGAAGGTGACGGTTGATGGTCGTAATGCTTCAATGATAAAGGTGAACGGATTGCTACGGGGCGTCATCATTCCAGCTGGAAGCAATCGTGTGCATTTCTATTATGACAGAAGTAGCTTTGAAACAGGCCGATGGATGTCTCTTGGCGCATTCGGCACTGCAATACTCCTGATTTCAGTTGGTGTAGCTGCAGGTCGTTTTCGCACGAAGCCAGGGATATGATCCTGAAAGAACGGTAAATGTTTAGAAAGTTTTAACAGTGCCTGCGGGCTTTACG
>CAIXLG010000017.1 GCA_903920215.1 uncultured Chlorobiaceae bacterium
ACCGTGTATCTTTTGCCATGAAGCTCTCTACCTATTTGGTTGTGTTTTATTGGGTGGTAATTTCGACGTTACCCATTTCAATATAACACTTTAACCGATAAGTTGAGGGCTTTTTTTATGCCTGATCGCTCAGGTTAGGTATCATGATGTTCTTGACCTCCGGGCAACCATCTCTCTTGTTGATGCCCGTAAGCTCGGAGATCCGAGATACACGGAACACCCGGCTTTTCAGGATCAGCTGAATCTTTCTGATGTACTTGTGGGCAATAAAGCTGATTGTTATAGCGATAATGACCGATCAGCTTTTATGGACCTGGTCAACGGTTCCATCCCTCAAAAAGTGGCATATTCGATGATTTCATTTGGGCGTATTGATTCCTCTCTGCTTGACCTTCCTCGCGATCAGTCAAGGATGGCTGGCTTTCCTGATGCCCATCCAAGCGAACGCCCCCCTTTTTTACAAGCAGCAAAAAATGCTCCTGAAGGTAAAACCGATCCTGTGAGTGCAGATATCTGGGCAATGCATGAAGGTTCCGGCGGAGGATATTTCAGTGGAAGCTGGTTGATGGGATCAGGTTACTGTTTCGACAGCACTGCCCTTTCGGCTCTTCTGTCATCATTACCTTACAATCGCATCAAAGGTATCGTCCGCTGCAATGACGGGTGGAGGAAGATCAATGGAAGTGACGGGATTATTGAGTCTTCGGTAACTGAGCCTCAGGGCAATTCACGTCTTGAGATAATAGACAGCTCACCGATGCCCTGCCGGGAAATAGAAAGAGAGCTGAAAAAAGTGCTGAGGTGAAAGAAAGTGCTGAGTACTGAGTTTTCCCCCGTCCCTGTCACACCCGTTTTTATAAGTCCTATAGGCCCTATAAGACCTATAGGTCCTATTCCCCCTCTCTTCTCCACTCTCTTCTCAATCGGTTTTTTGATTGAGCGAGCTGCTCGTGGCGATTATAGCGGCTTTTCTGGCTGGATAGAGGCTTACTGCGAGGCATAGGATCACACCTGTTATTGCAACGATGACAAAATCATCGAGATTCATGCTGACTGGATAGGCTGGTATAATGAAGGCGCTTTTTGAGGGGAGCTGTACTATGCCGTAGAGTTCCTGAAGTTTGCAGATAGTCCATGCGATAACTATTCCTGCCGTAGTGCCCACCACTCCCGTCATCCCGCCCTGAATAATAAAAATGGACATAAACTGCGGCTTTTCGAGACCAAGGCAGCGCAGATAGAAAAGTTCCCGCTGTTTGTCGATGGCGGTCATGGCAAGGGCTCCAGTGAGGCTGAGGGCGGCTACAAGGATAATAAGCATCAGGACGCTGAAACTGACCCATTTTTCGAGCTGCATCACGGTGAAGATATTGCTGTATTTTTCTTCGAGTGTCCGGACTTTCCATGTTGCTTTCACAGGGCTTTTTTCGAGCCATGCCCGAAGGTTGGCGGTGACGGCATCACGGGAATATCCATCCTTCAGGCGAATGTCAATTCCCGAGTAGGCTCCCTTCCGAAGGAGCAGGATTCGATGGGCAAACAGGTCTGAAGTAAGGACGTAGCGATCGTCAAATATCTTCTGCAGGGAAAATATGGATGCGATTGTGGTTTCAGGTATCCCAAGCATCGGTACCAGATAGGGTTGCGACAGGGATTCCAGGCCCAGGGAGATCAGTTCCGGACTGAAGATTTTAACCTCTTTACCGGGATGCAGATTTGTCCTGTAGGCCAAGAGCTCTCCTGCCGCAATTGTTCCTTCGGTAAAAAACGGATGCGTTGCCTTGGTCTGCGCCATCAATCGACGGTGTGCCGCTTCACTGAGTCCTTTAACCACGACCAGTTCGCTTTTATCGCCACTGCCCATAATAGCCTCCCCTTCTGCATAAGGCTCTACCGCACCTACCCCTTCGAGTGCTCTGATAGCCTGAAGAAGAGTGTCGGATACAGCGATTGTTCGGCCTTTTAAGGGGACAATCTGAGCAGGACTGTCAATGGTGATAAAAAGATCCCGGGCAAGTTGTTGAAATCCGTTCAAAACGCTCATGACAACAAGGAGTGTGCTGACGCCAATGACGATTCCGGCAAGACTTATTGCCGATATAACATTGATAACCCTGAAGCGTTTACGGGCAAAGCTGAAACGCCGGGCAATCCACAATCCTGTTTTCATACAAGCTGGCTAGTAGTATTTAATGCAATCCTTCAGCCCTCATTGAGCGCTTATTCCTCAATTCGTATCATCCTGAAAACCTCTTTATCTTCAATCATGCCCTTTACATTCCTTGCATGGGCTTGGTAATGATCGCTTTGCAGATGATTTTCAAGGGCAGAGAGATTCTCCCATGTTTCGTAAAAAACAAAAACAGAAGGGTCGTCGATATCCTGATGCAAAGTGTAATCTATACAGCCACTTTCCTGTCTGGTTGGAGCGATAAGGTTGAGCAGTGAAATCTTTACGCTCGACAGAAACTCTTTTTTTGCAGCAACTTTTGCGACAACTACAAGTTTTGACATGGCTTACCTTGTTTAATGACAGTTGTTTATGAAGATTGCACAACCGAAACAGAGAAATCGTGCAAGATTAGGATTGAACTCCTTTGCCAACAGAAAACGCCTTTGCAAGAAGCGGTCCGACCCCATGGTACCCTCGGTGAGAGGTATCATAGATAAGGGGATTGATTTTGAGGATATCGAGTAAGCCATCATCACCAAACACATCTTCATCTCCCTTGACATCAACTATTTCCCCAATAAACTGTGTGTGCAGACCAATTTCAAGAACGTGCAACAGGCGGCACTCAAGTACAACCGGAAATTCGGCGGCATAAGGGGCATCGACCAGGTCACTTCTGACATGGGTGAGTCCTGCAGCGGCAAACTTGTCGACGTCACGCCCTGAAACAATCCCGACGTAATCAGCCTCTGCAATTCTTTCCTGGTTGGCAATTCCAACAGTAAACGCTTTGCGCTCTATAATACAGCCGTAAGAGTAGGTCGCCTTACGCAGTGAAACAGCGACACAGGGTGGCTGTGAACAGCAGATACCTCCCCATGCGGCACTCATAAGGTTTGGTTTTCCAGCTTGATCATATGTTCCAACCATCAGAACAGGTGTTGGAAAAAGCTGCGTCTTTGCTCCGATTGACTTTTTCATGATATTTCCTTGTGTGATCCTCAAGCCCAACGGTTGTATTTGATTTTTTCTTTCAAGAGGTTTTCAGAAGGCACCGATGGTTTTGATTCAGCTGGATAACCGATAGCGATAATGGATAATACCTTTATATGTTCCGCCATCTCAAGCAATTCCTGAATGCGGGCTTCACAGGTTTTTCCGTCATTATAAAAACGGTTCCGGAACTGAATCCAGCAACTGCCCAATCCCAATGATTCTGCTTCAAGCTGGATGATGGTCGCCGCAATGGAGCAGTCCTCAATCCATACGTCTGACTGGGTGCTGTCTGCACAGACAACTATGCCTAATGGGGCGTTTTTCAGAAAAGCTGATCCCGATTTTTTCACATTGGACAGCTGGTCCAGCAGGTCAGGATCATCAACCAGAATAAACTCCCAAGGCTTATTACCCTTTGATGATGGTGACCTGAGCGCTGCTTCTGTAAGTACTTGAATAAATTCGGCGGGTATTTTTTCAGAGGTGAATTTCCTTATACTGCGGCGTTGGCGTAATAAATCAATCATCATACGTCTTGTGGTGGTTTTCCATAGAGAACTCATCAATAAAGCACAATAGATATGTAATGATTAATTGCAGAATAGCCAACCAGCAAGTTGTATTGTAACTTACATTCCTGTTACCAGGGCAAAATCGGACCAGACACCAAACCATTCCTCTTCTGTCATTTCGAAACGCAGTGAGAAATCTCTCTTCTCAAACTTAAGCCCGACTGTCTTACACTGCCAACTGCCAACTCTCTTCACTCAGCACTATCAAATTGTAATGCCCCCCACTGATCATCCCCTGCCTTTTGCTCTGAAATGCCTCAGGCCGGAAGCTGATACTTTTTTTTACGAAACAGGCGGAGCATGGCATCAACTACTTCAGGGTCGAATAAGCTGCCACGTTGGCTCTCAATATCATTAAGGGCTGCTTCGATACCTAATGCGGCCCGGTAAGGGCGATGTGAGGCTATGGCTTCAAGCACATCGGCTACGGCAAGTATGCGCGATTCAAGAAGTATCTCTTCTCCTTTCAGGCCCTGGGGATAGCCACTGCCGTCCATACGCTCGTGGTGTTCACGGATGATTTCTGCAATCGGCAGGTTGAACTCGACATCCTTGAGGATTTTATAGCCTTGTTCAGCATGAGTCTTGACAAGCTCAAACTCGATTGCTGACAATCGGCCCGGTTTGGAAAGTATCTCGGCAGGTATGCTCATTTTGCCGATGTCGTGCACCAATCCGATGAACTGCAGAGTGTGGCACTTTTCTTCACTCCACCCCATTTCCCGTGCTATATCCGCCGAGATAATGCCAACACGCCGCTCATGACCTGCAGTGTAGGGATCATGTGCCTCAGCAACGTTTGCTACTGCCAGGAGCGTGCTCTGCATTGCGGCTTCCAGCTGTATCACTTCGAGGAGTTCGCTTTTGTAAACAGGTTTGGGGATGAAACTGTCACACCCTGCTTCTCTGGCTTTTTCCCTGTCCTTTATTGAGGTAAATGCTGACTGGGCGATAACAGGTAAATCTGGCCGCTGCTGTTTGATTAGTCTTGTTGCCTCCAGACCGTTCATTACAGGCATTTTTATGTCCATGAGGACAAGGGTGATTTCAGGGTGGCATTTGACCTGTTCCACAGCTTCCTTTCCATTAACAGCATAGAGTATGGTGATGTTTTCGCCTATCAGATTTTCTTGAAGCAATAATCGGCACACGTCGTCATCTTCAGCTATAAGGATAGTCATGCCTGGAGATGTTTTGGCAGGTTCGTGTATTACTAGAGAGGCAGGATGCATTTTGGAGGAACGGGAGCAATTATTCGGCAAGGTGAAAGAAAATCTGCTCCCTTGCCCCTCTCGAGATTCCACTTTGATCGTGCCTCCAAGCATTTCGACATACGCCTTGGAAATACTCAAGCCGAGACCTGAACCCTCATAGTTACGGGTTAATGAGTCATCAGCCTGCCGGAAGCGCTCAAAAATTTTCTGTTGCATAGCATCAGGAACACCAATGCCGGTATCAAGCACATAAAACTCAAGCGAGGAGCCAATTCTTGTATACCCGAAATCAATGGTTCCCGTACTGGTGAATGTCAGGGCATTCTGGATCAGGCTAGTCAATATTCGGGTCAGCTTTTCACTATCGGTTTCAATGATGCTCTCTTCATCGGAAAGCTCACAGGTACAGTTCAAACAGAGCCCCTTCGTGTCAATTTCAGGCTTGAAAAAAGCATAGAGATCTTGCAATAAGGCGTTGACCGGGGTGTCGGTAATCTGCAGTGTTGTTTCGCCAGCATCATAAAGGGAAATATCGATCAGTTCATTGATGAGATTGAGCATCCTGTTGCCGCTTTTCTGAATAAGGCTGATAAACTCTGCCTGTTCCTCTCCAGTAAGATGCGGGTCTTTCAGGATTTCTGAAAAGCCGAGAATGCCATTCATCGGGGTACGTATTTCATGGCTGATATTGGCAAGAAACGCAGATTTAAGGCGGTCGCTCTCTTCTGCATGATCCTTGGCTGCAGTCAACTCATCCCAGAGTTTTTTCTCTACTGTGATATCCTCCTTTACAGCTACAAAATTGGTTACCACACCATCATTATTCAGCATGGCTGAAATAACGGCTCGTTCCCAGAAAAGTTCACCGTTTTTCTTTTTGTTCTGCATTTCACCACGCCAAATCCTGCCCGAAAGAATTGTCTGCCAGAGATCTTCATAGAAAGAGTCAGGCATCATGCCTGACTTGAGAATGCGGGGATTTTTCCCTCTGACCTCTTCTGCTGAATACCCGGTGTGCGCCGAAAAAGCATGATTGACGTATTCAATATTGCCTTCAGGGTCGGTTATGATAACAACTGTGGGGCTTTGCTGGAGAGCAAGACTCAGTTTTTTAAGTTGAGACTCAGCCTGTTTGCGTTCGGTGATGTCGTTAATGATGCAATAGAAAACGACATTGTTTCCTATTGCTATGGTATTTTGTACGATTTCTACATCACGTAAAGAGCCATCTGCTTGATGGTGAAGCGTTGTAAATCTGTTTTGCTTCGATGCTTTGAATTTGAGAAGATCACTCATGACAGCTTCATGTGATCTCGTGGTGATCGTATCAAGATGCATTTTGCAGAGCTTTTCAATCGGCCATCCATAAAACGCTGCAGCTGCAGGATTGGCATCAATGATGTTGCCAGTTTCATCAATAACCAGCATTATTGAGGAGTGGCCTTCAAAGAGCATCCTGAACCTGTACTGGCTCTGTTTGAGAGCATTCTCAGAAATTTTTTGATCAGTAACATCGGTTAAAATGACCCTGCAATCACAAGAAGAATCACTGATTAAAGCATCGATTCGAAAGACGTGGCCGGCCACTGATTGTTCAGCCTTAGAAAAAAATGCTTTGTCAGGCAAAAGGGTGGCTTCACAGTATCCATGCTGCTTCCTGGTGATCACGTTTTGAAGCAATCCATCTATTACATGACGGTCTTCCTGGATAAAGAGGTTTGTCAACAGATTACCTTGTAACAGCGAGCGATTAATGCCAAGAATTTTGGTCGCAGTCAGGTTTGCCTTAACTATCATGCTGTCTCGTGAAAGCGTCAAATAGCCCAACGGCGCAAAATCATAAAGCTCGGTAAAGCGTTCCAAGCTCCTCTCAAGCTCAGCTTTAGACTGTGAGAGCTCCTCTCTCGATTGAATAAGTTCGTCCTGCTGAAGTTCAAGTTCGATCTGGTCAACCTCCAACTCATGAATATTCCGGAGTATCTCCTCAGGTGAAGATGAATAATTCGGTCGTTTCAATTTCAGGACTTCGTGACGCTTTTCAGCGAGAGACCTCAAGTCAGACAAGCTGACTGGCGTGGGGAAGGATTTTTTTTTCGGCATTGGGTAATACAAGATCCCGTTACCGGACAACAGGTAAATTCCAGTCCGAATGGAACTTTGCTCCTTATTTCAAAAATTTACAATTTGTAATACTATATGAGCTGTATTGGGGAGCCTATCAGACGGATTGATTTGATGAAAAGTGAAAAAGCACGCCCAACAATGTTCTTGTTTAATGTATTACTTAAATACCTTCATATCCAAAAGTATTTCTCCTGACCTTTTTATCAATGAAGCAATGTTCTGCACAGTTCAAGCAGCTCGCTCTTGCTGATTGGTTTCGGGTAAGTTTTCCTCTGTCGACTGTAATGATGCTTTCATGAAGAGGAAGGCCTATCGTATGGCAAAATAGCACGATAATATATAATTTACATATAAGCGACAACTCCAGAAAACGAAAAACCTTAAAACCAGTTACTGATTCTGTCTGCACAACTCCAGAGATATTAACCTTTAATTAATTGAATTAATATGAGTTATAATTTTATAGCAGTGAAATTGAAAAAATATTTTTTTTATTTGAACTTTTTATTTTTTACAGATGTATAGTATACGTTATTCACTGGTGCGGTACCCTGAAATGGACCAACATATGAATAAGGCCTCACTCACAAGGCTGGTTTTATGTGAGAGTAGCTTATTAAGGGCACCTCTAAAAATTCAATTTGATAGATATTCAGATTCTTTGTAAAGCAAAATATAGTACCATGACATCGTTCTTGGACATATATTCAACGTAATAACGCATTGGTAGTGTTAAACTTGGCGCAGCTATCCCATA
>CAIXLG010000018.1 GCA_903920215.1 uncultured Chlorobiaceae bacterium
AGCAGGGCAAGTATACCGATGTAGAACCGCTCTATCGCCGTGCGTTGGCGATAACTGAAAAAGCACTTGGCCCCGATCACCCAGATGTAGCCAACTGGCTGAACAATCTTGCGGGTTTGTTAAAAAAAACGCAGGGCGAGTATGCAGAAGCCGAATCGCTCTACCGCCGTTCGCTTGCTATTTATGAAGAGGCACTTGGCCCCGATCACCCCGATGTGGCTAGAAGTCTGAATAATCTTGCGGTAACGCTTCAAGAGCAGGGCAAGTATACCGATGTAGAACCGCTCTATCGCCGTGCGTTGGCGATAACTGAAAAAGCACTTGGCCCCGATCACCCAGATGTAGCCAACAGGCTGAACAATCTTGCGGGTTTGCTTCGAGCTCAAGGCAAGAATGCGGACGCTGAGCTGCTTTATCGACGTGCGTTGGTGATCACCGAAAAAGCCCTTGGCCCCGATCACCCAGATGGTGCAGTAAGCTTGAATAATCTTGCGGACTTTCTCCAAGAACAGGGCAGGTATGCCGATGCAGAACCGCTCTTCCGCCGTGCGTTGGCGATAACTGAAAAAGCACTTGGCCCCGATCACCCCGCTGTGGCTATAAGTCTGAATAATCTTGCGCTTTTGCTGGATTCACGGGGCAAATATGCCGAAACAGAACCGCTCTATCGCCGTGCGCTAGCTATTTCCGAGAAGGCGCTGGGCAAAAATCATCCTGACACAGAAACAATCAGAAATAATTTGAACTCCTTACCCAAGTAAGAGGTTTGTCTAGTCATCTTGAATCAAGCCGTAGCCGAACCTGCTTTCGGCCCCGCCCCCTTCCCCTTGCTCAGCTCCTTATCAATTTTCTCAATAAGATCATCATTCGGCAATGCAATGCGCGCCAGCTGCTTGTTCAGCTCTGTCTGCAGCGTCGCTGAGTTGATCAGAGCCGCCGCTTCCCGTGCCGCCTTGATAAAGTTCAGGTCCGCCTGCTTGTCGCGCAGCTCAAAGTGCGTCGGGTAGTTCACTTCAAAGCCTGTTTTCGACGCATCAATCGCTTCCCATGCGCAGAAGTGCTCAAAGATTCTGTACTCGGTCAGTTGCAGCTGGGCCGCCTTGTCGGCAAGCAGCGTGTTCAGAATCTGAAACTCGGTTTCAATTGCCACCGCCGATATGGTCTGCTTACGGTATGTCCGCACCGGCGTAAGATGTGCCATGCGGTTCACCATCTCGGTTTTCTTGTCGATCGTATTGAGCAGGCCGGTAAGCGCGCTTGCATCCGCCTGCAGGAGATAGGGGAGCTTGCCCGCAGGTGTGTCGGGATCCATGATAATGACACCGCCTGCACCGCTTGAAGCCTGGTCATTGATGTTCTTGACGAGCGTTTTGTGGTTTGCGCCCCTGATCATCTGGCTCAACTCGGAGAGGTCGTTATAGATGCTGATCTGCAACCCGGCAATATCCTGCAGGTCAGAGGTGGAGAGGCCTCTGGTAAGTGACTTTTTGTTGTAGTGCGGCGTTGCCGGTATGCGCCCGATCGGGTTTTTGATTGTTGTGGTTTGCGTCTCTTTCCCGACTGTTGTGCTCGTCACCACCGAATCTTTCGACCACTGGCGCACAATCTTCACATCGCCCTCCCTCGTGGTGTATTGCTCCTGCACCTCGAACCAGGTCAATTCATATTCGCCAGTTGGTTTCGGGGTAAACTCAAAATCGGTCACATCGAGCGGCGTGTAAAAGCGGAGGTATGGTCGGATACCCCCACTAATTTCATCCGCCTTCGTGTATGCCGTCGAACTCGGCTTGTCCAGAATAACCCACACCAAGCCATAGACCGATCCCCATATCATCACCTGTTTCATGAACTCATTGAATGGCGTTCCCTCGCGGTCAGCATCTTTCAGCAAAGCGTTCAGTGGCACATTGTTGTTCAGCGTCCCCAGGTTGCGCTTCGGAGGGTCGCGCCAGATGAAGCCGCTATAGGTCGACACAACCCCTTCGCAGTGGTTTTCCAGCGGCGTCTGCTTCACCCGCTCCTGCAGCTGAGCCGACGTCTCATTGATATACTGGTAGAGATAGTTCATCTCCTTCCAAGCCCGCCCTCCCTTATAGGAGGCCTCAAACATCTTCCAGTCATCCGAATTCGCCGTATATACACTGTTCGCCATCTTCCTCTCCTCTTGTTTTTTTTAAACACTCAGCACCCAGCACTCAGTACTCAGCACTTCTTTCAAACTCTCCAGTGCTCAGGTTGTTTATAATTCCGGTCCGGCATCCGCACCGGGAAGAGCTTCTCGATCGCATAGCCAGCCGCATCGCTTGCATGCGTCAGCGCGTCATTGCTCTTGTCAATTTCGCCGCATTTCCAGCTTACCAGCTCAAAGTCTTTCAAGAGCCGAGGGCACTTCTTGCTTACCCGTAATTTGCCTTCACGCAGCAGCTTGTTGACCGCATTGACGCGGGAGCGCACCGGCGGGTGCACAGGCCGCGCCTCCACCGTAAAGCCTTTGTCGCGAAGTATCGTGAAGTCTGTCGCATCCGAAGAGCTTTTGCGTGCACGCCCTGCAGGGTCGGGAAACACGGTAATGCCTGGGTATCGCTCATGCAGCCGGTCGGCCAGCTCGTAGGTTGTCGAGTTGTCCAGGTGAATCTCATCGAGAAACCACACAATCCCGTCCGGTGAAACAGCGAATATTTCCGCCGTCATGTTGTCGACGTTGAAATCAATACCCGCCCGCAGCATTACGCTCATGGCGCCTTCAGCAACCATGCTTCGCTCAAAATACTTGTAGACCCGGCCAGCCGTGAGGTTCACAAACTGCCCGTTCATGTATGCGGCCCGCTGATTTTCGTCGAAGGCTTTCTCCAGCATCTTCACAAACTGCGAGGGCAGGTAGGTATTGTCAGCCGTACTGGCCACAACCGTTCCCAGATCGTACCGCCCATCAAGATTCTGCGCCAGCTCGTAACCCCAGTTGAGCTGTTCCGGCGTTCCAGTGAGAAAAAGCTCCCGATGCACCGCCTCCGGGTGCCGCAAACGGGAGAGCACCACATTGAGTATCTCGGCGTTCATGATGAACGGCTCATCAATCCCCGCAGTGGCGAGGTTCGGCCCTTTCAGCGATTCCGGTTCGTCGCCGCTTGCAATCCAGATGCGGGCGTCCCAGCCGGGCATGAAGAACTCATGGTTGGTCTTGTTGAACTCATACTCAATGTCAGCCCGGTCAAGCAGCTCGGTAATGGAGATAATGACGGTCTTTCGCGCCTGTTTGTAGGTCGGTGAAACATAAAGGTGCGGAATGGGAGCGTTCATATGGGCGCACCAGAGCGAACGCATTGCCCCGATGCGGGTTTTGCCGCACCCGTAACCACCCACAAGCAGCTTCACAAAGTTCGGCAGCTCCCAGAAGGCGCGCTGGTGCGGCAGCATCCGCTCTTTGTTGATGCCAAAGAGGGTCATTTTCTTCCCTGCAGCAGCAGGTCACTCCGGTAGTAGCCCCCTTCTTGCAGGTCTGCCACTCCAGGTATTGCCGTGCCGGTCGAATCCTTCACCCACACCTTCACGCCATGCACGCTTTCACGCAGCTGCACCATCTTTGTCGTTGAGCTGCCGAGATAGACAACCCTGCTTCCGCAGCCCCAGAGGTTAAGGCTGCCGAGAAGCATGAGCAACATCGTTCCAGCCGTCAGCTTTCGCATCGTTAATAAACGCATCGTCATCCTTGTCTGGTTTAGCCGCCACAATCTGCTGCGGCTCCATCGCCGCACGCCACGCATTCGAAAGGCCGGTCAATATCCCCGGCCTACTCAAAGCCCTCACTACGCCGAGGGCAATCATCTCTGTAAGCTTTGCTATAAAAGTGTTCATTTGGCCAGCGACAGCGCCTTCATCACGGCGATGATTTTGTCAAGAATAACGTCATCGCTCTCGGAAGGTGTCATTTTCACAATCAGCGAAGCCACCGTAACCACGCCACCGATCACTGCCGTGATGTTTACCCAATTCGCCTGCATCCATTCCATACCGTTCTCCGTTTTGATTAGTAAGTCACTGTGTTCCCTTGCGATACTCTCTGATAACCCTGACATGCATTTCAGCAATAGCCTGCCGCCCACTCTCCGACTGCATATAGTAGCAGTCACGCTGCCGGTCCATGAAGAGGTTTTCGGTCAGCACCGCCGGGCAGTGTGATTTTGGCAGAAGCGAAATGCCGTCAGACTCTTTGTCACCGTCACCGTCCCTAAGGTCAGTGCGCACCGGAAATCCTTTGAGGTACTCAGGAGCATGGTCGCAAAAAAGCTGGGCTACAATGTCAGAGCGTGTTTTGCCTATGCTTGTAAAGACTTCAAAACCTGTTCCCTTGCCTGCATTGCCATGCACCGAAATAAGCAGGCACTGGCACCCATCCTTGTTCGATGCGGCAATAATGCGGTTCGCCCGCACAATGCGATCTGTTATCGATATATCGAACAGCTCAGGCACAAGCCGTGTGCTGGTCACACCGTCTCGTGGCAGGATTTGCTGTATGCGGTTGACAATATTGCGGTTGAATTCCCATTCAAGGAGCTGAGTGCCGTCACTCCATACCGGCGAGCGCTTTCCTACAGTATCGTTGCCATGGCCATTGTCGAGGATAACATGGAGCTCTCTCATTACTGTTCAGATTTATTGTTGGACTTTCCGATGAAGTAGTCAAAAATGGAGCGTTCACGGCGGTAGATCTCACTTATCACCCGGTCACCAAGCGCGCCGGAGATATAGCCCACAATAAAGGAGAGGTCTCGTGGGAAATCCATATACTTGCAGAGGAGATAGGCAGGGCAGATAGCCAGTAGCGCCACCGTGAACCGGATAATCAAATCGCGCCCGCTTTTTATCCTGTTCTGGAACAGTCCGTGAAAAATATTGGTCAAAGCCCCCAGCAACCCGCTTACCATCAGCCCAAGCATATCCTCATTTTTCATCTCAATCTCCTTTTTCTCCTCCTTTCCCTACTGCTTACTTTCAACTAAAAACTCCTCACCGCCCTTACCGCCGGATAGTCAGTGTTCTTCAACTCCTGAAAAGGGTTACCGTCATAGAATGAGTAAATGGATACAGCGTTTGCGCTCAGCTCCGTTGAGGTCCAGTAGTACCCTTCCGGATCAAGCACCCCGATGGCAGTGCAGTTCAGGTAAAGCTTCTCAAGCTCCGTTTCACTTGGCAGATACCAGTCACTGTAGCCGCCGCCGGTGTAGTCGAGGCAATTCTTCGCAGCGCTTGCTGTATGTCCAGCCTGCGCAATGATCTTCGTGGTGTTCGCCGCACCGGTGCCAAGGCTTGCGCTGGTGCCGGTCACCGCAAGAGTGAGGATGTTGCTCCAGTATGCCACCGCCGCCTGATCGGCTGAAGCGACAATCAGCCCGCCCGGCGTAGAAGAGCTGTAGCCAGGGTCGCCCGGAACCTTCAGGTAGGCGCAAATCCCACCGCCATAAGCCGCCCCGACAACCGGAGCAGCAGAAGCACTCCAAACGGTTGTCCCGTTGCAGACAATCGCCGAAAGCACCGTGCCGTTAAAGGTCACCGCTGTCACGGTTGTTCCATTGAAGGTGAGCGGCATCGTTCAGGTCGTTGTGAGAGTTAAGGTTGTCCCCGAAAGCGAGGCCTTCATTCCTCCGTAGACGGTCGCAGTAGCTTTCTGTGCAGCAGCATCGGTTATGCCATAGCCGCCGAGGGTAGTCGGTTTCCCCGTTATCACACTCCACGCCATTGCACCGGGCAGCTTGATAATGTTACCACTCCCGTCTTTGGTATAGAGCAGCTTGTCAGCCAGATTGACCAGCAGCTCCCCGCTGTCGCACTGCGCAGTAGTCGGCACCCGAGCCGCCACTGTCGTTCGTTTCAAAAGCACCTTTGCCATCAGAAGGTCCCGCCATCAACCAGGCTCACGTCCAGCGTCACAAAGGCGTTCCCGGCACCCTTCGTCCAGCTCATGCTTGTGCCCATCCTGATAATGCCGTCAATTCCGTCAGTTCCCCAGATATAGCCAGACGTGCCGCCGGAGATAACGGCAACCTTCTCGTCTGTAGAACCAGCCGGAATGTTCAGGGCAGTCTTGAAGGCATCGAAGGTGATCTTCTTCTCCTTCTGGCCAGTCGTCTCGCTGTAATCGTGCATAATGACCAGGTCATTCGCCCCGTCAATCGCAGCCAGCGTCACCAGCGCATCAATTGCCGGAACAACCGGAATCTTTGTCGTCGCGCCTGTTGCAATGTGCAGCGTGCCGCGGTCAAGCGTCACCATCGGTTCGCCGGCATTCATCCCGGATGTAGGCAGGGAAGCATAGTTCCCCCGTTTCAGTTTCAGAATCTGTGCCATACCGTCACTCGTTTAATGTTATAAGCCTCTTCACTCAGCACTAAAAAGTCCCTCCATCCACCACTTTTCCATCCACAACACTGTTATCAATCACCAGCCCAGCCACCAGCACAAACCCATCTTCCCGTATCTTCAGCGCCCCTTCGGGAGCCGCATTATCCACCATCACCGCCGTATGCATTTTCACATGCCCGCCCGGCCCGAGATAATCACCAGCTGCAGGAATCAGATACGCCATAGCGGATTTTATTATTGAATGTTAATCTTCCCTTCACTCAGCACTCAGCACTCAAAACTCAGCACTTTATTTCAAGCTGCTTCTTCCTCAAACCGCGCGTTCTCATCGCCGAACCGTATGTCCATCGAACCGAATGTTGCATACCCGGTCACGCAGATGATCGTCCACCCCCGTGCTTCGAGCGCCGCACAGGCCATGTTGGTGCTGGAGGTGCGCCTCGAATTCAGCCCGCCGATATCCAGCTTCCCGTTTCGTGTCGTTGTCGCAGCCAGGTCATGGAGCAGGCGGTCAATATCCCCGGCAGAGAGGTGCAGGTCACGCAGTTTTAGCTCTATACCGTTCGCCCAGTCCGGTAGCACCGCGCTGCTGTATGTGTTAACCAGCGTGCCCGAGAGGTCGATCTGTTTCAGGTGAGTAAGCTGCTTGAGAAAAGCCAAATCGCCATGCACCAGCGTGTTCTTCAAGAAAAGCTGCTGCAGCGTCACCGGCAGTTCCGAAATATCGCCTGTCACCCAGCTACCAGTGAGCTGCAGCACTTCAAGAGCCGTCAGATTCCGGAAGGCCTTTATCTCACCTTTCAGCGAATCAGAAGCAAGAGAGTCAAATGCCGTTATCTTCTGCACCTCACCCCTGATCATCAGGTCAAACCGCCCGGCTTCCGGATAGACAGTGATAAAATGTTTATCCAGCAAATCAAACCTCACCTGATACGCTGATCCACGCCCCCAGTTCATCGTTATGATCCCTGTGCCGTGCAGCATAAGCGATCGGCTTCCGGGCAGCTGCACATCGTACCATATACCGGAGAGCGTTGTGGGCAGTTGCCGGACACTCCACTCCCTATCTTGGTCGGAAGGGCCTGTCAAACACCATCCCTGCAGTTTGGTGCCCTTTTTTATTTCGTTAAAAAGCAGCATGGCATCGGATACCCTTTATCATCGCATCTGTCGTAAACGCGCCGCAAGCGGCATGACAAAAATCTTCTGGTAAACACTATTGACCTTGTATTCCAGCCCATCATCAAAGACCGATTGCATCTCTTTGCCGTATGCTTTTTCGTAGAACCCGAGCATCCCTAAAAATCCCTGACCGCCAACCGAAGCACTGAGGCGCGGCAGTATGTATGCAAAGAGCACCCGGTAAACGGAAGCTTTTACCCACTGTTCCGGATTGAGATTATCCGCATCAAAGAGAGTCGAATCAGTCGCAAGCCGGTTCATACCGGTTCGTGCAGGGTCGATAAGCGTCCTTTGCAGCGGCAGCCACAAAGCTTTTACATCCCTCTGAATATCCAGAGCTGCCTTTGTATGGTAGAGAGCGAACTCGCTTATCCCATGCTCAAACACATAGGGCTGGTACTCCATCAAGTCACTGTCAGCGGAATAACTCATTGTCATGAATTTATATGTAATGAGTTACGAGTGCTGAGTGCCGAGTAAAATCAGCCATCTTCCACTCAGCACTCGGGTCTCAGCACTCAGCACTATCTTTTATTTGCGAAGCAAACAGGCCATATTCGGATCCAGGCACTTCACGCCGTAGAGCACATCAAGCGCAACTTTCACGGCGGAGGTATCCGGTGCGTACCAGATACGCGAACGCATGGCAAGCTTGCTTGCCGGGTCGGACACGGTCGCCACTCTTGCATTGCCGAGCTGTTCGCCAATGTCGGAGAGGGGAGCCATGGCAAGCGCAAAAGCGTTGCGGTGGAAGGCAATGCTGTTGGTGAAGTTCATAAGACTCACACTCACCACAGCGTTGTCAGCAGTTGCCTGCGAAAGCGGTGGATAAATCTGCACGCCGCTGAAAGCGTTTCCTGCAGCAGTCACCGCTGTTGCATTCACCACTGCATAGCGCTGCGAGTCGCCAGCAATGCTGAAGGTGTCACCCATGAGAAGCGTTCCGGTGACGGTGCCAGCATCGAGGTTGATGAGCGAACTGCCTTTTGCCATTGCGCCATTGACGGCCAGCGTTGCCACCGTGCAGGTGCCTTTGGTGTGGGTGCTTACATTCTGGTTGCCGAAAATCTCATAGCCAAGCCAGTTGCCGATATGCCCAGTCTTGAGCAAATCCTGCGAAGCAAGGCCAGCAACATTGTTGTTGCCAAACAGCTTCTGAAATCCCGCCCGCATCGCCGAACCCACTTCAAGATTCAGGGCCCCGTCATCCATCGGCACCTTGTTGTCAAACATGATCTGGCTGAGGTTGGTCAAATCATCAATCGAGGTTGTCGCCTGGGCATCCACATACCACGGCACCGAGGAGGCAAGCGTGTTCAGTTTCGTATCAATATCTTTGGCCAGCGCAAAGACTGCCGGGCGGATATGATCAGTAATGATCTGGTCGCCGGTAAAGGAGAGCTCCTTGTCAGACAGCGAGAACTTCACCTCTTTCCACTGGTCAAGCTTCATTTCAATGTAAGAGGTATCGATGTTCTGGTCATTCGACGGTGCATCCATAGCGGTAAAGACACCCGGTTTCTTGATCTCGATCGTACTGCCTTTCGCCTTCGAATCCTTGTCATAGCCACGGTGCACCCGTGCTGCCATACCGAGCGCCTCATGCAGTGCAATCAGCCCCTCATTGGCATAAAACAAAGGATCATAAATCCCCAGTACATTTGTAGCCATAGCTCAATCTCCTGTTAATGGTTTTCTGTCTGTTATCACACTTTATCGTTCAATCACAACCGTTGTGCCGCTCTTGGCAGCCGCATCACGAGCAGCCCGGTATTTGGCTGGGTCTCTTGCATCTTCCGCACTCAGCTTGTAAGCCGCCTTGCCCCTGCCGTCGCCCGAGCCCTGGCTCCCTGCACCGCCCGGCCCCGCAGCAAGGAAGTGCTGGTTCCCCTCAAGAAACATCTGCACATGCTCTTCAAGCGTCACCGGCTTGCCGTTCTTGCTCACAAGGTTTCCTGCAGCATCAACCACACTCACGCCGGTTGCCGGGTCGTACTTTATCGATCCACGCAGGAGAGCCGCAACCTGGTCAGGCTTCATCGCTTTCTGGGCAGTAGCAGCCGAAAGCAGCTTGCCGTCAACCTCCGAACGCTCAAGCATCCCTGCAAGCGTCCTGATCCGCTCATCAGCCTCACGCTGCGCCTTCTCAAAGGCCACATCTTTTTCCTTCACGGTATTGGCCAGCAGCTGCTCATATTGCCCCTTCGACTTCAAAACCTCCTCTGCGCGCTTCACCTCTTCAGCCTTGAGCTTTTCATACTCTTCAAGGTCAATGCCGGTAAAAGGCGCCTTGGCAGCCTGCACGGCAGCAGCAACCTGCTGGGCAACAGCGGCATCAAGGTCAGCCTGGGTAAAGATTTTGTCAGGAGCGGGAGCAGCAGCAGGGGAGCCGCCACCAGCAGCATCGCCATCAACGCCCATAGGGCGCGGCATAAGCATACGCAGAAACGAAAAAGGCAAGAGTTTCATAGTTCTTATCATTTTATTGGTATAAATATCAATAAAATATAATAAGAATAGTGAATATTATGCAATAAAATAGATAAAAATAGGATAAGAATGGGGCTGGTGAGGGGGTGGGGCGGGTCGTAGAGTGTATACGGTACTGAGTATGGAGAGTGCTTTGTTTATGGGGGCTACATCCGATGAATGGTATTCTGAAATTGACATTTTTTGTTAAAAATACTTGCGTCCATTTTGGATTCGAAGTATCAGCGAAAACCCACTAAAATTTTCTTTCTGTTTTTAATTTATGACCTGTTGAAGTTATAACTATCTCCTCCCAAAAGTCTATGTTTTTTGATTTATCTGATTTACAGTAGCAGTCGTCATACCATTTTTTAAGACTCGCTGTCTTATGCTGTAGCTTGTCTTTAATTCCATTTTTCGTTACCCAATAGTTCACCATTCCTTTAGAAATGACTGAATCCTTCCCGGGTTCTTTTAAGAGCCTAAAATCATCCTCAAGCTTAATTTCAAATTTATAGGTGTCTGCTCTGTCTTCGGTAGTTAATTCAAATTCTACTTGTTCACCCCGTTTTAAAAATGGTTCGTTTTTTATTTCTCTAAGTACCTTGAGAGTTTTCAGGCAACCATCAATTTCACTATTGAATTTAGGTACATCATAGCTGTCATGACTGGTTGGGTTCAGAACAAACTTTCTATGACTGTCTAATTTTTCAAATATCACTTTATCAAGTCCTGCGTTCTCAGCAAAGCGCAAACATTCTTGAATAAGGCAATTTAAGTCAAGGATATTATATTCAACTGTATAATGCCATTTTTTTGGTAAAAAGTCTTTACAGAATGATTCGGCTTCTTTTCTCAGAAAATTACCTGCAATTTCATATTCCTTGAGGTTAAAATATTTTTCTGCTTTGTCTAAATAAGTGTCTGATTCTTTTATAAACGGTTGGGGAATACCATTCTTTTCACTTTCAAACATCTCTATATACTTCCAATCATCTTGACCAAATTTTTTGATTTGATGTCTCAGCAACTCAAAGAAATTTCGGTCATGTGTAAGGATTATGAGCTGGTATTTTGAAAACTCTTGAAGAATAATATCCAATACCCGTTCCCTGTTGCTCATGTCCAAACTTATCAAAAGGTCATCGAGTACTAAAAACTTGGCTGTATCGTCAGCTAAATTTGAAGAGTCAATTTTTTGGTCGAGCATAGCAAAACGGATGGAAAGGGCTATTGCCGTGAGTTTTGCTTCGTTCAAAAATGTATGTGGTCTTGTAACTAAACGCTTTTCTTCTGGTAAGCTATCGTGATTAAAGTGGGTGTGTACATAGATTTTTGGCGGATTTAACTTATGATTTCGTTTAGTGGTACTTCCATCTTCGAAAGCATCGTAGGTGCATGCTACAGGGTCAAAACTGATGGTGATAGGTTGTTTAAACTTAACTAAATATTCATTTGCTGACTCTACGATGGAATCGAAGTAAAATCTAAGTTCAATATTAAATTTTTCTACTGCGGCTGCAAATGTCTTGTATGGCTGCTCATGCATCTTGCCTCTGGGCGTCATGCCGGGTTTGATGTATTCCCACCAATCCTGTGCATTTGCTGTTGCAGATACTCCGTCATGTCGAACTAGCACTTCCCGAAAGTTGATAAACATCAAGGTGTCTTTATCCATCAAAGGGAATAGATCAATCTTGAAAGGATTTTTGAAGTCATGGACTTTTGATAATAACTTGTAGTTTATCAACTCACTTCCCAGTGTTGCTTGTAGTACAAGCGTATCTGTTCTTGTTGGTAGAGTATTTACTACCGTATTTGAGATAGTTTTTTCACTGATGGATCCATGGTCATCCTCAAACACAATTTTTATGTAGCTATTATCACCATCAGGGGCAAATCGATTTCTTAAATTTTCGTCATGTCTTGTAATGAAGTATTTTTGA
Source organism: uncultured Chlorobiaceae bacterium (assembly GCA_903920215.1). Lineage (GTDB taxonomy): Bacteria > Bacteroidota > Chlorobiia > Chlorobiales > Chlorobiaceae > Chlorobium. The sequence continues at coordinate 11,955 of CAIXLG010000018.1, forward strand.
GTTTTACTTGGGTCTGCTTTAAATACGCTTTGCAAAAAAGTGTACAACGCCCAATACAAACTGCTTTTACCGCTACCGTTTTCTCCAAAAATTAAAGCGTGCTTTCTTTCTAAATCAATGTTTACTTCACCAAAGAAGAATTTAAAATGCTTGAGTTTAATTTGCTTAATCTTGTTCATAACTTCGCAGCTTTAATTGGCATCACAATATGTGCCAGTTTGATGTCCATTAATTTGAGGCTGTTGCGGATTTCATTGTCTTTCTCTCGCAACTTTTGGTAGGCCGTGTGGATGATTTCAATTTTGTTTGGTTCGGTTTTGCCTTCAATACTTTTAAAATCTCGCTCAACGTATTTAGTGAACTCAATACCCACTTTTTCAAAGTCATCTTTGAAGTACAATTCCATCACTATCGCATCAATTACTTCTTCAAAAAGTTGAATAATATGAGAATTTGGAACATGATTATTTACAGTTTTAGTTAAACTGTGTATAAAAAGTAAATAGGAAACTAAAATCTCAATAGATCTCTTCTCGCTAAGTTCAGCATGAGGAATGGGAATCTGTTTTACAGAGCGGGCCTGTATTTCAGAAAATACTTTTTTTGTCGATTTAAAGCGAAGTTTATAATAATAGTTAGTCACTTTGGAATTTAATATTCCCAAAAGATATTTTAGGTTAACAGTTGTATTTTTGGCGGTTAGAACCACAATGGTATTTAGTGCATAGAATTGATTGTTGTCGTATGTGAATATAAGATTGGAAGAAACACGTCTGAACATTAGCTTTTCTTCACTCTCAAAGATGTCTTTTCTTTTGCATGAATGAATCCTATCTATATCGTAATCCAAATAGACGCCATCCCAATCTATTTTATACTTATTAATGTTTCGACCATCTAATAATTTGTAGAATATATTTTCTCGATTCGAATCTTTTAGTGATAAGCTCTTGTCACCTTTAAGTGCTATAGCTTGATTGACAAAACAATAATTGTCAACTATATTTTTATGTTTCGCATCTATTTGATCGACTAGCTTATTAGATTTAAAATTAAACAAATAGTTGTTATTCGAAGTGAAATCCGTTTTGCGTTTTGTAACAATTGGTTTCAACGTTTTCAAATCATCTTCAAAAAAACTAATCTCGTAATCATCTTTAGGACATTCGTTTTCAATGATAATTGTAACGTTCTCAACAACCGCATTTGCAAAAGGCATGTTGACATAGTTGACAATCTGCTTTAATTGGTATTCATCAAGAATTTTTGCTCTGGTAAAGGAGTAATATTCTTGCGTTAGTATTGTGTTTGGGATTATATAAGTAAGAGTACCCTTAGGGGATAAAAGATTTAGGCCGCGATGAATAAAAAAAATAAAAGTATTTAATCTCCCGCCAGAAGTTTCATAAGATGTCTTTAGGTAGGATTTATATTCATTGGTTACATTTTCAGCTTTTGAAAGTTGGACATAAGGTGGATTACCAATTACAATATCAAATTGCTCTACTCCAAACATCCATTTTGGATCAAACCATTTAGATTCACAGTGTTCAAATGGTTTCCATGTGCTGATTAAATAAAGTCGACTGTTTGGATCAGTGACATTATTATTTGATTGTTGGTTATATATTTGCTTTTGAATCAGGATGAATTTATCCTTGAGTTCTTGCTTTTGCTCACCAGTGCTTTGCAGATATTCTTGCCTAATGGATTCTAGTAGGGCAAGGTCCTCATTGGAGTTAAATAACCCACCAAGGTCTCTATTCTCGGGTAGTTTTCGTAGTGTATCAGCAGTAATAAACTTAAATTCAAGGTTCGGTAGTGGTTCGATCCCTCGGTTGGGAAGTTTGTCATTGATTTCCTCATCAACTATTAGGGTAAGAAAACAACGCAATTTTGAAATTTCAGCAGCGATAGGTTGTATGTCAACTCCGTAAAGTGAATTTTGAATAACACCTATTTTTCTTGCATATTCAGGGCTACTTCCATCCAATCTTTCTTTTAGTTGCTTTTTTACTACTGGATTGCTTATTCGATCAACCTGTCTCTTTTTCCACAAGCTTGCATCTTTGTCCAGCTTTTGTAGGGCTTGTACAATCTTTTGCAACACGCCCATAGGGTAAGCACCTGAACCACACGCAGGATCAAGAATTCTTACCTTTTCTAGGGCATCCAATACACTTTCGGTTTCTGCCGCGGTAAAAGCAAGTTCCTGTTTGTCCATCATTTTAAAGATGGGGCGGAGCTTGTTTTGAGGTAATTCGGTTTTGTTATGGATGTATTGCACTAAACTTTCAGTGGCCATGTAGTCCACAATTTCGCGAGGCGTATAAAAACTACCTGTGGCTTTACGAGCGGTTTCTCCACTTTCAGGGTCAATTTCTGCGAGTAGGTTTTCAAATATGCGTCCAAGCATCTCAGGATCAATGCTTACTTCTATATCTGTAACCGAGTTTTCATCAATCGTAAAGTTGTACTTCTCCAATTCTTCAAAGAAATTCAAAAACCATTGGTCGTCAATTTGAAGCGTGTTCAAGTTTTCATTCAGACCTGTATCTTTGTTGGGTTTGTAATAATCCTGAAATCCCGGTTCAAACAAACCTCCGTTTAAAAAGGGGATTTGTTCCGCTCCTTTAGGGAGGTTATCCACGCGCTGTTCTATAGGCGTGTTCAATGTTTGGAAAAATAGTCTTTCCAAGATAGAGTGATAATATCTTGTATTCGTCTTAATTGCATTTGATGAAAGCAAACTTTCAGGCAGAAGTGGGGCATGTTTGTCTGATTTCTTCATTTTCAGAAACCAACAAAATACGGTTCTACCGATTAGGCGAACGGCAAACTCTTTGTACACCAGTGCATTGTTTTTCGGAACACCAGGGAGATGTAATATCCCCTTTCCATAGTCGGTTAATTTTTTGTCTTTGCCTACTTCTCCGCCGACCAACTTATAGAAAAAGGATTGAATAATCTTATAGAAATCCTCATTAAGCGCCTCCACACTAAATGCACTAAGTATATCATATAGGGAAAGTGTTTTTCCGGACAGTTTACTTAATCGGTCAGTGGGGGTTCTAACTTTTTCATTCTCGCCAAGTAAGTAGGTATATCGTTTAGGTTCAGTGGCTTGCTCAACAATTTCACCTTCATCATTAAGTACCTTAATCTCCGACACAAAGGAAAGTCGCCATTTGTCTTCCTGTACAAACACAATGATGGCTCCATCCACATCATATTGGTAGACTTTGCGGAGCAATTCCCTTAAACCTACTTTGTTGCGTTCGAGCCACACTTCGGGTTTAACCTCGATTTTATATAAACCAATGATGCGGTCATCAGAAGTCGTAAAGCTTCCTAATTCAAAAGCTGCACTTGCTTTTTCATGATTGACCAATGGTATTGGTTTTGGTTGTGCTAAAAGCCCCAGTTTAACACCGAAAACCGTCTTCAGTACTTGAAACCAAGTGCGATCATCAAAGGCTTTGCTAAATATTTTATATAATATCGTTTTGTCCATTAGTCGATAAAGGTTTCTGTAATAACAATTTCAGGAGTTAAGTTCAAGTCAATTTCGACTACCGATGAATCATCATCTTTTCCTTTATTAAAGGCATCATACTTTTGAGCTATAGCTACAATGAGGTTGTCAGCCTGCCCATAAGAGAGTGTCTTCTTATCCAATTGGCGTTTCAGTTTTCTTATTTCGTTTGGTAATGGCGTAAATGTGCCCTTATCAATTAAATCAAGTAGTGCCTCACAAGCTTTTTTAGACTCCTCTTTTCGTGTAATCGATTTAAAATCACGCATAAATTTTTTGGCTTGAGCGGAAATTGCATCAGCTTTGTCAGTTGTGGTCACTGTTTCTGTGGTGGAGCCTAAGAAGTCTTTATCAAATTCTGCTAGAGCGGCTTGTACATTTTCAAAATGAACAGCAGGTAGATCATGTCCTTGCTCTGATGCCTTCGCCTCAAATTGTTCAACAGCTTCCAAAAAAGTTAATGGCTTGACCTTATTGTCTTTGTTAACGCTGTAAAATTCCATTTTGTAAGGAGATTTAAGGAATATAAGAGTAGAGTCTTTCGATTCCTTATTATTGGAATTGGCATTTTTTCTAGCAGTTCTTGCTTTAAGTGGGAAGTTTTTAATTCTCTTAAATTCACTTAAGTTGGTGTCTTTAAATTCACGAATAAAACGGAGATATAGTAATCGTTTATCTTCTTGGTCTGGCATTCCTTCTTTGAAAAGCTCAAATTGCTCAACCAATTCTTCATGAGTAAACACTTTTGTGTCTTCACCAAAAGCAGAATGAAATCCTTGCAATTTTATTAAGGCATTTTTGTAAAGCTTTATTTCTTCATCACCATATTGGGAGGGATAAAAAATGTAATTGTAAACTACACCAGCTACGCTTCCAATTCTATTGATTCTACCGATACGTTGCATTAATCTTGTGGCGTTCCAAGGTGTATCATAATTTACCAATACATTAGCTCTATGAAGATTCACACCCTCAGCCAAAACATCAGTGGTAATAAGAATTTGGTAATCGTCTTTTCTTTTCCCTATATAGTTTGCATCAAAGTTTGCCTTAATTGTCTCAAAAATCTTGTTTCTGTTGTCTGATGATATTTTCAGTACACCATTGTCCTTGTAGGCTGTAAGTTTTTCATTCAAGTAATCTGCAGTATCATTACTTTCCGTGAAGATGATCAGTTGTCCAGTAGGATTTATGTCTTTATTTAATAAATCGTTTTCAAGTGCCTGGAACAGTTTATCAATTTTAGGGTCTTCTTTTACCAACTCCCATTCGAGAGACAATTCCTTGAGCAGAACCTCATCCTTTTGTAAGCCAATCAAGAACTTCGGATCAAAGTCTTCAGCCTTGAATATGTTATTCTTCTGATTCTCCATACTCAATTGAATAATCATTTCTTCTATGTCTTCTATAGAAAAACCTTTTTCAATCAACTCATTGATATTCAAGTCAGGTGCAATAAGTACTTTATCGTTCTCGAACATCTTTATCATTCGCTGTGTCGAAACCAAAATATTATTCAACGTTATTTTAAATGCATGAAAACTGCTCTCAAGTCGCTTAATCATTAGTGTTTTCATGATGCCCGCAAGAGATTTTGAAACCAAAAAGGCTTGATCATAATAAACCTCTTGGAGGTCCTCATTTAAGAAGCGAATAGCTTGATAGCGGTAATAATTAATTTTATCTTCATCTGTCAGATAAAAAACTGTGTGATAAAAAAGCTTACTAAGTTTAGCGTCTAGATTATACTCAACAGTTTTAAGCGGTGCAATTTCTGGGAAAATTATTCCTTGTTCTTTTAAATCATCAATGTATTTAGGATAATTCGTTAAATCTCTTCTGGTTCTGCGTACAGTTATTTGAGAGATAACCTTTTCTCTGATTGTATTATAAATCTTCTTTATTTGATTGATGTTAGGTTCATCATCTCGCATTAACTCACGATATTCACGTATAATGGGGCCAAAAAATGATTGGAGATTTGTTACTGGGAGAGTACTTCTCCGAGCATCCTGAAAAAGAAGCAATTGATAATACAAGTCTTGTGGTCGGTTATTCAAAGGGGTTGCTGAGATCAAAATGATTTTCTTGTTTTTACCTTTAACTAATCCGTCACCATTTCGTGGAGCTTTACATATTCGTTGCAGAAGTCCGAAACTTTGCGAAGTATGATTTCTGTATTTGTGAGCTTCATCTACCAAGATTAGATCATAATCTTCCTTACCCCAATAATTCAGGTCTTCTCCATTGACAATTCTTTCAAGTCGTCCATTCGTAATAAACTTTGTGTGGCGGTCGATTCCAAACATTCTAAATGTACTCTTCCAGTTTATTTCCAAGGCTGGAGGGTACACAACAAGAATCTTGGTATTCAATGAACCATTTGCTATTAAAAATCTCTTGGCAATCATTGATGCAACAATAGTCTTTCCCAAACCAACTACATCTGCCAAAAAGAATCCATTATGCTCCATGAGCATTTGGTATCCTTGGTTTACGGCATCCACTTGGTAGCTTAATTTTTTATATGTTTTTGGTAAGTCGCCAACTGTGTCAGGGTCATAATCAATATTATTCCCGAAATATTCTATGAGTAATTTGAGATAAATCTCAAATGGAGTGAACGATTGACCAATGTGTGTCTTCTTTTTGAAATCTTGAATATCAGCAGGCAGGATAGTTGTTGACTGAGCCCAAAGCTTTTGAAATTCAGTTTTTGTAAACTCAATATCATCAAAATCTTTCAATGCTATATTCAACTCATAGTTTGGTGATTTCTTAATTCCTAGCCCTGCTTCAGTAAGATTAGAAGATCCCATTATCACCCAGCCATCTGTATGCTCTGTATGCGTTTGTGGTAAGAATAAATAAAACTTAGCATGAATAGCTTTTGAATTATGAGCTCTTACTTCAATTCGGCCGTCAATAACATCTTGTATAAAATCTAGAATACCTTCTTCTACTTCCTGAGAGTACTTAGCTTCTTTCAGGTCTTGAATAAACCAGTTTAAAAATTCTTCCTTTGTTTTTTTTTCATCCCCAAAATATAACAGTCCTTTTTTCTGTGCATCAGCAAACATTTGGTCTACATTGATTCCGACCAATATCTTAATGTCTTTTATTTCTTTTAGATATGGTTGTAATGCGAAATATCCTGACGAGCGGAAATATCCAGCCACAGCATGAAAAGCGTAAACGTCTTTCATGTTTTCCAAAATCCCTTTGAATTTCTGAAAGATTGTTTTCTCTTCTGTATTTGTAAAAAACTTTGTACTCATATTTTCTTCAATAATTTCTTAAGGCCGTCAGCAAAAAACCTAAGCCACCAAGATCACTTTAAACTATCGATTGAATAGTTCTATTTGTATTTCTTTCAACAGAATATTCAGAGTCTTTGCTATTGTCTGTAGCATCTCTTTCGTTGCCACTCTTTTTTCATTTATACTTAAAATGGAATTGTCAATGTTGCCTATGTGGTGCACAAGGTGTAAAAGAGGAAGAGCTTGGCACTCACACCATTCCCGCCATCTTCGGCGCAAACTCATACTCCTTCCCAAACGGCAGCTGAAGCTCTTCTAGATACTCAGGGAATTCTCTTAGCTGACATACTAGTAAGCAAGCACCTTCTCGCCGGTCAATGTTTGGCCTTTTGTCTAACTGTCAGTAAAGAAATCTGAGTCCATTTTCTTTAGCTCGTAAACTGCCTCATTTGAAACGCCAACACCATACTCAATCATGAGTCCAGCCAACTGTTTACCCTCAATCAAAATGATCTTGCTATCAATATTGGTCACAAATTCTCTTGCTCCAGCAGAAAAGTCTGATGTTGTAATAAAAATACCCTTTCTAGCTCGTTTTCCCTGCAAAGCACCGGCAAATTTTTGAATCTCTGGCCGTGAGATAGTCCCATCCCATTTTTTCGCCTGTATATATATACTGTCTAGTCCAAGTCGATCTTCGTTAATAATTCCGTCAATACCCTCATCCCCACTACGTCCAATAGCTTTTCCAGCATCTTTGAGTGAGCCACCATAGCCCATTTTTACCAGTACTTCAACGACGACCTTCTCGAAAAAAGCTGGTGAAACTGTTTTCAATTGAGAAAGCAACTCACATGACAGATTTTCCCGGAGAAGTTCATAGGCTTGTTCAATTTGTTCTTCAGGTGTTTGAACTTCTTCTTCCTTTATGGGAAGTGAATCTTTTGGCTTTTCTCTTGCTTCCTGATACTCTGGATACTGGCGCAAAAAGTTGAGATTTATACCAGTCAAATTTTGCGATAGCACCTCCTTCCCGCGGGTAGTGATGTGGAATACTCCTCGCCTGGTATTCTCCAGAAGTCCAGCCATTTTCATATGAGCCCGAGCCCACGCAACCCGGTTATCAAACACGCGCTGCTGTCCGCTTGGAAGCAACTGCTTTAGCTCATCCTCAGTAAGGTTAAAATCCTTTGCCAGAGCCTCAAGTGCCTCTCTATTGGTATGCTCTTTACCATCACCGCAGAACCTGAGCAATGGCAACATCACGCTTTGAAAATCGGGGATTGGCATAACCTTTTGGAATATGAAGTAGGTTAAAAGTTTTGGAAACAGCTCATGGGTATACAACATTTGTTAGGATTATTCCTAGGAATGTCGAGCCAAGAAGCGTTATTATTATTGTTTAATTTATCACATCTTACAGAAAAAAAGCGAAGTATAAACGAAAAAGATAAATCAACTGGTCAGACAAAAGTTGTCTGAGGTAGTATAAAACTCTTAGTGTCGCGATTTTTATTTGCATGCTTAAAGCATGTGTCGTTATGAACGCTTATCTCAAATAATAGCATCTGCTCTCAATGAGAATCTCCAGTATACATTCCGCCCCCGCGCTGCACGTTTTCACCCCGGCCTACTCAACCGCACTCGCCCTGCTGCTTGCCGCTTCGCCAATCTCCGCTGGCTATCCATCGTCTGCCGAAGAGTTCGAGGGCCTGAAGATCGACCTTAATGAAGAGCTGATTAAACACCCTGAAGCCACCTTCTACGCCAGAGTAAAAGGCCATTCAATGAAAGACGCCGGTATTCAGGATGGCGACCTGCTTGTTATCGACAAAGCACAAGAGCCGAAAGATGGCTGCGTTGCTGTCTGTGCGATTGACGGCGAGTTTACGCTGAAGAGCCTTGCAGTGGATAAAGACGGCATTTATCTCATGCCTGCCAATGAAGAATTCAAGCCGATCAAGATTACCGAGGTAAATGATTTTCTGGTGTGGGGCGTTGTTGCCTATGTTGTGCACAAGGTGAGATAGCATCGGCTAATGGTCTTTCCAATGTTTACTCTTATCAACTGCGGTTATTTCTATGCTTCATGCGAGCGCACCTTCAGATCAGGGCTGCGTCTGTGCCCATTAGTTGTTCTCTCGAACAATGACGATTGCATCATTGCCCGGTTGGGAGTTGCCAAAGCGCTTAGCACCCAGATGGGAACACTGGAATTCATAGGATAGAATATTGTTCGCTTTCTAAGGTCGTTTAGTGTGTTTCCGTATTATTTCAGTTGCGTATCAATTATAGAGATAACATCTTATTGACTATTCTGTGGGCTTAAATTTCCAATTGTTTCGACTTTAAATTTTCCAGTATTTGGATCTATCGGTACAATGTTAAAAGATGATTTAACAACTTTTAAACGCCGGTCAATGTCGGCTGTAATAAAATAAGTGTGATATGTTTTCAAAACCACGGTTTCAGGCCTGTTCGAGATTACGATAAAGTCAGTTTTAAACCGTGCATTAAATCCGCCGGACATGTATGCTATGAGAGATAGTGTATAACCAACGAAAAAAATAGTAAATATATTTCTGCCGGTTTTCAGGACAACAATATCAAGTACTCTTTCACGCTGGAAATCAATTTCACGATGAGCCTTTAGTTTGTTGATATAACCGATCTTATTTCGTTGGGTTACAAGCGGAATAACCAATTCAAAGATAAAAAAAGGGACAAACACTAATGCGGCTATTATTAAATAATTCTGAAGAGAAATATGTTTTACGATAGAAAAGCCTGAGATAAATACAATACCAATGCAAAATTGGCGGAAAACATATTTAAGTGGGTTCGGTAAAGGTTTATAAAAAGGTGAGAGGATGTTATCTAGTATAAAGTGCCCGGCTAAGATACTGCCACTAATACCAAAAAGCGCTGTAAGTGTCTCGACTATACCAACTTCGATAAATGAAGGCGGGATATTATAAAACTCGCAATACCCCTTTTCATATAGGAACGCGATCCAATATCCAAAAGCAGGAATGGCAGCAATTAATAAACCATCAGTAATTGCGGAGTTCTTCTTTTCCATAAATTATGCGGTGAGCTATTTTTTTTCGCAGGTTTGCAAGTTCTCTTTTTTTAATGTTTGTGTTTTAGATTCCATGCTAAATCAACCGTCTCGTATATACCATAGTAGCATTTATGACGGTGGAAGGGATAATTAATATCAATCATCTCATCCCATCCCCACCATCTCCAGCGCAAACTCATACTCCTTCCCAAACGGCAGCTGCAGCTGCTCCAAATATTCCGGAAACGCCTTCGCCCAGCTCACATAATAATAAGCCAGCACCTGATAGCCGCTGAAGCTTTTGCCCGGTATGAGCGGCACGCTGTAGCCCTCTTTCTCCGGGCTGATGCCTTCGCCGCACAGCAAGCCAATCTGCATTGCAATCGCATGAATCTCTGGATCGCTTAGCTGCTTGAAGTAGTGCAGCGCTTCAACCATAAACCGTGTCACTGCCATATTGATATCTTTGCCCTCGTGTGCCTGGGTGAAAGCCTGCATTTCCATGTCTGCAAGAATTTCTGCCGAATTTTCAGCATCACTACCAGGCAAGTCAACCTTGGCATCTGCGCACAGGCGCTCTATCAAGTCGCGATGCTGCCGGTACCCGGACTCTTCTACCAGAGCAAAATAGTTCTGCAGATAGAGCTGCTTTGCAAAACTCTGCAACAGATCGTATTCATCACCAGGCGTATGTTTTGTTCGGCACTCATCATATTTGCGATAGAACTTTTCTGCCTGCTCTCTTTCGGTCTTGGTCGGATTGTGTTCGTCTATAAGGTTCACTCCGTAACGCTTCATGAAGTGAAGGGCATTGACAAGATTGAAGGTCTTTGATTTCGAAAGGATTCCGGGTGGCGCAATGGTCAGGATGTTTTCGTCAGTCGTCGCATGTATTCCTTCCTGTATGAGGCCCAGCATCGAAACGAATTGGTACGGCATGAGGTCAGGATAGTTCACGAACAGATAATCCTCAATAAAAAGATCAATCGGAGTGTTGAAAATCTGCCCGTTCAGTCCTTCAAACAAAGAAGTGTAATACTGCTTGATAGCCCCATCTTCGTACCCCTTTTTTCTCAGCTTTTTCGAGTCCCTGTCAAGAGCGAGCAGAAACTTTTGCTTGTTGTTATCGTAGCTCACAAAGAGCTTGTTCTTGCCTGCAACCCGCGCCTGAGCAGCAAAGAGCAGGTGCGTAAGCTCATGCATGATCAGATGATGAACCGCCGGGTACTGGGGGTTGTATTTGACCAGGTGATATCTTCGGTCGTAATTTTCGGCAAACTCGATCTTGGCTGCCGTCTTTAATGAAGCATCTTCTTCGATGACAATTTTCTTGCCGAACTCATCTTCAAGCCAGGCAGCAAACCCATTGACAATATCTCCGCCAACCTCTACATCAATAATCGCATTTGCTGCCCTCATGGCACTCTCCAGCGATTGCTTATAGAGCAAATCTTTCCGGGGATTCTTGAACAGCGCAACCACCGCCATTTCAAAAGCCTGCTTGTCATTATGCTCTGCTTCTGCAAGCTTGGCATAAGCGTAGTACATATTCGGATAACCGGGATTGATCTCAAAGGCCTTGTCAAGGTATTGCCGAGCCGCCTCAGGTCTGCTGTTCGGTATAAGGTTTAGGGCAATAATAGTCAGTGATGCATAATCATCCGGCTTGTACTGCACTGCGCTGTCATAGTATTTCAAGGCAGCATCAATGTCGTTCTGGTAGCGGGCCAGTATGTTGCCGGTCATGATAAGAGCCCAATGGTTCTTCGGATCCCAGCGCAAGGCATCGATAAGGCTATTGATAGCTTCATCCTGCTCGCCCTCTTCAGAGAGAATTTGCCCAAGCACCCGATGGTACTCTGAAATCTGCGGTGCTTCCTTGATAAGCTGCGTAATCTGCTCTTTGGCTTCTTCATATCGGCGGTCATCGCAGAGGTCAAGCACTTTGCGGTAGCGGCTGTTGTGCTGCTCAATCAGCTCGCCTTCAATGGTGATATCAACAATGCCATGAATAATGGTAATTGCAGGCTTGTATGGCCCTACCGTGTAAAACTTCTCGATCTCCTCTTTCAGCACCTCAATATTGTTACCGGCATCTTTTGCCTTTGGGAACAGCTCAAACAAAAAGTCGTTTATGGAATGGATAATGTGCATACAGCATGTTTTACAAGTCAGGAAGCCGGCTAGTTGCTTAAGATAGTTAACCTCAAACACCTGCACAATCTTTCGGGCATTCTATCACCGTATGTATGGTAGCTCCGCTTTATTGAGCTTGTTTATTTCGTTCCAAACAATGTAGTCCTCTTTTTTCAGCGCGCCAGTAAACACAATCAGGTGGGTATGACGGGCATATTTCTAGATATTCACCTGACACTTTTGAAATGATGAGGGGATGTCCTGCACTCTTTTGCAGGCATTCCTCAGCCTCTTCAATTGAGGCTATCCGTGCATGTCCGGACGCAACCATTTCCATTGCAAGTTCATTGAGAAAAACTGATTCGGTATAGACAGATTCCGGATGAAGAACTCTGCAAACTCGTTCCCCTATTGCTATAGATTTTGCTTTTCGGATGTATTCTCCTGCCTGGTTTAATGACAGAATGAGAGGTTCAAATTCGTTGATGTTTTTGTGCAGGCGCTTACCTTTTTCATCCTGAGTTAGCGGTCCCTCAGTGGAGTCAAAATAGTGAAGTGCTTTCCTTATGCTTTCGAGAATAAAGCCTCCTGTATAATCCGCAATGGTTCCCATAATGTATCGGGTGGGTTGCTGTTATATTTTTTGTAATATTTAATTACGAAAGTTTACCCCGTAACGGCAAACCATTTCACTCCATGTGCGGTCGATTCGTCTTCTTTGAGCTCAAGGATTTCATAAGGCAGCTCCACCAGTACGAACTCCCTTTTGTCGAGGCAGAGGAGATAGACTTTTCAGCAAACTACAACATTGCCCCCGATACTGATATTGTGGTTCTCCTGGGAGACCAGAGCAAGTTTACGCTCACGCTGGCACACTGGGGAGTTATCCCGAACTGGGCAAAGGCAATGCCGAAAGTCCGGCCAATCAATGCACGCGCAGAAACCCTTGCCATAAAGCCATACTTTCGCCACATGCTGCACCGGACGCACTGCATAATCCCTGCAAGCGGATTCTATGAATGGAAGCAAACGGCACAGAGCAAAAAGCAGCCTTACTACATTCACAGGGCTGACGGGAAACCCATGGCATTCGCAGGATTGTGGGACATCTGGAAAGAGGACGCCAGTGCAGCACCAGTTGTTTCTTGCACCATCATTACCACTGATGCCAACAGCGAAATGAAATTCGTTCATGATCGTATGCCGGTTATCCTTGAGCCGGAACACTGGAAAGAGTGGCTCGATGCCGGCTTGCCCGGAGCGGGGGAGCTGCTGCTGCCATCAAAAGACGGTGCACTTGTTCTCTATCCGGTATCAACGAAAGTCAACAACCCAAAGAACAGCCAGCACGACTGCATTGATCCTTTCAACGAAAGCAATGAGACGGGAGAGCTGTTCAGTGATATAGTTGCTTCAGCCGATTCGCCGTAAAAAGGCCCGTTTTAGAGTGCTGTTATTTGCTATTGGGGCAACGTGTTGGAGTCTGGCGGTGTCTGTAAATTTTGATGTTTCAATTTTTGTTTTTCAAGCCAAATATTGCGCTTTAGAGTTTCTTCTTCCCGATCTTGTGCACTGTAAATATCTACTCCAACTCGTTCTTTTGAATTTCCAACCACTTGTTGTATGTGTTCACGTATTTGCTTGATCTCTTTTGCTATGTTATGGATTGGGTCTCCGTCTCCTAACTCCGTGATACCTTCATACTGCGCAAAATCAATGGTTAATTCATTGGTGTAACGATTACCCTCAACATCTTCAAATTTGACGACAATATTTAGATATGGTTTGAAAACATCGCCAGCCAATTCCGTGTTAAGTTCAATAAAACTGAAAACATAACTTGTAATAACTTGACCGATTCCCATGGATTCTATGCCGACTCTAAACATCGCTAGTTTGCGGAATTTATCAATTAAAACATCTTTTTGGGGTTCTACAGGAGTTCCATTTCTATCAAAGAATTCAAATGTTAATTTTCTTGCAATTCCTTTACCATAGTTACTGACTTTAACATTGAAAAAGTTCATGCCGACCGGGCTGCCTTCTATTTGTATACCAATGTTCGGGCGGATATTCTCACGTTTTAGTTCTTCGAGCTGTTGTAACTGAGCCAAACGTAAAGACCATGTTTCCTTAGCTAAAATGATTGTCAGTAAGGATATCACAACAGTCGCAATAGCTGAAACCCAAGATGAAGCAGTATCACTACCTAACGTTTTATTGCCATGCTCATTATTTATAACGAGATATCCGATGATTATAAGTATTGGTATAGTTGCTAACATTGTTGTGATTAATCCAGGGATTCCACTTTTCTTTTTTTCTCCTAATTCTGCCATTGATTTTAAATTTTATGTTAACATGGTGCTTGATCGGAAAGAATTGATTATCAAGCAATAGCAAGTTTACTAAGATAAGTCTTGATAGCATCATGGAGGCCAATACCAAGCTTTTTGTGCATCCTGTAGCGTATACTTTCCATTCCCCTTAAAATTGAAAGAAAATTCTTCAAGTTGTATTAACGACCTCGACTTAACGCGGGCAATGGTTAATGTCGTTCAATAGGGATGGTATATGTGCACACATATTCGCCACTGCGTTTGTAGTTGGTGCAACCCCAGAATTTACCATATGGCCCGCTACGCTCCACCATCACACCGCCACAATTTAGGCAGATTGGTATCGATGCTCCACAAACCGGGTTGACACAGATACGAAATCGTCCATTACTTTTCATGAGACCGCCGCATTGCGGGCAGGGCTTTTCCATATGCTTACAGTATGGAAAGCAACTACAGCCCACGAACACGCCATATGGGCCTGATTTTGGTAATAGGGCACCACGACCACAGTCAGGGCATACGACGTGCGGGATATCCACACACATAAGTCCCTCTGCGATCTCGTCTTTACAAATAGGATAACCCGAGTCAATATCAAGCAACTCTTGCACGAAGGATGAAGCTTCCGTTGGGTTGTATATCAAGTAGACGCGGTGACGTGCACGAGTAAGTGCAACATAGAAGAGTCGACGCTCCTCAGCCTGCGGATAAGGTTCTTGTATAGGAAGAAGCCATTTTAAAATAGGATCTGTTGGCTTTTCACTTGGAAAGCCATTTTTGCCTTGTCCAAGGCCGAGAATCACAACAAAGTCTGCCTCTTTCCCCTTAGCAGAGTGCACGGTCATAAATTCAATGCTCAGAGAAGGGAATTGGGACTTCAATTGACGTTTAGCTACGGATTGAAGCCACTCTTTAATGGTGAAGTTGTACCTTCCCAGTACCAGGACATTAGACCCTTCTGTCGAGTTGTTACATCTTCTATTGACGATTGCATCGAGGGCAATGCGGAGACCGTCTTCATCCCGAACAGCACGAATCATTGACAATGCAGGCTGATCAACATAAACCTTTGACTCAATAGACTTGGTAATCTGTGCAGGATTTTTCAAGACAAATTCGGATGAAACTTTGCCAATCATGTTGTTGAACCTGAAAGTCTGTTCGAGGGATGTGGTTGCGGTTGCTCCGAAGTAGCTTGAAAATTCTCGAGTGTAAGTAATGTCGCTGCCAGTGAACCTGTAGATCGACTGCCAATCATCACCAACAGCAAAGAGCCCCGATTCTATGCGTTGCTGGCACAAAGCTTTGAGCAGTCGCGCCCTTGATTTATTTATGTCCTGAAACTCGTCTACCAATATCTGTATGTAGGGTGATTGAAAAGCTCCTGCCTCGACATAGTCGGACGCCTTTCGAATCATGTCAGCGAAATCGATTTGGCCGGAGTCTGAAAGCTCAGTCTGATAAGCATCAAGAATTGGTGCGAAAAGAGATAATAATAAACAGAGTCGTGATGAATCGATATCGGATTTTGCCTTTTTGTTTAGTTCAGACAACGAATAATCGGACTCCTTGAAGAGTGTTAAGAAATCAGATAGAAGAATTGCAAACTCATTGACTTGTGATGAGGCGAGAAGCTCATCAAGCAACTCCTGACTGGAACGAGGGATCATCTCAACATCATTAGCTTTTAAAGCTTCTGCAAGGCGGGATTCTAACAACCCTTCTCGTTTCTGAAACGAATATGTTTCGATGAGTTTAGTCTCGTGAAGTTTGTGGAGATCCCGCTTCCAGTCAATACCACTCAGGTATTTTTGTTGGTCAAAATGCGAAGGAGGTTTACCCGACTTATCCAATGCAAAATGCTCAATGTAGACATCATATTCAGGCAAATAAAAGTCTGGCTTGTACTGCCTATAGTCAGGTCCTGCAGTGTCGACTTTGTAGGATTGCTCGTATATGTAGGCTACGCTATTGGCGTTGAGGAAGTTAGCAATGACAATTTCTTCGAAGCTTTTGACAACTTCGTTCTTTAACGTTCTCAGTTCATTAATACGCACATATTCATTGTATTCACTAATGGAACTGAAATCGAAGGGGTTCCTGTAAGTAAATTTTTCACTGCCGCAGTAGCGAATAATCAACTCTCGGTAGTCGGGGTCATCGCAGCACTTCTTTAGCTGCTCATCAATGAACTTAGCAAATACCTGATTGTCAATAGCCATGAGATGGATATCAGGACGACGTCCCTCAACAGCCCCGATTATTTCGAGGCCAAGCGCATGGAACGTTTTGACAGTGGGTGAACCCTTCACCTGTAAGCTTTTGAGACGTGAGTCTTGACGTTCCTGCATCTCTTTGGCCGCTTTTTGCGCGTATGCTAGCATAAGCAACTCATGAGGCTTGGCTCTATCTGATGCGACGAGATAGCCGGCTCGTCCAATCATAGTACTTGTTTTTCCTGTGCCGGCTCCAGCAAGTACTAAGTTACAGTCTTCATCAACCACGCACGAACGACGCTGGGAGTTAGTTAAAGGCTGGCTCTCAATAGAGTCGAAGAATGACCCATATTCAACTAGCTCTGATAAAACAAAATCATCATTAGCAGCTGCAACCAACTCCTCAGATTTTGCTATGAATGTAACAAGGGCCTGCACCTTTTTAAGTTGCTCTTGAGATGCTGAATAACGCCAGCCAAATATTTTGGTGGATTTAACGGCATCTTTTGCGGATATCAAAAGACGAAGTCGCTGTGAGTGCCGGGCATAAGACTTGCGTGACAGTAAGTCTTGTACAGAAGCCGAGACAACATCAAGGTGCTTAGCAATTGGAGCAATACGAGGAGACAAGCGCTTAATTGCAGAGTACCAAAGGAAGACGGCACACGTGAGCAATATGAAAATGATGGCTATAAGCAACCCCAAGGACAGACCCAGGTTCAGTATATTCACGAATTTCGTTTTACAGTTAACTTATATTGGAAGTTAAAGTAATCAGCCGAAAGACAGTGCACTTACTCTCTATCCGGTCTCAACGAAAGTCAACAACCCAAAAAACAGCCAGCACGAATGCATTGATCCTTTCAACGAAAGCAATGAGACGGGAGAGCTGTTCAGGGTTTAATGTCCAATTCTACAAAGGCCTCTCAGTCAGTCAGAAACAGCCAGTTTACTAAGATAGGTTTTGATAGAATCATGGAGGCCAATGCCAAGCTTTTTGTGCATCCTGTAGCGTATGCTTTCCATTCCCCTTGCGCTAATACCTATAGAGCGGGCAATCTCCACGGTGTCATAGTTTAACTTGATAAAGAGGCAAATATGAAGTTCACGCTGGTTGAGCCCGTGGTGCTTTTTCTCGACCTTTGACAAAAAAGCAGCATCGCTTTCAGTCAGTTCAGTGCCATTGCGTTTTGAAAAAGTTTCAATTTCAATGAGGTGCATGCAGGCATCAGTCATCATTCTCTTCACAGCAGCATCAATGTCAAGAGAGTATATCTGGTCAAGCAGGTTGCGCAAGCCAGGACCCTTATTCCTATTGTTTACAGCAGCGACTCTTGCAAGCTCCTTTTCATTGGATTCGATAATTGTTTTTAAACGTTCAATCTCTTGTTCAAACTCAATCGGTGAATGCTCGAGTGTCGATGTTTTGTTCCGTGTAGCTACTGCTTGCATGATTATTTCTCGTTTATCGTTGGGGGATAACCGTCACAAATCGTTTTTCTGTATAGAGTAAAAATACAGAAAAAATAGTCGATATGCTAAGTATTTAACTTGCCGGTCACTTATCAGAAAATGGGGATAAAGAGTGGGTATCTTATTCTCTGTATTCTATTATTTCCCGGTTCATGAGCAGAACCCATCTCATTCCTTTAGTCAGCAAATGGGTTGGCGACATTGTCCGCAGGTTTGATGCTGATTTTGTCTGGCAGGTCACCTTTTTTCATACTGGCAATAATATCATTGAAGAGTGTCTGCAGGGTTTCAGCATTACCAAGGCCTTCCTTGTCACGGGTGATGTCAATGTTGCCGTAGATGGTAATGCGATCCTCACGGTTTTCGACGGTCAAATCTCCTATGCTTAGCGAGTCTGTTTCATTGGCAAAGGGGGCGATCTTCATTGCGTTCTTGTTCATAGTGCGTCTTTTTGTTTTACGTTCATCTGGCCTGTTCAATCAGCACTTCGAAGCTATCACATCTATTCAATAATTCGATCTGGAGCGATAGGGTTTTGGCATGGGTAGCTCAAGTTTCACCTGTTTGGCTGAAGCGGACAGTTTCGGGAAAAAGTTAATGCCAGCCAGTTTCTCCAGTTCGCTGATGCTCAGTATCTGCAATTCATCACTGTTTTCATTTTTAACGTAGTATGCAGCGCCCCTGTTCTTGTTGGGGTCAAAGACCAATTTGTAAACATGTGTTGGTACCAAAACCCTGCCATTCAGTCGAGCAATATTAGCTCCCTGGTAAAGTGGTCCCGTGATGACATAGAGTTCTCCGGTATTCAGGACAAGAGTTCGTAATGAAGATTCAATACCTTCCCATAGAATCGTGTTCAGCTTGTGATTCTGGGGTATCATGTTGGCGAGTGAAAAGCATTGCAGCCGTGCGCTTCTATTTGGCATGTCGGCGCTTGGTGCCATGTGCCCGCGGTCAAAACCGGATCGAGCATAATCCTTCAGTTCAGCCCGTTCATCAGCAGGCAGGTTTTCTTCAGGATGAAAGGCTTCCCGTCCTTTCAATTCCCTTGCGTCCTGGATACTTTCTCTGGTAAGATGCTCAGCAGACCAGATGGGAGTTCGGGAGATGCCGGAGTGCATAACAGCAAAGTTGTCGTAACATAATTCCCGGGCCTTTGCTTTAAGGGAGGCTTTTTGAATATCCGGAGCAACTCCGTTCAGATACTGCAGAGGGCACGCTGTTGTTGCCGCAGATACGGTCTGAGCGGTAGATGCTATGAGCAACATGAGGAGGGTAACTATCCAGGAACCCCTCTGGTGCACGTATTTTTTCATGTAAGGTGTTTTGTTATTGAATTAGCTCTTATGCAGGCAAAGTGCTGCTTTTTCATGGAGGCAAAATTAAGATCAATCGAGGTAAGTGGTGTTGACGTAATATAAGAAAAATAAGCCAGTTAGCCTATCGGATATTTCACAAATAAGGGACCAAATTGATTGGAAATTTTGTAGTCGTGGCGAACGGCCCATAGCGCCATGCTTGCCACTCACTGATGTTCGCCGCAAGCACGGCACTCTGTGCCCAAGAGGCCATTTGGCCAGCTCAGCTTCACAGCGCTGCACTACGCCTTGAAGGGCTTGTTTGCGCAGCCATGCTTTCGCTATCTCCGCAACAGCCAGCATTTGCTGCTGGTTGCCCTCAGTGCAGCAAGCCTGCATTTGCACGCAGCTGCATCTCGCTCATCCCTGCAAGCGCTGCACACCAGCCCTGAAGGGCTTCGTTAGCGCTGCAGAGCTTCGCTGCTCGTATCAAGGCAACAGCCTGCATCCGCAGCCGGTTGCTCTCATAGTACGGCAGCAGCCTGCATCCGCAGCCAGTTGCTTGCATGGCAGCAGCCTGCATTCGCATTCAGCTGCATCCCGCTCATCCCTGCAAGCGCTGCACTCCGCCTTGAAGGGCTCCGTTTGCGCAGCCTACTTTCGCTATCCCCGCAACAGTCTGCAGTCGCAGCCGGTTGCTTGCATGGCAGCAGCCTGCATTCGCACGCAGCTGCATCCCGCTCATCCCTGCAAGCGCTGCACACCAGCCCTGAAGGGCTTCGTTAGGGCAGCATGTGCCTTCGCTTTTTAGCAGCGAAAGAATCGTTTTTCATTTTTTGGAAGTGCTGTCGATGGATTCTGTCACTCCCATGTGTTCCCGCTCATAGTTTGGTACAAACCAATGGCATCATCAATAAAGTCAGACATGAGTAACAATGCATCCTCCGATTTTTCTCCGCTATAATCGTCAGACGTTTCAATGCGAGCATTAGCATATCTCAACCACTGTTCTAAAGATGATACAAATAAGTTGTTTTCATTAGCCATGCGGAAAATTGGCTTGGGACTGTTAGGAACTTCAGGAATGCCAAGTCCTTCCAAGAGGTACCGTTTCAGCACCTTCCACATAAAATCATAGCAAGTTTTAAACCGCCGTATGACAGATTCTGCAACAGCTTCCTGCATTAACTCAGGCAGTTCCGTGTCTTTAACTTTATAGCTCTCATATTGCAGCTCAAGATGCTTAAGCGCTTTCTGAAATATGTCGTATTGGATCATGTATTATTATTATGGATTTCTGAAATATAGAAATACCATATGGTTTTATAAAAGTGCCTTCGCTCGCTGGGGCACGGCAACAGCCTGCATCCGCAGCCGGTTGTATCCAGTGCAGCAAGCCTGCCTTCGCAGCCAGCTGCATTTGCCAGGCGCTGCACTCCGCCCTTCGGGCTCCATTTGCGCAGCATTGCTTTTGCTTGTCCGTATTACGGCAACAGCCTGCAGCCGCAGCCGGTTGCTTGCATTGCACCAGCCTGCATTTGCACGCAGCTGCATCTCGCTCATCCTTGCAAGCGCCGCACACCAGCCCTAAAGGGCTTCGTTACCGCTGCATTGCTTCGTTGTTCGTAGCACGGCAACAGCCTGCATCCGCAGCCGGTTGCTTGCATTGCACCAGCCTGCATTTGCACGCAGCTGCATTTCGCTCATCCCTGCAATCGCTGCACACCAGCCCTAAAGGGCTTCGTTACCGCTGCAGTGCTTCGCTGTTCGTGGCACGGCACCAGCCTGCATTCGCAGCCGGTTGCTTGCATGGCAGCAGCCTGCATTCGCAGTCAGCTGCACCCGCTCATCACTGCAAGCGCTGCACTCCGCCTTGAAGGGCTCCGTTTGCGCAGCATTGCTTTCGCTATTCCCTGCACCAGCCTGCATCCGCACGCAGCTGCATCTCGCTCATCACTGCAATCGCTGCACTCCAGCCCTGAAGGGCTTCGTTTGCGCTGCAGTGCTTCGCTCGCTAGGGCACTGCAACAGCCTGCATCCGCAGCCGGTTGCTTGCATGGCAGCAGCCTGCATCCGCATTCAGCTGCATCTCGCTCATCCCTGCAAGCGCTGCACACCATCGTTACCGCTGCAGTGCTTCGCTTGTCCGTATCACGGCAACAGCCTGCATCCGCAGCCGGTTGCTTTTGTGCAGCAAGCCTGCATCCGCATTCAGCTGCATCCCCGCTCATCACTGCAAGCACTGCACTCGGCCTTGAAGGGCTTCGTTTGCGATGCAGTGCTTCGCTGTTCGTATCACGGCAACAGCCTGCATCCGCAGCCGGTTGCTTGCATGGCAGCAGCCTGCATTCGCACGCAGCTGCATTTCGCTCAGCATGAAAGCGCTGCACTCCGCCTTGAAGGGCTCCGTTTGCGCAGCCATGCTTTCGGTATCCCCGCAACAGCCTGCATTC
Organism: uncultured Chlorobiaceae bacterium; assembly: GCA_903920215.1. Classification (GTDB taxonomy): domain Bacteria; phylum Bacteroidota; class Chlorobiia; order Chlorobiales; family Chlorobiaceae; genus Chlorobium. Next base: position 33,732 of record CAIXLG010000018.1, read on the forward strand.
GCAGCCAGCTGCACCCGCTCAGCATGACAGCGCTGCACACCAGCCCTAAAGGGCTTCATTTGCGCTGCATTGCTTCGCTGTTTGTGGCACGGCAACAGCCTGCATCCGCAGCCGGTTGCTCTTGCTGCAGCAAGCCTGCATTCGCAGCCAGCTGCATACTGCTCAGCACACAGCGCTGCACTCCGCCTTGAAGGGCTCCGTTTGTGCAGCCATGCTTTCGCTTCCACGGCACCAGCCTGCATTCGCACGCAGCTGCATCTCGCTCATCCCTGCAAGCGCCGCACTCCAGCCCTGACGGGCTTCCTTGCCGCTGCAGTGCTTCGCTCGCTCGGGCACGGCAACAGCCTGCAGCCGCAGCCGGTTGCTCTCATGGCACGGCAACAGGCCGCATTCGCAGCCAGTTGCTTGCACGGCACCAGCCTGCATTCGCACGCAGCTGCATCTCGCTCATCCCTGCACGCGCTGCACACCAGCCCTAAAGGGCTTCGTTTGCGCTGCAGTGCTTCGCTCGCTCGGGCACGGCAACAGGCCGCATTCGCAGCCGGTTGCTCTCATGGCACGGCAACAGCCTGCATCCGCAGCCGGTTGCTTTCATGCAGCAAGCCTGCCTTCGCAGGCAGCTGCATTTCGCTCAGAACACAGCGCTGCACTCCGCCTTGAAGGGCTCCGTTTGCGCAGCATTGCATTTACTCAGCCAACGCACCAGCCTGCACTAGATCGCAGCGGCACCTTGCGCTTCGCGGTTCTGCTCCGCACTCTGTCGGTTGGGCTGCAAGCAGCGGCTCGATGCACCCAGCTTGTACAGCCGCCCGCCGCTACATTCCGCTGCAGTCCCCAGGCGCCGAAGAGCCTTCACCCGCTCGACATTGCTGCAGCAAAGAAGAAGAGCTGCAGCAGTGTCGAGCGTGTTCAGGCAAAGAGGCGCCTGAGGACTGCAGCTACATTGACGCTTTGGGCGTCCGTACAACCCGGTGCATTTTTTTTCTGCTCGGCTTCGCTTGGCGTGTCTGACTGGCGCTTGGCGTTGCTTATCTGGACCTTTGGCGTCAACTCGGTTGGTATGGCGAATGCACAATCAACTCAGCGATAAGCCTGCGGCACAAAGAACGATGTCGGAGTATCAACAAACCTTCCACATGTTATCAACAGAAGAGGATTGGAGTGTCATCGCACCTTTTACAATTCAAAGCACCAGATTATGCTGCTGTGGTGGCTGAGAGTCTTCCATTGCATCGAGCGTATCCTGAGCCTGCAGCATGAGCTTCGATAGGCAGTTCCGCAAGGGTTGCACTGCCTCCATGTCACGCCATTTGCAAGAAGAGAAGGCCAAATGTCGCGCCAGTGGTATAGGCAGCGCAACCCATGCTTGAGGTGACCGGCAGTATGATGCTTCGATAGTTCGTATCGTGATCCGGCGTCTTGTATTGCAATTCGGCGGCAGCAAAATCAGGTGCATTTTAACACTGCGCGCATTCGCTTGCTGACTTGAGCACACTTGCATTGGCGCCTCTTCGCTGCAAGAGCATTGGCAGAAGAGCAGTGCATTGGCTGCTTGCATTGGCGGGCATGTCGGCAGTGCTTGGCGTTGCTTGTACTGCACTGTGGCGGCAGGGCGGGCGGCACGGGCATTGGCAGAAGAGCGTGCTTCGCATTTTGCCTACGGGGCGTGTAAGCAGTGCTTGGCGGTTCCCAGCGGAAGAGCTTGGCAGAGGGGCATTGCATTGGCAGGCGTGTCATCGAGCGCTTGGCGGTTCCCAGCGGTATGGGGAGTATTGGAGTGTCATCAATCCTTTTACAATTCAAAGCGTCATGTGCCTGGGGTTACTCCTCATTGCATCACATAGTTCAGTGGCCAGACACCAGACGAACTTTAACACTGCGCGCATTCGCTTGCTGACGTGTGCACACGGGCATTGGCAGCTGCTATACCGCAAGAGCTTTCGGCGCAAGAGCAGGGCATTGGCAAACAATTAATCATGGCCCTGCGGGCATTGTAGGTAGCGGGCCTCCACCTCAGTGATTAATTTTATAGCTCCCTGTATGCACCTCGGTGTCGGCCCTTCGTGCAGGCAAGCCTGCAGCCTCTCGCAATGCGCAAGAGGGAAAACAGCGCAATGCTTCGGCAGGCGGGCAACAGGGCATTTGGCGGTCAGGGCCTTGCATTGGCGGTAAGCACCAGTGAATGCTCGGCAGCCGCCTTTTGAGTACAACGCTCGCTGCAGCGTATCGCAATGCTTGGCGGTGCCCGGCAGAAGAGATTTGGCGTGAGAGCAGGGCATTGGCAGTAGGGCGCGCAGCAAGAGGGCGCGGGGAGAACAGAGGGCGCCTTTTAGAAACACCAGCGAAGAAAGAGCAGCTCCAAGGCAAAGAGACTTATAGAAACACCGGCAAGAAAAAGCGGTACCTCAGAAAGCGACTTTTAGAAACACCAGCGAAGAGAAGAGCAAAGAAGAAACACGGGGGAAGAGAAGACCGCCCCCACCCCTCCAAGAGCCGGCAAGAGCAATTGCTAAGACTCCATTGTCACTCCGAAACATGGCCTCAGCTGGACGCCAATCGGCACGGGGGAAGAACGATATGCGGCAGTAGCCTGAAGAAGCAATCATGGCACTCGGTGCAGGAAGGGTTCTCTTGCAGTGGCGTATGCTCTTTCTTATGCTATCATGGTATATGGCGACTGAACCTGGTAAGCGACCTGTGATTTTGTATGGTGAGCCAACCGGGCATTGGGCGGCAGGTACAGAAGAAACAGTCCCGTTAAATCTGTGCAGTAGCGTCTTGCTATCATGACATTTTGGGCGTGAGACACATGGTAAACGACCTGTGATTCTGTATGGCGGGCCAACCGGGCATTGGGCGGCAGGAACAAAAGAAGCAGTCCCGTTAAATCTGTGCAGTAGCGTCTTGCTATCATGACATTTTGGGCGTGAGACACATGGTAAACGACCTGTGATTCTGTATGGCGGGCCAACCGGGCATTGGGCGGCAGGAACAAAAGAAGCAGGCCAGTGCATGTAGCGATGTATGGCGGGGGGGTGCGTGACCGTCCGCAGTAGCGAACATATCCCACCCACCCAATGGGCCACTCGTACGGCAGCATTGTTCCGGTGAGTACACCTACACGAGCTGCCTTCTCGGCCCCCCCGCCAAGCAAGGGGCCCTTTATTTTCTGCGCGCAAGCTTGCTGTAAGGCAAAGCGCTTCGCTTGGATTAACGTCGCCGAGCGATTAAAGAAAGGGTACCCTGTATGCGCATCGGCGAAGAATTTTAGCCTGCGGTCGTGTATAAGACCAGCAGGGAGCTCCTGGTGTAATCACAGCGATATGCAGCTTACCAGTTGGGGAACGATGGTCGGCGTGGGTGCAAAGGCATTTTGGCGTGGCATCAGGCATTGGTTTTGTGGCCTGCGGGTTTGCATCCCCTTCCAGCGGGGAGCTCCTGGTAGGGGTAATCACAGCGGTATGCTGCTTCGCAGTCGGGGAACGATGTCGGCGTGGGTGCAAGGGCATTATGGCGTCTTGTCAGCGACGAGGCGGTATGGCGTGGCGTCGGGCATTGGCCTGCGGGCGCGCATAAGACCAGCAGGGAGCTACTGGTGAAATCAAGGCGATAAGCCTCCGGCATGAAGAGCGTACTGGCGCGCTACGCTTACATATATATGAGGGGTGAGTAGATATAGAGGGGGTTATTCGTCATTTCCCTGGCGTGGTGGCCCTGCAGCGTCTGTCGTAGTGGGGCGGCAAAGAAGTCTTATTTAAGAATAGAGGTCGCGTTAGCGACGTGGTTTATTTCGGGGTACCGAAATGAAGAGGTGGGCATTCTGCTCTTAGCCAGACGTATTTATGGGGTTGGTTTTGGTGGCGCTTTCAATTGTTAAAAAGTCCTGTAAGCACTTATAAATAATATAATTATGTGGTTTATTCTGTTGATTATTTCTTGATAAATACGTATATTTAAGTAATTAAAGAAGTGAATGTAAGGCTTTTTCAACCAAATCATTACAGCCATGACTACTACATCTGCCGCAATTACCCCTCGTATTTATGTTGGTACCTATGCCAAGTATAATGATGGTAGCATTTTCGGTAAGTGGTTTGATCTGTCGGATTACTCTTGTAAAGAGGATTTTATAGCGGATTGTGCCGAGCTGCATAAGGATGAAGCTGATCCGGAGTTTATGTTTCAGGATTGGGAGGATATACCGGATACTTTTATTTCAGAGAGTTCTATCAGTGAGGGTTTCTGGGAGTGGTGGGATGATATCGAAGATCTCTGCATTGAAGAGCAGGAGGCCTACAAGGATTATAGCGATAACTTGCCGAAGGGTGAAGCTGTTGATTTCAAGCGGTTTCAGGATGAGTATCATGGTTGTTTTGATAGTGAGCGGGAATTTGCCGAGAATCTGGCCGAGGAGCAGGGATTTTTTGAAGCGATGGAAAAGGCTGGTATCAGTCCGTCATATTTCGATACGGATGCATACGCCAATGATCTCTTTCAGGGGGAGTTCTGGATGAGTGATAAAGGTCATGTTTTCACAAGGTAAGGCCCAGCCCTATCGGAGCGGTAGCCTGGCCGATCAGCCGGGTTATTGCTCTTATTGGCCGGTAATACTGTATGTTGTCCACAGCAGTTGCCTTTGTTTTAGTGTGTAACAATCAAAAACCCGCAGGTAAACAATAATTGTTATGGACCCTTCAGAACTTGTTGCAGGCAGTACCTATCGGATTAAGCTGAAGCATATCGGTGGTTCAGTGACGCGCAGGGAGTTTGTCGGTCATGAGCTGCAGTATGGCTCCATACCGGCTCTTGTTTTCTCTACTCGAGTATTATCAGGTACAAAGCCCTCCGCCAATCCAACACGCCCGCAGAATTTGACCATCACGTTACCTGTTCGGGATATTCTGTCTGTCGAAGAGGTGTGAGGCAGTATAGGTAACTCGTCATGATGCCGGTAATGATCTATGTTTTTGGTTTATAGTGGGTTATTGTCGCTGAATTCTATGTGTTATATTGACATTAAGTTTGAAGCCTCTTCAAGGTCATCGGCAGTAAACCGATATCCCTGTCTTTCGATATAGGCCATCTTTGTCCCAAAATCTTCAATTGTGTTCACTGCTTCATTAAACGCTTCATCACTCTTCATTCTTTCAAGGAAGTCCAAGGCCAGCTTTTGTGACATGATCTTTTCCTTTTTGATACGTTGGGGGTAAAAGGCTTAGGTAGTCATTTTTCGCTCGGGTAAATTTAACTAAAAAATATCATATTCTTGCCACCCTTTTACATCGTTCTGGTACTCTACCCGATAACAATGAGCCCATCCCGCTCTCTCTTTTCTTCGGGAACGGTGCGCCTTGCATAGCGGGCCGGTCGGGTGCGCTCAAGGTACCAGGCGCAGGCGTGCCAGTCTCTTTCTCGAGCGGCCTTGATGATTTTCAGGCACTCAAGTTCACAGAGCGCTTCAGCTTGCGGCAGGTCTTCGGAAAGCTTGCGTTGCAGGCTCTCTATCCCTTGCTTTTCGTCCTCTTTTCCCTGTTTAACCCATGCGTAATAGGTGGTCGTGCTGATTTTTGCAGCAATGCAGGCTGACTCTTTTGTCATTCCATCTCCTATGAATTCAAGGAGTTTGGTTATGTGGTCACTATCCAGTTTCATAGCATAAAATAAACAAAGAAAGAATAAAAAACGAAAGCCCGGCTTTTCAGGGCTGGGCTCTCGTTCATCGTGGTGTCGTTATGTTATCATCGAACCATCATCGTATCGTAAAGGTTTTCTCCGTCCGGGTAAGGAAGGGTGGCCATTTGCGGTTTGTGCCCTCGTATCTTGTTGCAAGTGCCGCTGTGTCGTAGTCCGGTTCCGTGACCGCCCAGCTTGCCCCGGGTATGGTGCTGCAAAGCTCGTTTGCGTATGCCTCCATTGATTCGCCGGTGTTGCCTTTTGAAGGCAGGGTAATGATCACCTTGTGTGTTTTGATGCCGGTTTTCTGGAGTGCATGGGCATATTTTTCGGTGAGCAGTTCATGGTCGATCGTTAGCGGGTTGCGGGGGGTGGTAAAGTAGTAGCTGCCGTCCGGGGTCTTGATCTTCTCTTTGCCTGTAAGCAGCAGGGCGGCTTTCATGCTCCCTCTCAGCCACTCTATGCCGCCTTTTATGCCTGTCTTGCGTGTCTTGTAGGTCTTCTCTTTTTCATCGAGGTAGGCGACTTGCCCTTTCCAGTAATCGAGCAGCCCTTTGCAGGCGTCAAGCTTTTTTTCAATCCTGCCTTCCACGTGTGCCAGCTGGTCGCCGTATTCCGAGAGCCCGCCGCTTTCAATCAGCGCTTCTTCTATTTCCTGATAGTGCTTTATCAGATCGGCCAGCGTCACCGGCTTTTCTTCAACAGCTTCAGTGATCAGCTCCCTGAGCGGGTTTTCAGGCTCAATCTCGCCGAGGATAATGAACCCGTCTCTTTCTCGTTTTTCAATTGCCTGTTTCATGGTGTTGTTCCTCCGCATGTTGGTGATAGAATGTTTAACTTTTTTTGATCCGGATAAAAGCTCAGATTGCCTCTTTGCTGTACACCGTTTTGGAAGTCAGCAACTCCTCAAGGTCATGGATTCTGGCTTTCAGTATTTCACACTCTGTGCATGGTTTGTGTTGCGGGTCGGTAGCTCTAATGTAGCGTGTCTCATTGTAGTAGCTTGATTTCAGGGGGTTGCTTGCGTTATATATCCATCGTGTCAGTGTAAAGCGTGCTACCATGTCAAGCAGATAGAGTTCTTCACACATCCATCTCTCTTCAGTCGTGAGGTGTTGTCCATTGAGTCCTTCAAGCAGCGCAATATATTTTGGTGGCGATTGCCTGAGCTGCTTCTTTGTCCAGGCGGCATTGATTTGATCTGAGATGGTCATGGCATTTATGTTTTATTATTCTTTTTATAAAGCCTTCCACTCAAATATACTATTTATTTTATACTTTTATACTCTTTATTATTCTTTATTAGTTTATGATTCTCTTTTTTTGTTCTGCCAATTGCCAGCTGCCAACTCTCTTCCTTTCTTGCTTTCTTCCGTCGGCACTCGGCACTCAGCACTAAGCACTCAGAACTATCTATCCTCAGCACTTTCTTTCCTGCGTCTTCATTACCCTGCCAAGCAGCTCTCTCGTGGCAAGAATATCGCTCAATGCATCATGTGCCTCCAGCGCTATGCCGTATGCGTTACAGACCGTCTGCAGCTTGTAATCAGGTAAAGCGATGGTCCCGAGAAAATCCCAGACGCGCAGGAGCGGGAGCGGATCAAGCATCTTCCAGTTCTGGTAGCTTCCTGTTCCATACTGGTTGCCATGGTGGCGAAACCATGCATCAAGGAAGCTCATGTCAAAGGTGACGTTGTAGCCTGCAGGATAGGCCTTGTCGGTTTTGTCGAATTTGGCGATGTGCCGGTCTAGAAATTTCAGAAACTCGCGGTAGGCATCTGAACTGCTGGTTCTTGTTTTCAGCTCTTCCGGATCGGTGCCGCTTACCTTGAGCGCTTCGGGATTGATCATTGCTCCTTCATGCGGCTGAAATTTCATGTTGAAGGTTTCCACAATCTCGCCTCCGATTTCCATCAGTGCGGCAAGCTGTATTATGCCGTGTTTGCCTGCTTCAAGTCCTGTGGTTTCAGTGTCGAAGTAGAGCACTTTTTTAAAGAGTGACTGGGTCATGGTTTGGTTCCTTTTTTTATGTGTCCGATTTGTCCGGTTTTGAAGCCTTATTGCAGTAATGTCTGTCAAATATACCCTTTGTAATTATTTCCCGATCCTCCTTCGTCGTGGCCTTCCAGACCGCCTCTTTTTCCTCTTTACCGAGTCCATTGAAGTATTCCAGCCTTGCCACTTCGGGCAGTTCTTCCCATTCCAGGAGCATGAAAGCCTCTTCCTTGTGCGGCTCGAAGAAGAGTGGCCACATGCCGAGGCTGATTGCTGCACGGAGTGCTCCGGTTGTCAGGCGGCTGAAGCAGGGGAGCGCATTTTGTTCTTTTTCGTTGCGGAGCAGCTCACTGGCGGCGTTGTTAATTCCGATCATCCTCTGGCGAAGGTCGTCGAGCATCTGGCGCGCATCGGCTTTGTCGGGCAGGGGAGAGAAGAGGGTGTGCTGAAACTTGCTCTCTTCGGCCATCCGGTACCAGGCATCAAGCTCAGCCTCTGTGATTCTCATCCGGTGCAGCATGTCGGTAATGCCAAGGTCGGTCAGGGTTCCGGGAGCACGGCCGTTCTCTTTTTCCAGTGCCTTGCTGTAAGTTTTTCCCTTGATGACCTGCATCGTTCGAATGGCGCGTTCAATGTCGACCGTCGTGGCTGGTGTGGTGAGTTTTCTGGCCATTGCCATGGCGTCAGCGATGTTACCAGCAAGGGTGCGTATAGCGTTTTCAAGAATGGGATTCGAGCCAGCTGAGATTGTCAGCCCCGTGATGGTTTGCGCCATTGACCGTTTGAGTTGTTGCGTCATGGTTCTGTTGGTTATCCTGATGTTTGAAATGCCAGTGGAAACTTTGCCAGTTCGATATCCGTGAAACCAGCAGTGCTTCTGATGCAAGGGTTTCATCACCGTTGCTCAGTTTGTAGAGGTAGCCGAGCGCCTCTTCTGCCACCAGCTGCGTGCGGTAGGGCGCTTTTTTGTTCCGGCACCACTCGTGCCACTCGCCTGAGCAGAAGGTTGCCGTAAAGCCGGGGTTTATAAACGTCTGGTCAGTAGAGAAATCAGTTGGCGGCTCTTTTTTTCGCCGGGTGCGTGGCTTTGCCTTTTCATGTTCACCGCTTCCAAGTTCCTCTTCCATGAGCGGGTAGAGGTCATTCTCTCTCTTTCCTTTCTCTCTTTCTTCTTCTTTACCTTCTTTCCTTCTTGTTTGTGGTCGGTCGCTGGTCACTGGTGTGCCATTTGTTTGGCCGTTCTGTTGGTCGTTACGGTCGGTGCGGTCTTGATAGGTGTCGTAGTTCAATACGGTTATCAGGGTATATCGGTTGGTCGTTGTGATGGCGATTTCCTTGGTCGTTTTCAGCCGTTCAAGGCAGGTGCGGCAGGCGCGTTCCGATATGCCGGTCTGCATTGACAGAGCGTGCCTTCCGGTAATAAGCTGGCCTCGCTGCAGCTCAACGCCCTTCCATCGTCCCGGCTGCCGGTTTGCCATCACGATCAGATGCACCAGCATGTGGACCATCGGCGATTCCTTGTACCACTCCCATGCGGTAAGCCGCCGGTAGAGTTTGATATAGCCGGTGATGATCTCTTTCATCCTTGCAGCCTTATTTCCACCCGTGGTGTCTCGTTGTCCACTTCGTAGGGCTCAAAAACCGGCAGCAGCTGGTCTGCAGAATCGTCAGAGAGCAGGCGGGATTTTACCATGCAGTCAAAAAGGTTCTGGCAGATATTGGTGTAGTCGAAGCGCTGGCGGGTGCGCCGGAAAATCTTGATATAGAGCCGCAGCGGCAAGGGCATGCTTTCAGCCTCGAGGCGGAACGATGCGCAGAAGGCCGGGTTAGTGGCAAAGAGCTGGAGCAGGCGCTTTTCATGGTCACGTGCCTGGGGGCTTTTGATCACCTTTTTTATGGTCTTGCCTGATTGGTCTTTGTAGATGAGCGGAAGCCGGGAGTTCTTCGAACTGTAAAGTTCTCCCGGTATGATAAAGATATTCGCTTCGTTACTCATCGTCCAAGGAGGGTGATCTTGCCTTTATGCCGCTCGTCGCTGCTCGTTGTGTCATTGAACATTTTTTCCTGAGCCTCGCCGATCTCCATCGGGCGCGTAAGTACCAGTTCGCCGGTATCGTCCCGCACAACGTCCACCGTTCGGAGCGCATAGTTTTTTACAAGGCGGCACTCGATGCTTCTCGTTTCAAAGCCGTTCTGCAGTGCGGTTGAGAGTGTCAGGGCCTCAAGGTTGTGGCTGTCGATTTTGATTTTGTAGGCAGAGGCTTTTTCTTTTTTCTCGTCACTGAGCAGTTCGGCACTTCGGACGTGCAGGGCAAGCTCGCTGCCCCGTTCTATCTTATCCTCTTCGGTGAGGTAGCACTTCACCTCCATCATCACCAGTTCATCGGGTTTGTTCATCGCTTCAGCCGCTCCTCTTTGTTAGCCGGGGTTTAAAAAGGCAGGTCGTTGTACTCATGCTGCTGCTGCACAGACTCGACATGGTCGGGCTCCTGAAATATCCTTGGCTGGTGGCCCTGAAGAAAAGCGTTAACCGAGTCGATCATGGCGCTGCACTCGTCAGCGGTCAGGCCGCCCTGTATGGAGTTGTCAATCTGGCAGGCATCGGCTTCGGTGACCTTTGGTCGTCCGGAGAGGTCGCGAAGGTACTGCAGCGATTTGGCCGAAGCTGGCCGGTCGTTTGGCTGCTGGCTTGCGCGGTTGTAGCCGTTCTGCTGTTGCTGTTGCGGTGCTACCGGCGGGCGGTGCTCCTGCGGCTGGCGCGGGCGTTCGGTGTGGCCATTCTGCTCGCTAAGGGCAGGCCTTTGTTCGCTCTGCTGCTGGTAGCCGTGTGCCTGCGTTTCCGGTGATGTATGGTTCAAGAAGCCTTTCGCCTGGGGCTCGGGCGTTGAAGCATCGGCATCTTCGATATCAACGGTCGGGATCATGAAGATCTGAAGTATCGCGGCTTTGTGCGCCATGCTCATCGCCTTGTTGCTTGCCTTGTCGCTGGAGTCCATCGCCTGACCCATGGTTTCTGTTTCGATGGAGCTGCCGTCGATCGCTGTAAAGCGGTATTTCACCTGCAGTGTAAACTCGATCATGATGGTGCCGTTCTTGTTTGTCCAGACCTCTCGGTTTTTGTTGAGGATTTCCGAAGTGGTGAATACCTGGTGTTTGACAAAAAGCGGGTGGAGTGAATTGTAGACATCGTCAATGCCGCGGAAGCGGTAGCGCTGTTCCTGATTCTGATTGTTCTTTCCTATGGCCGGAACCTCTGCCATGATTGCGGCGATACGCTCGTAAATAAGCGGTTGCCCTGTAGTGGTTTTGTTCTCCATTGTTTTCTGTTGTCTGGTTTATGAAAGCTGCTTTGCAGTTATAATCAGGTGGTGTTTTTTTGCCTTGTGGATGTAGTCCAGAATTTCCTCACGAACAAAGAAGAGGTGAGCCCCTATTTTCCGGTATGGCAGCATCCCTTTGTGCACCCTATTGTAGACAGCCCCGTTGGTGACTTTGCGGCCCTCTATGGCGGTCAGAAATTCTGCACAGATTGTGACTCCCATCGGGGTAGCAGTTTCGGTCTCTTCAGGGCGTTTGACAAATGCATCGAACTTGCGCGAAAGCTCGGCAAGCATCGCAGGTAATTGTTCAAATGTGGGGCCTGATGAATTTTCATTTTCTTTATTCATCTTTTATTATCTTTATTTTAATTTATGCGATACAGGGACATGATTTATTTTACTCTTTCTTATTCTATTTTGCAAGTAAAAGGATAAAAATAAACAATGATAAACAAAGAAAGTACGGCGGGCGATCGACTCAGGGAAGAGTTAACCAGGGTATTCGGCAGCTTGACAGACGCAGCTTTAGCAATCAAGGTACAACGTGGGTCTTATTTCAGGCCTTATATGAAGAATACCAGCAGTATCGGGATGAAACTGCAAAAAAAACTCGTAGGTGTCGGTCTTGATGTCGACTACATTATGTCGGGAGTGAGGGCAGGAGATTTCAAAGAGTCATCTGATGAAGATGATCTTATGATAAGGAAATTTGAGGATTTGCGGTACCGCTCTGATCAGTTGAATAAAGACATAGTTGAATTTGGTGTGTTACTAATCAAGAGCAAGAAGAAAAAATAGAGATGTCGAGTGCCGGGGTTGGTGTCCTTGGTGGTAACAACCCCGCCTCAATGCAGTCAATTCTTTTATCCCCCCATACTGAGTAGAGCCCTGTTCAGTTGCTTGTTCCGCTCATAGAACATGTTCGTAAGTTCTTGTTGATCTATTATCATCGCCTGCAAATCGTCAAGAAAAGGCTTGAGTTTGACAACCCAGTCAGGGTGGTGGTCGATGTAGAATTGCAAGATTTCTTCAATCATGTGATTGTTGTTGGCAGGGAAGGGGGATGTCGTTTGCATGTTGTACTTATTTTCGTTTGAAAATAGAGGCAATTAAAGAGTAATACTATTATTCTTCACCGCCAACTTTTATTATTCTATTTTATTTATTTTTCTTCTTTTATATCCTCTCCCATGTCTAGTATAATGGCATCAGCTGCAGCCCGTCGGCTTGCATTTACTACGTGTGCATAGATCATCGTCGTGTCAATTTTGGTGTGGCCAAGCATCTCGCTCAAGGTTTTGATGTTTGTATTTGCCAGGAGCTGCAGGGTGGCGAAGGTGTGGCGCATCGTATGAAAGGTTATATTTTTCTGAATACCGGCATCCCGTATCCAATTTTTAAAATGAGGTCTTTTGCATTGGGTATGGAGTTCTATCAGTCTTGGAAAAACAATTCCGGTACGTGTTTCTGACCCTTTTTCCGTTGCCTTGCCTTTCGGTTCGTCTGCCGGTTTATCTGTTGCTGAAGCGATATTGAATGCCTGTTGAGAGATGGGCAGGTAGTTGAGTCCCTTGGTTTTTCGCTGCCTGAAATGAACGCAGGGTCCGGTGGGTTCAATAACAACATCTTCCCATCTTAAATGTGCAACATCTGAAATACGCATACCGGTTAGGGCGGCAAACAGGGCCGCTCGCTTAATCAGGGGACTTCCGCATGGTGTTTTAACCAAGGCGTTTAATTCTTCCTGCGTCAGGTAGATAATTTTGGTCCGTTGCCGTGCTATTGCCTTGACATGTTCAGTAAGCTTGACTTTCATCATATCACTGCGGTAAGCATGGTTTAGAGCTGCACGGATGCTTGCAAAATCAGTTCCGGCAGTATTAACCATAGAATTTGCAAGCAGGTAGGTTCGGAAATTCTCAAGCATGTTCTTGTCGATTTCTGAAAAGTACAGAGGCTGATCTGGTTTTAACTTTAAAAATGCCTGGAATTTTCTTAAAGCGTTTCCCCACTTCCACTTTGAGCTGTCTGAGATATTTCTTTCCTGAACATGCTTTTTATAAAATTCGATAAAGTCCGCTGGCTTGTTCGTTACCATAAAATCATAGCGGCCTGCATGAAGTTGCAGTTGTGTTTTGGCAAGAATAGCATTGGCAAGTGTCAGGGTCTCCTTATTCTCCAGCCGTGCCTCTTTCGTTTTTGGATTGACATGCAATGACATGCCAAGATTGACAAACCGGGTAAGTCTGCCGGTTTCAGGGTGTGGTGCCGGAGGATAAATATCAAGGCGTAAAGAGTACCGGGTGCCGTTATCAATCAGGCGTTTTCTGAGTGTCGCTTTCATGGCTTGACGGGTAAAATTGTGAAGTCAATTTATTTTTCCATAATGAGTTAAAGGACAGTGCAGCGGAACAGATCATGGTACAAGTCGTGGAACAAATCAGGGTACAAAAACGGAACAAATCATGGAACAAAACGGTAACAAAACGGGAACAATTCGCGGAACAAGCTGTGGAACAAGAAAAAAAAGCAAAGGTCACTGTTCTTTGGTATCTCATGGAACAACTGTGGTACAAAAAGTAGCGAATTAATAACGAAATAGAAAATATTAAGAAAGAGGATGAGGCGTTAGATGCAGTGTTAGCGTGGGTTTAATAGCTTAACCCTTTTCTCTGTTTTTCCAGCAGTTACTGTTCCCCCACGTAACTGCTCCCGCATTGAGGGCTTTTCCATTGTCCCAATATCCTGAGCAAACCACATAGTTTCCATTCGTCAGGGCAGTCACGTTATTTGAGTTAGCGTCACTGGTTCCTATGATGTCACTTTTAGTTGAGCCAATCAAACTATTGACGGCAGAAACAGCTCCTGTTGTCCCTCCGAGCCCGTCGCCCCATGTAACTGCTCCGGCATCAATAACAATGGTATTGTCAGCATTGACTTTATCCCAAGTTCCCGAACTGACCACATAGTTTCCATTCGTCAAAACTGTGACATTAGTGCCAATAGCATCATTCGGGGATGAGCCGACCAAACTGTTGACATCGGATATTGTGCCCGTCAATCGACTGCCGGCTGTTGCACCATCACCCCACGAGGCAGCGCCGGTGTTGCTGTTCCAGTGAGGAGAGCTTACAACGTAGTTCCCGTTCGTTAACACTGTTATTGCGCTTCCTACACAATCATTTGCCGAGGAGCCTACCAGACTGTTTATTGCCGACACATTTCCGCTGATACCTGTGGAGCCACCAATCCATGTTACTGCCCCAGCGTTTGCTTGTCCAGAGTTGCTCCAGTTTTGTGTTGAGGCGACAGCATTGATATTCCCGGCAAGGGTTGTTACATTATACCCAACCATATCATGAGCCGTTGAGCCAGTCAGCATAGAGAGCAATGTCCCATCCGGCTTGTAGAGGCGGACAGCCCCGGCATCAGTGGCAACAAAATCATCTGATGGACTGGAAACAATAATATTGCCGTTTGCCAGTTCGATTATTTTTCCGGAGCCATGCTGGTTGCCACTCATGGGATTGGCATCAAGCAATGGAATAAGGGCGAAGGTTTGAGCAGTTGGATTAGTCTCAATGGTTATGTTTCGAGGGTCAAGCAGCAGTAGGCCGTTTTCGCCTTTGGGAGAGGCTGTGACGACATTTCCATCAAAAGAAAGCTTGTCATGGCTTGAAACCTCTACTTTGCCGCCGTTTCCGTAGTTAATTCCACCTTCAGCCTCGATAGTGCCTGAAAATGAGGTGGACTGGTTCGACCAGAGCACTACCGTACCTCCGTTGCCCTTCGCGAGTGCATTGGTGGTCAACTTGCTGCTTGATGTTATGAGTGTGCTTGCTGCGTTAGCAAGGGTATTATCATTGCCTTGCCATCCACCGCCTATTAAGATGCTGCCCCCCCCGTTTACTCCATCTGTCTTGACTTTCGTACCGGCAAGGATTGTTTCCGGTGCAGTGATGCGTATTTCTCCACCCTGGAATGCACTCCCGCATGCACTCAATGTTCCGGAGAGGTAGATGCTTTTTCCAGCGCTGATGGAGACATATCCGCCATAGTCACCATCGGCAGAAATAGTGCTGGCTGCGGTTTGTTCCATGCTCCCGGTAGCATGTATGAGGATATTGCCGCTCTCCCAGGAACCTGCATCAATAAGATTATTAGCGCTGACCTTGATTTCCTCAGTGATTAGTTTGCCGGTGTTGATCATCGCTCCGGCAGCGCTTGCATCAATCTTGTTTCCTGCCTCGATAATTCCGCTGTTGATAATGGTGCCGGATTCTATTACGACGTTGCCATTTTTTTCAGTGATAGAGCCAGCTCTTACTTTGCCACTGTTGTTGACTACTGTGGAAAGCAGTGCATCGGCTGCTGTTGCAGTCATCACTACGTTGCCACCATTGGCCTCAATGATGCCGCTGTTTTTTATCTGGGCGTTGTAGGTCGCCTCGTCTACCTTTATTGCAACAAGTCCATAAAGATCCATGTTGAGTGTGATTCCTTGCCCGACAGCTAACCCGGCCAAACCTTTCGACGTTATCATGCTTCCTGAATTCTCGACAGAGCTGCCGAGAAGTGCTGCGAAGCCGGCACTAATGTTGCCCTGATTGATTACTGAGGCGGCAGGGCCGGTTTTAATAAACGTGTATTTTTCTGAGAGGAAATCGCTGTCCCTTATTCCGAGAGTTGATGCAACCAGTCCTCCAGCGTTTATCGAGGATCCTGGTGCAAAAAGCACCCCGGCAGAGTTAATCAGAAAGAGTTGTCCGTTGGCCGTGAGTGACCCGAAAATTTCTGAAGGATTGTTGCCCAAGACCCGATTGAGCAGTATCGATTGGCTTGTTGGTTGGGTAATGTTGACCGATTCACCTTTACCGATATTGAAAGAGTCCCAGTTGAGGATGGCCCGGTTGCTTCCCTGAACGATATGCATTTCGGCAGACGATGGAATGCTGATAGTGGCTTTTCCAGCTGCCGTTTGACCATTGATGGGTAATGCATGAGTTTTGCCCGCCAGAAGGACTATGAGTGTCACGACGGAAGTGGTAAGCCAGTTGTTCCTGACCATGTTCCAGCAAAAGTGATACGCTGTGTTCATTGAAATGACGGTTTAGATTCCCCTCTGACTTTATGGCGTAATGGTCTAACATATTTCATCAGCTTCAGGCTTTATAGCGTTCGCCATAAGAAATCGAACTACTTTTATTATGCGACATTATTTACATCATAAATACATATTATTTACGTAACCGCAAAGAAAAGTTTGTAGCATTATTCCTATGTATGACGAGTGCAATTTGCAATTGTGGTTCAGGAGGGAGGGGGAGCATCACATGAGGGCGTTTTTCAAAAATTCGTTAGTTTTGCAGATGACCAGTTAAAGAAGCTTTATTCTTATTGCTGTTCAGCGAGAGTGTTCTTATTTCCGGGATTTTATCAGTGCGGTTCGGAGCCGTTTTTATACCTATGGGGATAGATATCAAGAATATCTGGTCAATGATGACGAGTGAGACTGCCCGTGAATGTCTCCACGATCCTGATATCAGGATTTTTCTTGAGCAGCATATTACAAACCACGATGATTTTAGTTCATCTTTGGCCATGCTCCTCTCCGTTAAGCTTGGGTCAAAGCATTTTCCCCCACTGGTGCTACAGGGTTTATTTGAAGATTTTTACCGTCAGTTTCCTAAGGCTGTTGAGTATGCCGTTTATGATCTGGTTGCAACCAAAGAGCGTGATCCTGCTGCTGTTCACTATTTCGAAATTATGCTTTTCATGAAAGGCTATCAGGCCTTACAGGCTTATCGGCTTTCACATTGGCTCTGGGGAAAAGGGCGCAAAACAATGGCTTATTTTATCCAGAACTGCATGTCGGAGGTTTTTGCTGTTGATATTCATCCTGCAGCGGTTATTGGAAAGGGTATTTTACTTGATCATGCGACCAGCCTTGTGATTGGTGAAACGGCTGTGGTGGAAGATAATGTTTCGATTCTGCATGAGGTGACGCTTGGTGGAACAGGCAAGGATACCGGTGATCGTCATCCGAAAGTGAGAAAGTCAGTGATGATTGGTGCCGGAGCAAAAATTCTTGGCAATGTCGAGATAGGTGAAGGAGCGAAGGTTGGAGCAGGAAGTGTTGTCCTTGACGATGTTCCTCCTCATTACACGGTTGTCGGAGTTCCGGCCCAGATTGTTGGTAAAACTGAGGTGCAGGAGCCTTCTCTTGAAATGAACCAACAAGTGGTCACTACCGAAAAAGAAGGCCAGACGAAGGGTTAGGTACGAAAGGTATTGCGGATGTTCTCCCGATAAAGGTTCAGTCTTTGCAGTATTTCATCCAGATGATCGCCACCGAGCTTTTCAAGGAGTGCATTGGCAATTACAGGGGCGACTACGGCTTCGGCGACCACACCGGCTGCCGGAACTGCACATGTGTCGCTCCTTTCGAAACGTGAAAGAGTCGGCTGCAGTGTTTCAACGTCAAACGACAGCAGGGGAGAGACCAGTGAGGAAATCGGTTTCATAGCTGCCCGAAGATGAATGATCTGTCCGCTCGACATGCTCCCTTCGAGTCCGCCAGCCCTGTTGGTTTTTCTTGTAACGCCATTTTCCTTGTCAAGGAGGAATTCATCGTGTCCCTGTGAGCCCGGTTTTCTTGCATTCTCAAAGGCGCTCCCTATTTCAACCCCCTTGATGGCCTGAATGGAAATGATTGCAGCTGCAAGAGCGGCATCAAGCCGGCGATCGTGTTGCACATAGCTGCCGAAGCCAAGAGGTACCCCTGTGACAAATATTTCAATGATCCCCCCAAGAGTGTCTCCATTTTCTTTCGCTGCATCAATAGCTGCAAGAGCTGCTGCTTCGGTAGTTTTTTCAAGCATGCGTACAGGCGAAAGGTCGGCCTGTTTTGAAACAGCTTCAGCTCCCTGGCTGAGAAGCTCAGCAAGTCGAAGATCGGGAGCTGCTTCTGCTGCTGGCCCGATAGCCGATATGTAGCTGCCGATTTCAATACCTAGTGCTTTGAGAAACACTTTAGAGAGTGTTCCTGCTGCCACCCGTGCGGCAGTTTCTCGAGCAGAAGAGCGCTCGATAACAGGACGAATATCGTCAAAGCCGAACTTTATCCGTCCAGCCAGGTCAGCATGGCCTGGTCTCGGGATGCTGATTTTTGCGATTTCCGCATCAGGTTTTTCAAACTGGGCCATGGTGGTTGTCCAGTTTTCCCAATCACGGTTATTAATGACCAGTCCGATTGGTGACCCGATTGTTTTTCCAAAGCGGATACCGGAGAGGACTTCAGCCTTGTCTGTCTCTATTTTCATGCGGCCTCCCCGACCATGTCCTTGCTGGCGGCGGGCTAATTGGGTATTGATCTCATCGGAGTTTATGGGAACTCCAGCCGGCATGCCTTCCACAATTGCCGAAAGTGCCGGACCATGTGACTCGCCTGCAGTAAAGTATCGTATCATGGCTATAAACAGTAAAATGCCCGGCTGTGTCCTAAATGTACAGCCGGGCTTTTTAAATGGGTTAATCTTATTTCAAAGAGGTTCAGCGAAGTATTTTCGCAGCTTCTTTTGCATAGTAGGTAAAAATAAGGTCTCCACCGGCGCGTTTCATGCAAAGGAGCGATTCCATCATAACACGTTCCTCATCAATCCATCCACGCTGGGCTGCTGCCTTGACCATGGAATATTCACCGGAGACGTGGTAGATTGCCACAGGAACATCAAAGCGTTCTTTAGTACGATAGACGATGTCAAGATAGGCAAGACCTGGTTTTACCATAACAATATCGGCGCCTTCCATGATATCGAGCTCGATCTCTTTCATGGCCTCGTCGGTATTGCCTGGATCCATCTGATAGGTTTTTTTATCACCGAACTGCGGTGCAGAGTGCAACGCATCACGGAATGGGCCGTAAAAGCTTGATGCATATTTGGCGGCGTAGGAGAGAATCCCGACATCGGAGAAACCTGCATCGTCAAGTGATTCGCGGATGGCTCCGATACGCCCGTCCATCATGTCGCTCGGGGAGACGAAATCAGCTCCGGCGTTGGCATGGGAAATGGCCATTTTACAGAGCACCTCCACAGTTTCATCATTGAGGATAATGCCGTCTTTAACCAGACCGTCATGGCCGAACGGTGTAAACGGATCGAGTGCTACGTCGGTCATGATGCACAGCTCAGGCACCTTGGCCTTGATAGCACGGATGGCTTCCTGAATAATACCGCTATCGTTGTAAGCTTCACTTCCGTCTTCAGTTTTCTTCTCTGGAATACCGAACAGGTCGATAGACTGGATTCCAAGATCCCAGAGCTCTTTGCACTCTTTTACTGCATTGTCGATGGAGTAACGGAAGCTGCCTGGCATTGAAGATACCTCTTCAACAACGTTGCTTCCCGGGCAAACAAAGAGAGGATAGACAAGATCATTGACCGTCAGGATGTTTTCCTGAACAAGGTTTCTGATCGCTGCAGATTTACGGAGTCTTCTGGGGCGCTGGACAATATTAAGGAGATCGAGCTGGCTCATGGCGGAAGACGAATTAGGGTTTTAAAAAGCCAAAAATACGAAAATCCCGAAACTTCCGGAACTATTCCCTGCAAATATCATCAATCGTTTTCCCAGTTTTCTATAAAGGCATTTGTCTGCATTATTGCCCTTCGTTTTTTTTATGCATTAGAGTTACAGATGGGAAAAAGGAGGGAATAACAGCCTTAAACAAGGAGCGGCTTTGACTGTAATATTTTCTATTAAAGGTATATTATAACAATAACAGTAACAGTATCCCTAATATACACTTAGGTATATCTTCCCTAAAAAAAATGATGCCTTCATGTATAAGGTTGCTGCTTTTGAAAGAAACAGTTCATTTTTAAATCATTATTGGAGTTTACTATGTTAAAACCATCAGTTAGTCGCTCTCTTATCCACCAGTTAAGAACAACCTTTCAGTCATCGCCAATAAGTCGTCTGCCAATACAGAGAACGTTCAGACGATCTAAAAAAGATGACAGTGTTCTTACACTCAATCCTGGCAGAAAGCCTTTTACGCTGCTTTTCGCCGGTGATACACTTCCTTCTCAGGACAGCGTTTTGCAGACAGTAAGTGTTTCCTCATTTGAAGAGGCTACCCGTTTTCTTTATCTGCTCTGCAATACATGTGAACTTTATATTTCCCCCGAATATTGCAGGTTGAATCCCGAGGTATACTCAGAGGCAAAAGCACTCTCTTATTCTGCGTTTAAGACAGAAACTTCTTTTGATATGGAGACAGCTGCCGCTTTAATGCGCAAACTGCCTTTTGATCTTAAAAGCCTGTTGAAGAGTCCTCTTGCCATAACACCGGATGATGTTCTGCCATGCTCGATTGATAAAAAATTTGTACATAAAAAAAGTGATTCCAATGTGCTGATTTCAGAGTTTTATTCCGCAGGTAACCTCCTCTATTTCAATATGTTCAACGATACAGAAGAGCTGACCTTCGATCATGCTTCAGACCATATTCAGGGGATGCTGATACTTGAAGCACTCCGACAGGCTGCTGTCGCAATTACACATATTTTGGGGTTATCTTTAGAAGGAAAACTTGCACTTTTAAGCTATAATACAAATTTTTTTCATTATCTTGAGCGCGATTCCCCCATTGTAATCCGAGCATACGGTAGTTTTTCAGCAGATAAAACAGGTGATGACAGTGACGTCACTGTCTTTCTTCAGGTCATGCAATGCGGCAAAGTGTGCGCTGAAGCAGAGCTGAAAGCGTTCGCCTTTATGAGTAACCACCGTTACCTGCAACAGAAAGAGCGGATTGAAAAAATATCATCAAGATGCAAAATGCAGTTTGAAGCAAAAGTCAGCAGAATTCTTGAAGCGGAGCCATTACTATGATGCGTGTAGCAGTCATCGGTGGCGGGATATCAGGGATCGCTTCGGCATATTACCTTTCGCAGCGAAATATTGAAGTGGATCTCTATGAATCTGAAGACCGGATCGGCGGAAGGATCGGAAGTGAACAGCTTCAGGGTCGTTGGCTTGATTTCGGAGGTAAAAATATCGGTAAAAATTACCGGCTGTTTCGCGATTTTGTAAGTGCATGCGGAGTTAATGATTATGAGTATTTTGGTTTTAATACATCACAAATTATTAGTGGTCGTGTTGTCCGAATCAACAAGGAGGGAGCCAAACTTCTTAATATCCTGCGGCTTGTCGGTATGTGTGGATTTGACGGTATAAGGAAGCTTTATCCTCATGTTCGGGCAATTCTGAAGGATCGAAGCCAGGGAGTGCTCAACAGCGATTATTTCAACACTCTTTCTGAACAGTATGATCACCTCTCCCTTGCCGGCTATTTGAAAGAGCCCTGTTTAGGTCATGTCGTCAGGCCGGTTACGGTTCGCATGAATGGTGCAGAGCCGGATGAATGCTATCTCGGAAATTTTGGCTCAAATCTTGCGCTTGTCATTGATAGTTATGAGCAGTTGAAAAAAGGGATGCATGGAATGCTTGATGCGTTCCAACTCTTAGCAGGAGCCGGTTTGATCAGAATTCTTGCAGGACATAGGGTTACCTCAGTTTCAAGCGATCCTGTTATAGGTTCTATCAAGATAAATTTCATGAAAGGGGGTGTTTCTGACGCAGCAGTATATGATAAGGTTATTTCAGCATTGCCCGCTGTCAGGTTAAGTGTTTTGCTTGATGATGTTCTTCCTGATGCTTCAGAGCTGCTCCGGCAAGTCAGGTATTACCCTGTAGCAGTAGCCATTGTGAAGTATCGCCATGATGTTTTTCAGCAGACCCAGCGGGCGATGGTGTTCGATCACTCATTTCCCTTGAGCAATGCCGGTGCTTATGGTATCAATGATCTCAATCTTGTTCGTTATACCTTCAGCGGGAGGGCCTCGAGATCTGTTATTTCGGAGTCTTCAGTTCCTGAAGAGGTTATAGCTCTTGGAGAGCGTATTGCTGGGTCATATTTCACGATAAGCGACAATACCAGGGAGTCTTTCGCGTACCGGTATATTACCGAAGGGTTGTGCGCGTATTCTCCTGCCCATCACAACTTGCTTCTGGAGATCGATAAAAAGCTTGAACCTTTTGCGGGTTTTGGAGCAACAGGTGATTACCGTCGGGGAGCATCTATTGAGGCATGTTTCAGGGCTGCAGGTGAGTGTGTCGATAAATTACTCGGGAGTGGACATTGAAGAGAATGTTAGCCTATATCCGGGAATGTATGAAGGAAGGTACACAGGTTACCCGCTTCAATACTCTTTCTGCAGCCGCACTTGGCGCACCGGCTCATTTCTTTTTTTATTTTACTTTCAAGTATGTATTTCATCTTCCTTATGAAAATTTTGTTCTTCGGCTTATAGCAACGCTGCTCTGCCTTGCCATTATACTTAAAGATAAGCTGCCCGCTTTTGTCAAGTCCAATTTCCCCTGTTACTGGCACGGGTTTCTTATTTTTGTTCTGCCCTTTATTTTTACGGTCAATCTTATCATGAACAATTTTCATGAACTCTGGCTGTACTGGGAAATTTTCATGTTGTTTGTACTGATTGCATATGTTCCTAACTGGCTGATGTTTCTTATGGATCTTGCTATCGGGGTTATCTGTGCAATTTTGTTTTATTTTCTTTCAGTTCCCCACGTTGAGCTTCATCCTGCGTTCAATATACCTCTCTATAGCATAGTGCTCTCCTTTACCATCGTTGCTGGTTACTTGTTCAGCTACAGCAATCGTATGGGTATAAAAGCCTCAGAAAGGAACAATGCTCTTCATTCTCTTGCCGGGGGCATTGCTCATGAAATGCGTAATCCTCTGGGGCAGATACGACATAATCTTGATGCAATACAGCAGGAGATCCAGCGCTTCCAGCCCGAAAATAGTTTTCCCCTCATCTCTGCAAATAGTGTTGAAAAAATCCATCAAAGGGCTGCGCAAGGACAGATGGCAGTCAAGCGGGGGATCCAGATTATTAATATGATTCTTGAAGAGGTCAAGGACGAAGATTCCATGAAAAATGACTTTTCATATTTTTCCATAATGGCTGTAACTCGCAAGGCAATTGATGAATACAGCTATGAATCGAAGAAAGAGCATGAAAAGGTTTATTTTCAGGGTGGTGATGATTTTACGTTTCGAGGAGCTGAGAACATGTATATTTTTGTTCTCTTCAACCTGATATTGAACGCATTGTATTTTCTCCGTTCAAATCCTGAGGGGCGCATCGATATTCAATTACAGCGTGGTGAACAGAGTAACAGAGTCGTTATCAGGGATAATGGTCCGGGCATTTCAAAGGAAAATCTTGGCAAAATTTTTGAGCCATTTTTTACCTCAGGAAAGAAAGGAGGTACGGGCCTTGGTCTTTCCTTCTGCAAGCGGGTTATGCACTCTTTCAAGGGAGATATCATATGCAATTCAGAGTATGGAAAGTTCACTGAATTTATTTTGAGTTTTCCCGTGCTGAGTGTGTCCGAAATCGCTGCCTGTGAAGTACAGCTTTGCGCTGAAAATAGAGAATTCTTTTCAGGGAAGAAGCTTTTGCTTGTTGATGAAGACCCGGAGAATCTTTTATTGATTCGCCGTTTACTTATTCCTTTTGGTGTTGAAATAGATAACGCTTCCTGCATAAGTGAGGTGATGACGATGACAGGTTCAGGCCGATATCATCTTCTTCTCGGAAACCTTGACTTACCGGACTTTGATGCTTATGAGCTTGCTTACAGGATCAGGGAGAGCGGAAACGTTATGCCTATTGTCGGATATACAAAGGAGCCTTTCTTTATGGTGAGTTCGAGGGTTGAACAGTCTGGCATTCAAGGACTGCTTTCAATGCCTCTGATTCTTTCTGAGGTTTTGCAGGTACTGACTACCTCGCTTAAAGCAACACTTGATATCTTCAAGGGTTCCTGTACCGGTAAAGTTGTACTTATTGTGGATGATTCGGCAGTCAACCTTCTTTTCGTAAAAAGTATACTGCAGCAGCTTGACTTAACGGTGATGGAAGCATCAAACGGAGAAGAGGCACTCGACATTTTGAATAACCATCATTGTGACCTGATGCTTACAGATATTCAAATGTCGGTTCTGGATGGCCTTGAAGTGACTAAACGCATTCGTTCAGAAAAAAGTAACTATAGAAATATTCCCATCATAGGTCTGAGTGGCGATTCAAGTCAAGAAACTGTTTTGAAGGCGAAGCATTTCGGCATGAATGATTACCTCGTAAAACCTTTCGACAATATGCTTCTATTAAGGAAAGTTGTCTCTTTGCTTTAAATTTTCTTGTTGTATTGCAACATCTGGTCTTGGTTATCTACCCTTCCCCCGAGAGCGAGTAAAACGGCGCCGGCTACAATAAAAAACTCATCATAATGCCGGCGGCAACTGCCGAACCGATTACCCCGGCTACATTTGGAGCCATGGCATGCATGATCAGGTGGTTGTCGGGATCAGCTTTAAGTCCTTCCATCTGCACTACAAGCGCACTGTCAGGCACTGCCGAAACTCCTGCCGCGCCAATCAGAGGATTGATCCTGTTTTCTGTTGAAAGAAAAAGATTCATGATTTTGGCAAAAAGCACACCGCCAGCCGTTGAAAACATAAAGGCAGTTGCGCCGAGAACAAAAATATGCATTGATTGTTGTGTCAGAAAGGTTGTTGCCTGGGTTGAAGCACCGATGGTGAGGCCAAGAATAATGGTGACCATATCGATCATCGTATTTCTTGCAGTATCTGCGAGACGTTTTGTCACCATGGATTCCTTGAGCAGATTACCTAAAAAAAGCATACCGAGAAGAGGCAGTGAACCCGGAGCGATAAATCCTGTAAGAAGAAGAGCAACAACAGGGAAAAGTATTTTTTCCAGTTTGCTTACAGAGCGAGGCGGTTTCATTTTTATTCTGCGTTCTTTTTTCGTGGTCAAAAGACGCATGATCGGAGTCTGAATGACAGGAAGAAGGGCCATGTAAGAATAGGCGGCTATGGCGATAGAACCGATGAGATGCGGGGCAAGCTTTGAAGAGAGAAAGATAGCTGTTGGGCCGTCAGCACCGCCGATTATTCCGATAGATGCTGCCTCAGGATTGGTAAATCCCAGAGAAATAGCGCCTATATAGGTTAAAAAAATGCCAAGCTGTGCTGCGCCACCGAGCAGCATGAGTTTGGGGTTTGAAATCAGAGGTGAAAAATCGGTCATGGCACCAATGCCGAGAAAAATCAGCGGAGGAAAAATCCCTTTCAGCACACCCATATAAAGATAATTCATCACACTCCCTTCCTCATATATTCCAAGGTGCAGGCCGGCATGTTCAACAAATGGTATGTTGCCGATCAGTATCCCGAATCCTATCGGGACGAGGAAAAGAGGTTTATATTCATATCGGATTGCAAGAAAAATGAATAGCAACCCGACCAGAATCATCAGCAGGTGCCCTGGTGTCAGATTGGCAAAACCGGAATTCTCAACAAAACGTACAATCCCTTCCATAATGGTGTTTATTCAATTTCGATCAGTATATCACCCTGCATCACGGTATCGCCTACGGCAACTTTAACTGATTTTACAGTACCGGCTTTTTCTGCAAAAACATTGTTTTCCATTTTCATGGCTTCAAGAACAATTACGGGCTGATCAAGTTTAATCTGCATGCCCGGCAGTACCGAAATTGCGATAATCGTACCGGGAAGGGGAGCCTTAATCAAGCACAGGCCAGGTGAATTGAGTACCGGAGCTTTTGGTTCTGCTGGAGGAGTGTAGCGGACAAGTTTTGGCGTTTGCGGTGTTTTAACTTCCTTACCCAGTTCAACCTGGTAAGATGTCCCGTTTACCTCGACCTCAGCAACATTCTCTTCAAGGGATTTGATTTCAACGCTGTACTTGTTTCCGCTTATCGTGAATTTATATCGCCTCATCGTTGAAAACGGTTAATATTAATAACGTTATAGATTTTTGAATTCCAGGGCGAATAGGATTTTCCAACTTTCTTTATCGTAAGAATTGCCGTTTCCTCATCGTGCAGCTCTTCAAGGTAGAGCGATATAGCTGTGGCGATAGCCGCACTGACTTCTCCCTGAACCATAGTGCCGGCGAGTGCTGCTTTTTCTTCTCCACCCTCTTTTTGAAATTTTCTTCTCAGGTTACGGGTGAGAAACTTCGGAAGCAGACTGAACACTATAAAAAGCAGAAAAAGCGATAAAAACACAATGCTATAGCCAATAAGTGCAAGAGTCAGATGTTCATTCCCGATAGCTGAAAGATCAATCGGTAACAGATGAACGATTGTTGTCATTGAGTTATTTTCACGTTAAAGTGGTAGAGTAGAGTGCTTTTTTGGAGGGTTGACATCTTTCTTTGTAGACAGCGTCTGTAAAGCACGGATTATTCTGAACCGGGTATTGCGTGGCTCTATGATATCGTCAATATAGCCGTATTTTGCCGCTTCATAAGGGTTGGAAAATTTCTCACGATACCCGGCTGCATTATCAGCTACAAACTTTGCACGTTCTTCAGGGTTTTCGATTGCATTAAGATCTCGATTATACAGCACCTCAATAGCGCCTATAGGCCCCATGACAGCAATTTCTGCCGTCGGCCAGGCATAATTAACGTCTCCTCGCAACTGTTTGGAACTCATGACAATGTAAGCTCCGCCATAGGCCTTCCGCAGGATAATAGTGATTTTCGGGACGGTGGCCTCTCCGTAAGCAAATATCAGTTTCGCCCCATTACTGATAATGCCTTCAAACTCCTGGGCACTTCCCGGAAGGAATCCAGGGACATCGACAAGGGTAACAAGAGGGATATTGAATGCATCACAGAATCTTACAAACCGGGCAGCTTTGCGTGAAGCGTTAATGTCAAGGCATCCGGCCAGGTAGTTCGGCTGATTGGCAACAATGCCGGTTGATATGCCATTAAAAGTTACAAAACCAACAACGATGTTTCGGGCATATTGCCGCTGTACCTCAAGAAACTCTCCATTGTCCGCAATCGAATGAATAATATCTTTTACATCATAGGGAATAGATGGTTTTTCAGGTATGATCGTATTCAGTTTCTCATCCAACCGGTCGGCAGGGTCGCTGCAGACGGCCAGTGGTGGTTCTTCAAGGTTGTTCTGAGGCAGGTAACTAAGCAGTTTTTTTATCAGAAGTATACCTTCGGTTTCATTAGCTCCGACAAAATGGGTGACTCCTGATTTTGTTGCATGAACTGATGCTCCGCCAAGATCTTCATCAGTGATGGTTTCACCGGTAACAGTTTTAACAACTTTCGGTCCGGTGACAAACATGTAACTGGTCTTTTCAGCCATGACAACAAAGTCAGTAAGGGCAGGAGAGTAAACTGCACCTCCGGCACAAGGTCCGAAAATAGCTGATATCTGTGGAATGACACCCGAAGCCATAATGTTTCTCTGAAAAATACTTGCATATCCGGAAAGGCTTCTCACTCCTTCCTGAATTCTTGCTCCGCCGCTGTCATTAATGCCGATAATGGGCGCTCCAACCTTCATCGCCTGATCCATAACCTTGCATATTTTAAGGGCATTGGTCTCTGAAAGGGAGCCTCCCAGCACGGTAAAGTCCTGAGAAAAAATATAAACGGTACGTCCATCGATGGTTCCATGTCCGGTGATCACCCCATCGGAAAGATACTGTTCCTTGTCAAGACCGAAATCAGTGGTCCGGTGGGTGACAAACATGTCGTATTCTTCAAAACTGCCTTCGTCAAGCAACATATCCACGCGTTCACGAGCAGTGAATTTCCCTTTTTTATGCTGTGCATTTATGCGCTTTTCTCCGCCTCCGAGGCGAGCTTTTTCGCGTTCAGCAATTAAGCGTTTCATTGTGTTTTACGATATTGATTAACTAACTTGCTGACTCACTGAGTCTTTTCAGGATTGCGTTTCATGGGTACCGTAACCTGTTTATTGTTCCCGAAGCAATAGGTCCATATATGCAACCACCGAGCATGCCCTTCGTTGCGTTCTTTCGAACACAAAGATCGACAAAATAAATGAATAACCGTCTTCTTCTGCATGATGACGTGAATAATGTTAAATTTTATTTTTTTCAGATTAAAAAAGCCACAAGAAAACCATGACTTCCGATCTTCAGCTTGCCGTTGAATTGGCCGAACAGGCGGGTCGATTAACTCTTGACTATTTTTCCCGTAAATCGCTCCAGGTTTTTACAAAAAGGGACGCAACACCAGTTACCGAAGCTGACCGTAAAGCCGAAGAGCTGATTCGAACAGCCATTGCCTCACGCTATCCTGAAGATGGGCTTCTTGGCGAGGAGTTTGATGAGCGGCCTTCCATGAACAACCGAAGATGGATTATTGATCCGATAGATGGCACCAAGGCGTTTATTCATGGAGTTCCGCTTTATGGTGTTTTGATTGCGCTTGAGATTGACGGATTTCTTAAGCTTGGGGTTGTTCATTTTCCTGCGCTGGGTGAACTCTACCATGCTGAACGCGGAAGTGGAGCCTTTCTCAATGGAACCCCGATAACCGTTTCCTCTATTGCCGATATAAGGCAATCCACCGTTCTCTATACTGAAAGGGAGTATCTTCTCGATCCTCCCACCCTTCATCCTGCAGATATGCTTCGCCATGATGCTGGCCTTGTCAGGGGTTGGGGTGACTGCTACGGCCATATGCTTGTTGCCTCAGGCAGGGCGGAAGTGTCAGTGGACAAGGTCATGAGCCCATGGGATTGTGCAGCACTGATTCCTGTAGTGCTTGAAGCAGGTGGCCGCTGTTTTGATTACAGGGGAGAAACGACCGCATTTGGTGAAGGTCTTGTCAGTGCCAATAAGGTAATCGGCACAACTCTGCTGGATGCAATCGAAACCCATGTATAACAATTCATGATGATAATTTCGCTGCTTATCGTTATTGTTGTCCTGCTTATCGGTGTCCTTGCACTTATGCTGATTGGCTGGCCGGGGAGGGAACGGAAGGAAATTGAAAAAACCGGACGGGAACTTCGTCGTGAACTTGCTCAGCATAGAGCTGATTCTATACAGTTGCTTCATGCCATGCGCATGGAACTTGAAGAATCTGTCAGGGAAACGCTCGAACAGGAATTTGCATCGTTTGAAAAAATGAATCAGCGGGTGCCATCCCGGCAGAAAAAATCCCCTGCAACTCAACAAGGGAAATCTTCAAGGCAGGAAGAAGATGAGAACGAAAGTGGAGAGAGCGTTGATGACATGACAATGAAAAGGAGTAAAGGGTACCGCTTTCATCAATCGGAGAGTGAACGGCAGTTTCCGCTTTTTCAGGAAAGGAAGGAAGTGGAAAAGATGAAAGTGGAAGAGACTGAATTCGTTGCAAGTCAGGTGTTTTTGGACGATGATATTCCGGACATTGAACATGACCTGCCAGATGATGATGTTTAGAAGATAAAATAAATACCGGTTACTGCAGAGCTTTGGCGATAGCTTTCGCAAAGCTTGAAGCATTGAACTCTTCCGGGATAACATCAACCTGGATACCAAGCTTTTCGATCGCTGTGGCTGTTGTAGTGCCTATAGCGGCTATCTGCACTCCAAGAGGCAGGGTAGTGGTTCCAAGAGCTTCAAAAAAATTAACAGCGGTGGATGGGCTGGTAAATGAAAGGCAGGAAAGCACGCCTTGTTCTAGCAGTTTTTTAACCTTCGTACTCTCTTCAAGAGAGGGTGGCAGGTTTTCATAAACAGTTAGTTCTAAACAAGTTCCTCCCCGTTTATCAATTACAGCAGGAATGGTTCCCAGTGAAAGAGTTCCTCTCAGAAAAAGAAAAGTGTGGCCTGCAATGGTATCATCACCAATCTCTTCCATCAGAGTAACGGCATCAGCAATTTTCGGTATCGGCTCGGTAGTGACACCATGAACTGCAAGATCCTGAGCTGTAGTTTTTCCTACAGCCCAAACCTTGAGCTTTTGAAGGCTTTTCAGTTCCTCCGGGCTCTCAAGGAGCAACCGTTCCATAAAAAAGCTGACACTGTTAGGACTTGTAAAAAAGATCCCGTCAAAACGGCTTAGCTCAGGAACCTTCCACCCGGAAACCGGTCTGATCTCAATTGTCGGAAAGACAAAAGAGCTCAGACCATACTGTTCCAGTTCCTTAACAAATGACGCTGCCTGATCTTTCGGCCGAGTGACAAGGACAGTTTTCATCAGCGGGTTTTACGGATTTCCGACAGAATTTTTTCCGCACCCTGTTTCAGCAGTTCTTCTGCCAGTGCAATACCGACTTCTTCAGCCTGCTCGGGAGAAGTAAGGCCGGTTTTAGTGATTTCATTGTGCAACCCTGTTTTGCCGTCAACCGAACCAACATAGGCCAGAAGTTTCAGTGTGCCGTTTTTAAACGAAGCATAAGCACCGATAGGAATCTGGCAACCACCCTGCAAATGACGGAGCAATGCACGCTCAGCCCTGCAGCAGTATTCAGTTGTGGAATGATTGAGGATTCTTACAATCTCTCTTGTCTGCTCATCATCAACACGGGTCTCAATACCGAGAGCACCTTGTCCAACTGCAGGAAGCATGACTTCGTGCGGAAGGATTTCAGAGATGCGATCGCTGAAGTTGAGACGGAATACGCCGGCATAGGCAAGCATCATTGCATCAAATTTTCCTTCGTCAAACTTTTGGAAGCGTGTGTTGAGATTACCTCTGATATCGCAGATATCTAAATCAGGACGCAGGCTCAGCAACTGTGACATACGACGAAGGCTGCTTGTGGCGACTTTCGCGCCTTGTGGCAGATCCGTCAGCTTTACCCCATTCTTAGAAATGATGACATCCCTTGTGTCTTCACGTTCTGTAAAAGAGGTGATAAGAAGCCCTTCAGGTGTGCTTGTAGGAACATCCTTCAGACTGTGAACCGCCAAGTCGATCTCTTTGGTGATCAGATGTTTTTCAATGTCTTTGGTAAACAGCCCCATGTCCCCGATTTTTGAAAGGGGAGAGTCAAGAAGTACATCGCCGGTTGTTTTAACCAGTTTCAGTGTAATTTCAAGCTCAGGATAATGTCTGGAAAGTTCCGATTTGATAAATTCAGCCTGCCACAACGCGAGTGGGCTGGATCTTGTGCCGATGATGAGCTGTTTTTTCAATGCAATTACAGATTTTTATTTAGTGTGACTGATTTGGTTCTTCAAGATCGAATACGTTGCGGACAAGATTGACTCTGCTCGGTATCGAGTCAGTGGTGTCAATTGGGGCTTTAAGCATTTTGATTGGATGATGCAGGATTTTTTTCAGGATCCTGTCAGTAAGGTGTTCCATTCTAGCAAGTTCCTCTTCGCTTACCTTGTAACGGTATCTCTCTATCTCTTTTTCCTTGATTTCAATGAACTTTGACTGCAGATCAACAATTGTTGGACGAACTTTCAAGGTGTTGATCCATTGACCGAAAGCCACGAGTTCCTCTTCAATAATGGCATTGACTTTAGGCAGTTCAGCACTGCGCTTTTCAAGGTTTTTATCAATGATATGCTTGAGAGCATCAATATCTTTAAGGAACATGTTCTGCAGCTTCGCAATACCAGGATCAACATTTCTCGGTAAACCGAGATCAAGAATGATGACGGGTTTCAGTTTGCGCTTAAGCATGGAATGGTGCATTTCAGCCTCCGTAAGGATATACTCCTTGGTGCTGACTGCAGTGATGATGATATCAAATTCGTGAAGATGATCCTTGAATGATTCAAAGGGCAGAACCTGATTGGTAGTGAGTTCTTCGGCAAGAGTTTCTGCTTTTGACAGTGTTCTGTTGGTTATAACAATATTGCGGGCGTTTTTCTGAAACATGTGTTTCGCCGCAAGTTCACCGGTTTCACCGGCTCCGATAAGCAGAACCCTTTTCAGGGAGAGGTTAGAAAATATTTTCTGGGCCAGTTCAACGGCAGCATAGCTTACCGATACAGCCCCCTCCATGATTTTTGTTTTTGTCTTTACCTTCTTGGCAACACTGAATGCTGTATGGCATAGGCGCGTAAGCAGAATACCGGCAGACTGTGTTTCAGCTGCTATTCGATAGGCATTTTTAACTTGACCGAGAATCTGTCCTTCACCAAGGACCAGCGAATCTATAGCACTTGCCACTTCAAATATATGGCGAGCCGTGCCGCAGTAAAAGCGGTTGAAGAAATGTTCCGGTCGAACCTCCTTGCGAGCATCCTTGAAAGAGATGAGATACTCCTTGAGGAACTCACCCGTAACTTCGTGCATTGCCGGCACGACATAGAGCTCAGTACGGTTACAGGTTGAAATCACCATGGCTTCATGAGCCAGTCCGCTTGAAATAAGGCCGGTAATGAACTCCTTGTTTTGATCTTCGGTGAGGGAGATTCTTTCGCGGATTTCAATAGGTGCTGTCTTGTGGTTGACACCAACTGAAATGATATTCATAGCAGAGTTATTTAAGTGAGCTGGTTACGGATACAGTATCCAGAACAAAGCAATAAGCTTCAAATATATCCTAAAAGCCCTTAATTTCAAACATAACTAATTTATAAGGTCAGCTTATGGAACGTCGGCGAAAAAAAAGTCATGAGAACGATCAACAGGGTAATGAAGACAAACAGAACGATAAATAAATAGGCCATATGCTTTATGTCCCAGCCGATAATCGGCTTGATAAAAATACTTGTCCCGTAAAGCAGCCATATAACAATCAAGGTGAAAAGCTTAGGTTCAAGCAGACTGATTGTCTGACCGGAAGCCTGCTGCTCCATCATACCGGCAAAAAGGGTAATAGAGAGAAAGAGAAATCCGAAAGAGACGGCATGCATCGTCAGCTTTTCAAGCATTTCAAGGTTCGGAAGGCGCTGAAACAGTAATTCGAAGCGGTTTTGTTCTATCTGACGGAAAAGCAACAGATAGAGAATGCTGTACAGACCTGCAATTGCTATAGCGCTGAACCCGAAAATAGAAGCAATAATGTGTACCCCCATTCCAATGCCGTTGAACGTTCCGACTCCTGTATTCGGGAGCTGAGCTGTGAGAATGGAAGAGATAAGCTGTGCACCAGCGGCAAAGGCGATAACAAAAAATCCGGTCTTGTCGCTTTTGGTTGTAAATTCAATGAAAAGGTAGGTAATGGTCAAGGTGAGCGCTACCATAGTCATGAGATTGACCGTCGAATAGCTGATCTTGTACCCTTCCAGTGAGGTCAGAAGTCCAAGGTAAACCACGTGGGTCAGAACAGTCAGCGCAAGAAGTGGCTGCTTATATGTTTTGGCAAACTCGCTATCCTTGAAAAAATGCGCTCCATAGAGGAATGTTGTCGACAGATAGAGTAATGAAACAACTTGGTTAAGGACGAGTAAAGGCAGGTTGTTGAATAATATATTGTTCATGTCAAGGAGAGCTATAGCTGGGGTGAATGGCAGTTACAATGAATTCTTTGATCTCCAGGATTGTTACTATTCAACTGGTTTATCCAGAGACAAAGATTGTGCCGTAATTACAAATAAAAGATGTATATTCGGGCCCATACTTGATGCAAATATACTTTATTTACAAGGAAAAAAGATGAGATCGACCAAGAATATTAGAAATATAGCCATTATCGCGCACGTTGATCATGGAAAAACGACACTTGTGGATTCTATTTTTCAGAAGACCGGTGCTTTCAGAGAGAACCAGCAGGTAAACGTCAGGGTGCTTGATTCAAACCCTCAGGAAAAAGAGCGTGGCATTACCATATTTTCAAAGAACGCAGCAGCAGTCTATAACGACCATAAAATCAACATCGTCGATACACCGGGTCATGCCGACTTTGGCGGTGAGGTAGAGCGCATTCTCCAGATGGTTGATGGTGTTCTGCTTCTTGTTGACGCATTTGAAGGTCCAATGCCGCAGACCAAGTTTGTACTGCGCAAAGCCCTTGAGCTGCATTTGAAGCCTATTGTAGTCATTAACAAGATAGATCGCCCTCAGTCCGACCCGATCAAGGTGCACGATCAGGTTCTTGATCTCTTTATTGCACTTGGTGCTGAAGAGCATCAGCTTGATTTCCCTTACATCTTTACTTCTGCGAAAAATGGCGTTGCCAAGTACAGTATGGACGATGAAGATGGCGATATGAGCCTTCTGCTCGACATGATCATCAAGGAGATCCCGCCACCGACTGCACATGACGAAGGTGGCTTCCAGATGCTTGTCACAACCCTTGACTATAGCGACTACATTGGCAAAATAGCCATCGGCCGTATCCAGCGTGGAAAGGTCAGCCCCGGCAGCCAGCTTGCAGTCGTAGGTCCTGACGGTGTTATTGGAAAGGGAACCGTAACAAAAGTCTTCCTCTTCGACAAGCTTCAGAAGATCGAGTCCAAAGAGGCGACTTCAGGCGATATTATTGCCATTGCAGGTATCCCTGATGCCACAGTAGGTATGACACTTGCATCCGTTGACGATCCAGTTTCGCTGGCTTCTTTCGACATCAGCAAACCAACGCTTTCCATGCTTTTTTCCGTGAACGACTCTCCCTTTGCCGGAGTTGAAGGCAAAGAGGTTACCAGCCGCAAGATTCGTGAAAGGCTGATGAAAGAGAAAATGACCAATGTGGCTCTTAACGTTGAGGAAACTGACAGTGCCGATACCTTCCGTGTTTCAGGACGTGGAGAGCTTCATCTGTCAGTGTTGATTGAAACCATGAGGCGCGAAGGTTTTGAAGTTGCTATTGCAAGGC
The DNA here is from genome assembly GCA_903920215.1 of uncultured Chlorobiaceae bacterium. Classification (GTDB taxonomy): domain Bacteria; phylum Bacteroidota; class Chlorobiia; order Chlorobiales; family Chlorobiaceae; genus Chlorobium. The sequence continues at coordinate 68,423 of CAIXLG010000018.1, forward strand.
CTGAAGTTATCATGCACCATGATGAAGAAGGTACCCTGCTTGAGCCGATTGAGCACGTCACCATCGATATTCCAGAGGAATATACCGGTGTCATTATCGAAAAAATGGGTCGTAGAAAGGCCGAAATGACGCACATGGGCACCCTTCGTGGCGGCATGGTCAGAGTTGAATTTGAAATTCCGACAAGAGGTCTGATCGGTTACAACCTGGAGTTTACCACCGATACCAAAGGCGAAGGAATGATGTCGCACGTCTTCTTTGAATACCAGCCATTCAAGGGTAAACTGCCCTCAAGAGAGAGCGGTGCACTTGTTGTTGCTGAAACAGGAACCTGTGTTGCATACTCACTGAGCGCCCTTGAAGATCGCGGAACATTCTTTGTTTCACCAAACACCAAGGTCTATGCAGGTATGATTGTCGGTGAGTCGACAAGAGGACTTGATATTACCATCAATGTCTGCAAAACCAAAAAGCTCAGCAACATGCGCTCTTCCGGAACCGATGAGTCGCTTCGTCTGACACCTCCAAAAATTCTTTCTCTGGAGCAGGCGCTTGAGTTTATCAATGATGACGAACTTCTCGAGGTAACTCCGCAGAGTATCCGATTACGGAAGAAGATACTTGACGTGAACCTCCGTCAGAAAGCAACCAAAAAAGCGAACGCCTAATTCTCGAAGAATAGTCTTGTCAGTTGACTCCGGGCACTGGAAAACAGTTCCCGGACATCTGACTCCTCCCGGTGTGTCAGTTCAGCAATCTCGCTGAAGCTTCTTTTTTCCTGCGCTACCATTCGGTATACCTCTTGTTCCTCAGCAGCAAGCTTATCGATACACCTGGTCATTTTCAGGGTATCACTTTCTATGGCTGTTGTATTTGTATTCTCCGCTGAACCCGAAGACATCCTTTTTTCGCCGAAAAGCTCTTCAGCAGTGGCTGCTACCGGGCTATCATCACTGACCTCGCCGAATAGCCGGACAAATCCCATAAAATCAAGGCCACCCGCTTCGCAAGGGGTGATTTTGTTATTCAGAATTTCACCGGCAAGTTTCTGAAATTTATCACGGATTTCAGGCAGTCGTACAGCAAAGTCGAAACTGTCATCCTTATCACGGGCTGCAGCGTTATAGGGTACTTTCATGAGTACTGTTATGCCTGCTGCTTCGGCATATTTTTCAGCGACACCGCTCCCGTCATCGCGGTTGATGATCAGCCCGAGCAGCCGCGACTGTCCCCCGATAGTTCTGAAATAGTTGTTTGCCTGGCAGATATTGTTGGCTGTAAAGATGGATTGTCTGTCATTGTTGGTAACAAGAATAACCTCTTCCGAGAGTGATCGGGCCAGCGGAGTTGCAAATCCTCCACAGACAACATCCCCGAGAAAGTCCATCAAAATGATATCAATATCCCATTTGAAAATCCCCAGTTTTTCGAGTATCTCAAATCCAGAAATGATTCCTCTGCCGCCGCATCCACGGCCAACCTGAGGCCCGCCAAGTTCGACACCGTAAATGGGTTGAGGGAAATCCGCAATATCTTTTCGGAATACAATATCGCTCACTGAGACTTGCTCGTTCAAGGCATTCTTCTCGGCAAAGACGTCAGTTACAGTCGGAAGAGAAATACCGCCAAAGAGGGAGGTCGTCGAGTCGTGTTTAGGATCGCAGCCGAGTTGCAGCACCCGTTTGTTCATCAAGGCGAAGGTGGCGCTGAGGTTGGTTGTCGTAAAACTCTTGCCTATTCCACCCTTGCCATAAATAGCTATTGTTCTTGCTGACATTCAGTCACTGCTTATAATTTTCGGGGCGATTAGCTTACGGTATCATTCTGCCGTATATCCTAATTTCCCGGATAATTTATAACTATAAAATTTTTATGTCTATAAAATAAAATAAGTTATTGCTAATTTTTCATCATTTTTCGCAATATTCATAGCTATTATAATAACTATGAATGAAGTGCAATGCGGAA